>CANHHX010000112.1 GCA_947461125.1 Bacteroidota bacterium | reverse complement strand
TAATAATCACTACCTCTTGTTTCTCTTACATCAAAGAAATAAGTTCTTCTTTTTCCAGCTTTAATTCTTTTGCTGTAAACACTTTCCATTTTCCTATCGTTGTTCTCGTACGCCACAGTTGTAAGTTTTTAATGTTTAGATGAATGATCTCTAAACAAATATAAGATTGTTTGGGAACAAGCAAAATTTTAGAAAAAACTATGAATAACATGTGAAAAACGCCTACCAAACGGGCTTAATCGTCGTTTTCGGTGCGCTGCAAACGGTAGAGTTCGGCATAATAACCCTGGGCTTCCAAAAGAGTCTCATGGGTACCCATTTCGAGGATTCGTCCCTCTTCTAGCACTATAATTTTATCAAAATGAAGTACCGAAAAGATGCGGTGGGTAATTACAATGGCAGTTTTTTGGTCTAAAAAGCCCGCCAAATTGTTTAATATTTTATGTTCTGTTTTGGCATCCACCGCGCTCAAACAATCGTCGAGAATGAGCAGTTCAGGGGCTTTTAAAAGTGCACGGGCAATAGAAATACGCTGTTTTTGTCCCCCACTTAACGTCACCCCTCTTTCTCCAATAAGCGTCTCATACCCTTTTTCAAAACCCTCAATTTCATGGTCAACGGCCGCTAGGGATGCTGCATTTTTTACGGCGTCTAAACCCACCTCTTCTTTACTTCCAAACGAAATATTATCGGCAACAGTATCACTAAACAAAAACACATCTTGCTGAACATAACTAATGTGCTGGCGAAGCGCCTGCACGTCATATTGTTGAAGTGGAATTCCCCCCATGGTAATTTGCCCACTCGTTGGATCATAAAAACGAAGCAGCAACTGCGCAAGTGTTGATTTTCCCGAACCCGTTTTACCAAGCACCAATAATTTCTCGCCTTTTTTGATGGTCAGCGAAAAATCGGATATGGCTTTAATGCCCGTATGGTTGTATACAAAATTTACATTGTCAAAAACAATATCAGCACTTTTTGTGGGCTGTACCGCATTTGTAGGAGAAGTCACTTTTTCTTGAATATCTAAAAACTCATTGAGCCTTTTTTGAGAAGCCGCAGCACGCTGTATCATGCTAGCCGTCCAACCAATGGCACTCACGGGAAAAGTAAGCATATTAATATAAATCACAAACTCTACAATCACGCCTACACGGCTTGGATCTTGCAAAGCTTGCAGGCCACCTAAAAAAATAGTGACGATGGTACTAAGTCCAATAAGTAGTGCCATCGATGGAAAATAAATGGATTCAACCTTGGCTAAGTCAATGGCATTTTTTTTATAGTCTTCGCTATTTTTTTCAAAAAAAGAGAGCATTGCTTTTTCTTGCACAAAAGATTTAATCACCCGAATACCCGCGTAGGTTTCTTGTGCATTGGTTGTTAAATTTGACAACAGCCCCTGAATTTTTTCACTCTTTTTATTGATGATACTATTTACAAAATATATAGTAATTGCAAGTATGGGAAGCGGCGCTAACACATACAGGGTAAGGGTTACATCTTTTTTGAGCATGTAATACAGTGCAAGCCCAATTAGTGTTACTAGGTTTATCAAATACATAATGGCAGGTCCGGTATACATTCGTACACGACTAACGTCCTCTGTAATACGGCTCATTAAATCGCCGGTGTTATGCGTTTTATAAAACCCTGCATCGAGCGCTTGGTACTTTACATACACTTCGTTTTTTTGATCGTACTCGATATGCCTACTCATTACAATAATGGTTTGGCGCATAAAAAATAACATCACCCCTCTTAGTACGGCTAAAATCAAAATGGTAACGCTACAAATGGCCACAAGTTTTGCAAAACTAATTTGCTGGGTATCCAACCAATCAATTAATAGATTAACGAGGTAACTATGCGTTTGAACATGTGGTAATTTTGTAGCACCCGGTAAGTGCTGCTGCACCTGACTTACCACATAACCTGTAATTTGAGGGGCGATAACGGCAAAAAAATTAGAGAGCACCACAAAAAAAGTACCCAGCAAAAACCGCTCTTTGTACTTCCATAAATATTTATTGACTGCTGCTAATTCTTTCACGAACCTTGGGTTGATATATTTGCAAATGTATGATGGAGAACTTGATTCAATCAATTACTTTTGCACCATGCTTACCCAACCAGAAAAAGACTTTCTAGACTACTGGGCAAAAAACAGAATTGCCGAAAAAACAAGCAAGCGTCCATTTTTAATTGGCCTCTCGGCAGGACTTGTATTTGGCCTTGTCGTACTCGTTGTTTTATATTCTGGCTGGTACACGAGGGCCAATATGCAGGCCAATAGCAAATTAAACGGGTTCGTATTTTTTGCAGGCATTTTAATCGTTTCTTTTTTTATGGCCTATCTCTACCGAAGTTTTAGTTGGGAAAATAGAGAACAGCAATTTAAAGAGCTGTTGGCCAAACAAAAGCGCGAAACCCCTCAATCCTAAACACTCGCAAGAAATTTAAGGTCCGTGGCCTTTATCTCATTAAATTTGCAACAACTATATAAACTGTACCTATGAAAAGAAATGTTTGGATGGCTGTTTTATTAGCCCCGTTTTTATTTGCTGCTTGCGGAAAAACAAATACTGAATGTGTGCCTGCTACCGTTGCCTCTGAAAAGGCTGCCATGGTTGCCTATTGCACTGCCAATAACATCACCTACACAGAGCATGCTAGTGGTATTTTATATGAAATTATGGCGCCAGGACTAGGCTCGCAACCTACCCTAACCAATACGGTTGCTACTGTTTATACAGGCAAATTATTAAATAATACTCAATTTGATGCGAGCGCTAACCCTGTTAGCTTTTTATTAAACGGTGTTATTAAAGGTTGGCAAATTGCTATTCCGCTTATTAGAAAGGGAGGGCGTATTAAAATGGTAATCCCATCTTCTTTGGCCTACGGATGTAATGGTTCTGGCTCAATTCCACCCAATAGTCCTCTTTATTTTGAGGTTACGCTCACAGATGTGAGATAAATAATTGATTTTTAATGATTTAGATGAAAAGAGCGGTGTTTGGGCCTATATTATAGGCATTCCCCTATCTTTGCCGCTCTAAAAAAATATGTAAACCCTTACCCATATGCAACTGAAAGGTTTAGTTCGATTTTTTGCGATAGCGCTGATTTTGATTTGTTTGTACCAGCTATCATTTACTTGGTTTGTTC
>CANHHX010000111.1 GCA_947461125.1 Bacteroidota bacterium | reverse complement strand
CCCGAGCGGATTCGAACCGCTGTGGAAGCTTTTGCAGAGCTCTGCCTAGCCACTCGGCCACAGGACCAATTATTGGACTGCGAAAATAAAGCAAAGAAAGGAAAATCAAAATTCTAAATCTGAATACCCGAAATTTGCTCAAAATTAGCCCATATGCAAAGAATTGCCGAAAGTGAACTTATTATCAACAATAGAGGTGCTGTTTATCATTTAGACCTTCGACCCGAAGAATTAGGTAACAATGTGTTAACGGTTGGTGACCCTGACAGGGTTTCGGAAGTAAGTAAGTATTTTGACAGTATTGAGCATAAAAGCAAACACAGGGAGTTTATTACCCATACAGGCTTTATTGGAAGTAAAAGAATTTCTGTGGTTTCAACGGGTATTGGACCTGATAATATTGATATTGTATTAAATGAACTAGATGCGCTTGTAAATATTGATTTTGAAACCAGAACCATCAAAAACACATTAACCACCCTGCAAATCATTCGACTTGGTACTTCTGGCTCTCTGCAAGCAAATATTCCAGTAGATAGTTTTGTGGCTAGTACGCACGGGCTTGGTATTGATAACTTACTTCATTTCTACAAACATGAAAACAATGGCGAAGAAGCTCAAATATTAAATGCATTTGAAGATCAGATTACATTGAATAAATCATTTTCTGGACCCTATATAACAGGCGCGAGTGTTAAATTACTTAAACATTTCGTAACAGGGTATCATCAGGGAATAACGGTAACTTGTCCTGGATTTTATGGTCCACAAGGCAGGGTACTGCGTTTACCACTCATGCACACGGAACTCATAGATCAATTAACAACCTTTAATTTCGGCCCGCATAAAATCACCAATTTTGAAATGGAAACTAGTGCGATTTATGGTTTGGGAAAATTACAAGGACATCAGTGTTTAAGTTTGAGTGCGATTGTAGCCAATCGAGTATCGCAAACTTTTAGCAAAGATGGCAATGCGGCTGTAGAAAATTTGATCAAACAATCATTAGAGATTCTTTCAACACTTTAATTATGTTGTTACAATTTTATAAATACCAAGGTACTGGAAACGATTTTGTGATAGTTGATAATAGAGCAGATAATATTCAACTATCCAAGGAGCAAGTTGCCTTTATATGCGATCGGCATTTTGGTATTGGCGCAGACGGACTCATGCTTTTAAACAAGCATCACAGTTATGACTTTGAGATGATTTACTACAATGCCGATGGTGCCCTAGGAACCATGTGTGGCAATGGAGGTAGGTGTTTAACAAAATTTGCTTTTGACAATGGCATACAACCTACTATGTATCATTTTATCGCATCAGATGGTGAACATGAGGCAATTATTGATGAAAATGGATGGATCCATTTAAAAATGATTGATGTAAAGGAAGTATCACTAGTTCATGAAGCAACTGTTTTAAACACAGGATCCCCACATTACATTAAGCCTGTATCAGGTCTTTCAAACTTTGACGTTTTTACCGAAGGAAAAAAAATTCGCTACAATCAAACCTATAACAAAGCAGGTATCAATGTGAATTTTGTAGAATGGAATGAGGATACACTTTTTGTTAGAACTTATGAGCGTGGTGTTGAAAATGAAACTTTTAGTTGTGGTACCGGTGTAACAGCAGCTGCTATTGCCATGAGTGCTGATACGATTGGCGCGCATGAAACAAAAATTAGAACCCTAGGCGGTAATCTTCTAATAAAGTTCAATAAAGTAGATGCGCAACATTATAACAATGTGTGGCTATGCGGCCCTGCATCATTAGTTTATGAGGGTCAAATAACAATTTAATGTAACTATCATGATTCAATATTTTAAAAATATAGAAGGACAAACGGTTGAAATTGACAAGCCTGATACCGGTGCTTGGGTTAACATCGTCCCCCCTTTTAAAGAAGAGGAATTCATAGAGTTAAGTGATGCCTTAGATATACCTATCGAATTTTTACGTGACTCATTAGATATTGATGAAAGGCCCCGTTACGAAATAGAAGATAATGTAAAGTTTGTGGTCATTAAAACCCCTACCGAAAACAATTCATTCAATGATAGCGACGCCTTTTATATTACCATTCCTATTTGTATCATTTTAACGCATACCCAAATTATAACCGTTAATTCGTTTGATAATGGCGCGATTAATAAGTTCTTAAACTCATTTCAAAAAAGACATCCCGACAAAAAGAACATGATGATCCTAAAAGTGTTTGAAAAAGTTGTTCAAAACTTTATGGAATTTTTGAAGGAAATCAATATCAGACGCAACCAGTATGAGTCGAGCCTATACCAAAGTAATAGTAACGTCGATTTACTGAACCTAATGCGTATTCAAAAAAGCTTGGTATATTTTGTTACCGCACTTCGCAGTAATGAAATGCTCATGATGAAACTAGAGCGTACTAATTTTTTAGGACTCAATGAAGAAGAACGTGAATTTTTAAATGACCTGATTGTGGATACCAGCCAGGCCCTTGAAATGGCTAATATTTATACCAATATCTTAACCAGTACCCTAGATGCTTTTGCTAGCATTATCAGTAATAATTTAAACAATGTGATGAAACGCTTGACGTCTATCACTATTATTTTATCACTTCCCGTAATGGTAGCAAGTATTTATGGCATGAACGTAGACCATATTCCGGGTGCCCACAACCCCTACTCTTTTTATATCCCTATTGGACTTTCGTTGGGTATTGCAGGAATTATTAGTTGGTACTTTATGAAAAAGAAATGGTTCTAACATGTCACAAATAACTGTTCGTGTTTATGGCGTTTTAATAGATCCAACTAATGGATTACTAGTAAGTGATGAATTTATTAGGGGTGATTTTTTTACCAAGCTACCAGGCGGAGGCCTCGAATTTGGAGAAGGTACCCGCGATTGTTTGGTAAGGGAATTTAAAGAAGAAACAGGGCTAGATGTAAGAGTTGGCGATCATATTTATACCACCGACTTTTACCAGCCTTCTGCATTTAGAGCCGGAGATCAAATTTTGTCTATTTACTATTACGTACATCCAATTAGTTTGGAACCCCTTAAAACAAGGGCTACTGCTTTTGATTTTTTTCCAGACGAAATAGCGGATAAAAATGGACAGTCTGAGCATACAAGGTGGATTGCACTAGACGATTTATTTGAAGAAGCAATGAGCCTGCCAATAGACAAAATTGTTATTGCAAGTTTATTGGGATCATAATAAAACTTACTCATTTTCGATACCCATGGCAGCGCGTTTCATTTGTTGTGCTGT
>CANHHX010000110.1 GCA_947461125.1 Bacteroidota bacterium | reverse complement strand
TACTGCAATGACAACAGTTAAAACAGTTGTTGTATCAAGCATTTGCTAAATTTTATCAAAAATAAGGCAATCTGCGCTCCTCTTAGTAGCTTTGCCTAAAATTAGATCTTATGTCTAGCTCAACAATCACACAAACGGCACCAGTAACCCTAACAGCGGGTGCAATCGTGGAAATCAAGCGTCTTATGGCAGAGGATGGGTTTGATACCAACCAGCGCCTTAGAATTGGCGTTAAAGGGGGAGGATGCAGCGGCATGACCTATGTACTTGGCTTTGACTTGCCTTTACCAGAAGATACACATTTTGAAATTGAAGGCATTGAATGTATTATGAATAATAGCCACCAACTCTACCTGTTTGGTATGGAAGTGGACTGGCAGGGTGGACTCAATAGCCGTGGGTTTACATTTAGTAATCCTAACGCAAGTAAAACTTGCGGATGCGGTACTTCGTTTGCCGTGTAATTTCATCAAATTTATATCCACAAAAAAGCCTCGCAACTAATTCAAGTGCGAGGCTTTTTTTATGGAATCTTATATAAGGTTCTTATTTTTTAGCTGCTTTGCTTAGCTTTTTGTTCTTAGAAAAATCTACTAAGATTGGAGCTGCTACAAAGATTGAAGAATAGGTACCTGTGATAACACCCACTAACATCGCAAAGGCAAAACCTTTGGTTACTTCACCACCAAATAAGAATAATATTAAGATGGTTAAAAATACAGTTAAGGAAGTCATGATGGTACGGCTTAGTGTTTCGTTAATCGCTTTATTAATCACCGTATGATTGTCTAAGTTTGGATGTAACCTGCTATCTTCTCTAATACGGTCATATACAATGATGGTATCGTTCATACTAAAACCAATAACGGTTAACACGGCAGCAATAAAGTGCTGATCAATTTCTAGCGGGAACGGTACAATGGTACGTGCAAAGCTAAATATGATAAGTGTTACAAACACGTCGTGTAACAATGCAAATACAGTACCTAATGAGTATCTCCAATCTCTAAAACGGATAAAGATAAATAAGCAAATTACCATCATTGCAATCACGGTTGCTTTGGTAGCACCTGCTTTTAAGTCGTCAGAAATGGTAGGTAATACCGTTTGAGAACTTTGCTTGTACGTTGATTCAAATTCATTGAATGTAACGTTTGCAGGTAATTGTTTTGCAAGACCTGTAAACAACATTTTTTCAACCAAAGAATCTACGTTGTTACCTGTTTCTTTGATTTTGTAAGAAGTGGTAATGTTTAGTTGGTTGTTTGAGTTTACCGTTTTAATAATTGGCGCTTCACCAAAAGTTGCTTTTAGTTCGTTTCTAACTTCTTCAACATTTACTGGTTTATCAAACTTTACCGTATAGCTACGGCCACCTGCAAATTCAACCCCTTCGTCAAAACCATTAAAGAAACTAGCTATACCAAGTACAAAAATCACAGCAGATAAACCGTAGGCAAATTTGCGGTATTCGATAAACTTGAATTGTGCTTTTTGGAAGATAGATCTTGAAATACCCGTAAAGTATTCGAGGTGTCTATTTTTATTGGTGTACCAGTCTGTAATTAATCTTGAAACTAGGATACCACAGAATAATGATAATAAAATACCAATAATTTGTGTCGTTGCAAATCCAAGTACTGGACCGAGACCAAAGTAGGCTAATATAATAGCTGTTAATAAGGTAGTGATGTGACCATCAAGTACGGGTGCCAAAGATCTTCTGTATCCGTCGGTTACAGCAAGTGGATAGCTCTTTCCTTTGGTAAGTTCTTCTTTGATACGCTCAAATATAAGTACGTTGGTGTCTACCGCCATACCAATGGTAAGAACCAAACCGGCAATACCTGGTGCTGTTAGCGTAAATCCAAGTGCACTTAAAATACCTACTGTAAATAATAAGTTTAAGATAAGTGCAACGTTTGCAACCCATCCTGCTGTATTAAAGTAAAGTAGCATGAGGGCAAAAATGACCAAGAACGAAATGAGGAATGATAAACCACCACCCATAATAGATTCTTTACCTAGGGTAGGACCTACTTGTTGTTCTTGAACAATTTTAGCAGGCGCTGGTAATTTACCGCTCTCTAATATTTCAGATAAATCTTGAGCTTCTTTTAAGGTATAGCTACCACTAATTTGAGAGTTACCAGTAGTGATAGGTTCATTTACATTAGGAGCAGAGTACACGAAATTATCAAGTACAATGGCAATTGGTTTACCCGCATTTTTAGTGGTCATTTTAGCCCACAAGTTGGTACCAATTTTATCCATATTCATTTTGATCGCAATTCTTCCACGCTCGTCATAATCTTGTGAAGCATTAGCAATATGATCTCCTTCTAATTCGGCTTGACCATTGTCTAATGTTTTGATCGCATATAAAGTAAGGATGTCTTTGAATTTAGGATCGGTACTTGCTTCTGCTTTTCCATACATGAATTGTAGGTTCGCAGGGAATTTTGTTTTTACAAAATCAAGTCTTAAATAACTGTTTAAAGTACCGGTATCTTTTGATTGAATATATCCAATAGCCGCAGGGAAAACTGGTTTACCAGCGCCATCATTATAAGGTTGTGTGAACTGAACCAAACGCGCAATTGGGTTAGCATTAGCGCTATCTTTTAATTTTGCGGTTGCCTTTGTAGCAGCGGTATCTTTTGCAGCAGCGGTATCAGCTACAACAGGAGCTCCTTCAAGCATATCTTGTACTGCTTTATCGGCAGCTACAATACCATTTTGTAAGTCGGTGCTTTCAAATGTATATACTTCAAAAAACTGAAGGTTAGCCGTAGATTGTAAATAAGAACGTACACGCTCTTTATCATTGACACCTGCTAATTCAATATTAATAATACCTTTTGCTGGATCAGGGTTGATACTTGGAGAAGCAACACCAAAACGGTCAATTCTCGTACGTAAAATGCGGTAGGTATTGTTAAACGCAGCAGTTGCTTGTGCGGTTAAATATTCGTTTACTGCATTGTCAGATGCATCAAATTTTACCTTACCATTACTGCGTGCAGCAAAGAAAGGAGCTAATTTACCAGTAGGGTTAACTTTTTTAAATTCTTCTTCAAATAAAGTAATAAGGTTGGCGCCACTGTTGGCTTTACGCGCTACGGCGTTATCTAATGCTTTATTAAAGTTTGCGTCTTTGGTGTAGTTTGCTAATGATTTAATTAAGCCATCTAAACCCACTTCCATGGTAACACTCATACCACCTTGTAAGTCAAGACCAAGCATCAACTCACTTTCTTTAGCGCTACGGTAGGTTACAAGGCCAAAAGCTAATTTGGTTTCTTTGGTACTATCTAATAAACGAAGTACTCTTTCCTTTTTAACTTCCGCTAAACTATCGGCATATAGAGCCTGTTTTTCTTTATCACCAGGATATTGTTGCTCCGGGGTTGGAAATCTTTTCATCCAAGCCTGTGCTTTTTCATCCATTGCTTTTTCGTGACTACGAACAAACCAAGTAAATGATAGCTGGTACAAACAAATCAAAATCAGCGCTATCGCAAAAAATCGAACTAAACCTTTCAGTTGCATATGGGTAAGGGTTTACATATTTTTTTAGAGCGGCAAAGATAGGGGAATGCCTATAATATAGGCC
>CANHHX010000109.1 GCA_947461125.1 Bacteroidota bacterium | reverse complement strand
GTAATAGCTGTTGGGTCTACTTTTTTATCAGCAATAATAGCAGATGCTACCGGTGTTGCTTTTACATCGTTAGGGATCGCAGCCACAGGTGCTTCCGATTTCGGAGCAGCTGGCGCCGGTGCAGCCGGTGCAGCCGGAACGGCGGCTGCGGCAGGCCTTTCGGCAGTTTCATCAATTTTAGCAAGCACATCCCCAATAAGCAAGGTATCACCTTCTTTTCCAAGAGTGGTAAGCACACCCGCCTGCTCTGCGTTTACTTCAAAAGTTGCTTTTTCACTTTCAAACTCTGCAATCACTTCATCTCTTTCTACGTAGTCACCATCTTTTTTTGTCCACTTTAACAAAGTAACTTCTGAGATAGATTCTCCTATTGCTGGAACTTTTATTTCAATCATAAAATGATATTTCTAAGTATGCTAAATTAAATATTAAATGCTGTTTCAATTACTTCCAACTGCTCTGCGGCATGCACTTTTGCATAACCTGTTGCAGTAGATGCGCTTGCGCTTCTGCTAATCACACCAAAATTAATGGTATGTAAGTTCATTTTTAAGAAACTAGCTGCACCCATGTTTTGCGGTTCTTCTTGTACCCAAAACCAAGTAGCCTTGCTGTATTTTTTATGCAGCGCGTTTAATTGATCTTGTGCTAATGGATAAATTTGCTCGAGTCTTACAACCGCGATGTCTTGTCTATTTTCTTTCGCTTGCTTTTCTGCTAATTCAAAATAAATTTTACCAGAGCAAAACAAGACTTTTTTAACAGCCGCTGCATCTTGTACAAATTCATCATCCAAAACTTCTTTAAAGCCCCCTTGTAAAAAGTCTTCTACCTTACTGTAGGTGCCTGGGTTACGTAGGTTTGCTTTGGGAGAAAATACAATCATTGGCTTTCTAAAATTCCAAGTAAGCTGTCTGCGTAAAGCATGGAATAAATTAGCTGCTGAGGTAATATTGGTTACCACAATATTTAATTCGGCAGCCATTTGTAAGAAGCGCTCTAAACGTGCACTGCTATGCTCTGGGCCCTGTCCTTCGTAACCATGTGGCAATAACATCACAAGTCCATTTTGGCGTTGCCATTTTTGCTCACCCGCCACAATAAACTGATCAATCATGGTTTGTGCACCATTGCAGAAATCACCAAACTGTGCTTCCCAAATAACAAGTGCGTTCGGATTTGCCATGGCATAACCATATTCAAAACCAAGCACCCCATATTCGCTCAACAATGAATTATAAATTCTAAACTTTTCTTGACCTTCTGTAAAATGGTTGAGCCTATTGTGCCCCTTATTTGTTTGTTCGTCTCTGATAACTGCATGACGGTGGCTAAATGTACCACGCTGCACGTCTTGACCACTCATACGAACTATATTGCCTTCAATCAGTAGTGAACCGTATGCCATTAACTCGGCAGTTGCCCAATCTACTTTTTGCTCGGCTTCCATGAGCTTGATTTTTTCCTGCAATAATTTTTCCACTTTTTTTAGTGGTTTAAAATCTTGAGGAAACTGCATCAAACGCTCAAACAATACATTAAATGTTTCTTGACTTACAGCAGTTTTAGGAGAAGATTGAAAATCTTGTTCTGTTGCCTTACCCATATTTTGCCAAGCAAGTTCTGGCGCTTGGTATTTGTATGGAAGTGGGTGCTGCTTTACTTCATCTAGGCGCTCTTGCAAGTCTGCCCAGAATTTCTTTTCCATGTCTTTGGCAAGTGCTTGCGCTTCTGGCTCACCATTTTGGATTAAAAACTGCGTATAAGTTTCTCTTGGATTCTGGTGCTTATCAATTAATGCATACAGCTGAGGTTGCGTATACTTAGGATCGTCTCCCTCATTGTGTCCGTGTCTGCGGTAACACACCATATCAATAAAAATATCCGAATTAAATTTCTGACGGTAACGTGTTGCAATTTCGGCACATTTAACAACCGCTTCTGCATCATCCCCATTTACGTGTAACACAGGCGCTTGTACCATGGCAGCAACAGAGGTACAATAATCGGCACTTCTTGCGTCATCAAAATCTGTGGTAAAACCAATTTGATTGTTGATTACAAAATGGATCGTACCACCGGTATGATACCCATGGAGGTTACTCATTTGTAATACTTCATACACAATGCCCTGTCCTGCAACAGAAGCATCTCCATGAATTAAAATTGGCAAGTATTTATCAAAAGCACTTTGGTCGAGCACGTCTGCTTTTGCTCTCGCAAAACCAAGTACAACTGGGTCCACTGCTTCTAGATGTGAAGGATTGGGCGCTAATTTTAGGTGAATCTTTTTCCCACCGGGCGTAGTAATTTCAGAGCCGTAACCCATGTGGTATTTCACGTCGCCGCTACCCATGGTTTGATCAATGATCGCAGTCCCTTCAAACTCACTAAATATTTGCTCGTAGGTTTTACCCATAATATTTGCAAGCACGTTTAAACGACCGCGGTGCGCCATACCAATCACAACCTCTTGCACATCATTTGATGCAGCTGTATTAATGATCGCATCAAGTGCAGCAATGGTGCTCTCTCCACCTTCTAATGAAAATCTTTTTTGACCAATATATTTGGTGTGCAAAAACTTTTCGAAGATCACACCTTGATTTAATTTTTCAAGAATATGTTTCTTTTTTTCTAAATGAATTGGGGCTTTAAAGTTGGTTTCCATTTCTGCAATCAAAAACGAAACTTTTTCTTTATTGCTAATATATTTAAACTCTGCACCAACACTTGATGTATAGCAGGTTTGTAAATGCGTCAAAATATTTTTTAAAGAAGTAGCGCCAAGTCCAACAAATTTTCCTGCTTGAAATGTTTGTGACAAATCAGCGTCGGATAAACCAAAATAAGATAAATCTAAATTGGCTTGTCTGTCTTTACGCGGTCTAATTGGGTTTGTTGTAGAAAGTAAGTGACCTCTGTTTCTATACCCTAAAATAAGACGGTATACATTAATTTCTTTTAGCCAGTCAATACCTGAAACACTGGTATTAGAAGTTACTTCCGAAGTTGAAGTAGTAGTAGCAGCACCAGCACCTGCATGTCCATTAGAAACGGCAAAATCAAAGCCTTCGAAAAACTTTTTCAAGTCTGGATCAACAGCGCTAGGATCCTGTACAAAAGCTTTATAGGTCTCTTCTATAAAAGCGGGATGCGAATTGGTTATATAAGAAAAATCCTTCATGTGATGGTCTTACGAGTCTTATTTATCAAATTTCCGAGCAAATATCGGTCATAAATAGGAGAAAAAAAGGGGTAATTTCATTGAAAATTAATGAAATCGATCTTTTTTTTGAATAAAATTTCAAACTTTCAGGTCTAGGCCTTACCTTTGCCGTCCTGAAAAAAATTAGAACATGGCAAACCATTCAGCTACTAAAAAAGATATGAGACAAGCGGCTAAGCGTCGCGAGCGTAACCGTTACTATGGTAAAACTACCCGTAATGCAGTTCGTGAACTAAAAGCTGGCTCAGATACCAAAGCTTACACAGAAGGATTACCAAACGTCATCTCGATGATTGATAAACTTGCTAAGCGTGGTATTATCCACAAAAACAAAGCTGCTAACTTAAAGAGCAAATTAGCCAAAAAGGCTGTTGTTGCTGCATAAGTTTAACTGC
>CANHHX010000108.1 GCA_947461125.1 Bacteroidota bacterium | reverse complement strand
GGTTGTTTTACCCGCATCCGGATGCGAAATAATGGCAAAACTCTTGCGTCGACCTATCTCTTTCTCGTATTTCATGAAGCTATTAAATTATGCGCTGCAAAGGTAAGGACGGCAAGGCTTAATTATAGCAAAACATTCACAAATATAGAGGCCAAGACGTCTTATCTTTATCGTTATAAAAGACTTAGTATGAAGAAATTGGTTTTTATAGCTGCTATTTTAGGTTTTCAAACTGTTGAGGCACAAAAAATTGGAGAATTATTAAAGAAAGCATCCAATATGGCCCTACCTTCATCGTCTGGATTAAGTACCGATGAAATTGCTGGCGGTTTAAAAGAAGCCTTGCAAAAAGGAGCTCAAACAGGCACCCAAAAACTTTCTACGCCAGGTGGATTCTTAGAAAATGCGGCATTAAAAATTATCATGCCCCCGGAGGCACAAAAAATAGAGTCTACCCTTCGAAGACTTGGTTTTAATCAACTCATGGACGATATGATTGTAAGTATGAACCGTGCCGCCGAAGACGCTTGTAAAACCGCTGTTCCCATATTTACCACTGCCATCAAGGAAATGACCATTACTGATGGTATCAATATTTTAAGAGGAAGTGATACTTCTGCAACTTCTTATTTGAGATCAAAAACAAATACTGCACTTGCACAAAGTTTTTCACCAATCATTAAAACATCACTTGATAAAGTAAATGCTACACAATATTGGGAAAAAATAATTACGACCTATAATAGTGTACCTCTTATTGGCAAGAAAATGAATCCCGATTTAGTTGGTTATGTAACAGACAAATCATTGTCTGGCATTTATACCGAAATTGCTTCGCAGGAAAAAGATATTAGAGCCAACCCTGCTGCAAGGACATCTGCCCTTCTACAAAAAGTATTTACAAAAAAATAAGGCCACAATTACTTGCGGCCTTATCTATAAAATTTATTTAGATCTTAGATATCAATTGCTTCACCATAAGCTGCAGCAGTTGCTTCTTTTAATCCTTCACTCATTGTAGGATGCGGATGTACTGCGTTTAAGATTTCATGTGCAGTGGTTTCTAATTTACGTGCAACAACTGCTTCAGCAATCATTTCTGTAACGTTCATACCAATCATATGGCAACCTAAAAACTCGCCATATTTAGCGTCATAAATAACTTTTACAAAACCTTCTGTAGCTCCTGCTGCGCTTGCCTTTCCGCTTGCTACAAATGGGAATTTACCTACTTTAATTTCGTATCCAGCTTCTTTTGCTGCTTTTTCGGTGTAACCCACACTTGAAATTTCTGGTGTGCAATAGGTACAACCTGGAATGTTGTTGTAATCGAGAGGTTCAGGTAAATGGTGATGCTTTTTTTCTAGGTAAGCCATATGCTCAGCAGCATTGATCCCCTCTTTGGCAGCCACGTGCGCAAGTGCTTGACCAGGAGAACAATCACCAATTGCATATATACCAGCAAGAGAAGTTTGTTGGTATTTGTCTACAATCACTCTTCCTTTATCTACTTTAACACCTGCTTCTTCTAAACCAAGATTTTCGATGTTGGCAACTACACCAACCGCACTTAAAACCATATCCGCTTCTAATGTTACCATTGAACCATCTTGCTTTTTAACATGCGCTTTAACACCAGCACCCGAAGTATCTAATGATTCAACAGAAGCGTTGGTCATAATTTCGATACCTTGTTTTTTATATTGCTTTTCTAATTCTTTTGAAATGTCTTCATCTTCTACAGGAACAATGCGCGGCATAAATTCAACGATGGTCACCTTAGTACCCATGCTATTGTATACATAAGCAAACTCAACACCTATGGCACCACTACCTACAATAATCATTGATTTTGGTTGCTCCGTTAGTACCATGGCTTCACGGTAGCCTAGTACTTTTTTACCATCTTGCTTTAAGTTTGGTAATTCTCTTGATCTTCCACCTGTTGCGATTACAATGTATTTTGCTTCTTGGATTTGTTTTGTTCCATCAGCGGCAGTTATTTCTACTTTTCCTTTTGATAGTACTTTACCATAACCCATGATAACATCAATCTTGTTCTTCTTCATTAAGAATTGAACACCTTTACTCATTTTATCGGCAACACCACGGCTACGCTTAATGACACCACCAAAATCGTGGGTACCAGTTGCGTTGATACCATAATCGGCACTATGCTTTACATATTCATACACTTGGGCACTTTTTAAAAGCGCTTTGGTTGGAATACAACCCCAGTTCAAACAAACGCCACCAAGGCTTTCCTTTTCAATAACAGCTACTTTAAAACCTAATTGAGAAGCACGAATAGCTGCTGGGTATCCACCAGGTCCACTTCCAATAACAATTACATCATATGCCATAAAAACTAAATTACTTGATTATTAAAGGCCTATTGGCCGTTTGCGTTGCAAAATTAAACTAAAATTGGGCAAATTATTCAAAAAACACACGAACCGTTTGATAAAACCAATTGGTATCTGAAGCGCCTCCTTTGTTTTGCATTTGCTCATTAAAACCTTGAAGCCCAAAGAGTCCTGCCATATTTCCATTTCGAAGGGCAATTTCGAGGTACCCCGCCGAGTTAAACCAGGCCAGTTTATCGGTTTCGGCCACACTGGTGTAATTTAAACTGATACTGTCAATAACCTCATTGCGCTTAAATACAATTTTAAAGGATCTACCATTCGCCTGAGCAGCAAATTCAGAAGCGGTAATATTGATAACTACGTTTTCGAATTGGTCAATAAAGAGGATTTGACCCTCAATCCAATCGGGACCTACTGTTGGCCTTAATGGGTAAATTTCGTTGATGGCAGGTATGGAAACACCTCCATCCAACAAATTACCTGTTTTACTTACTTTATTGATTGCCATAGCAATTACAGCGGTTATCTCAAGTAAAGTATGCTTATTATTTAAAGGAATGGCAACGAGTTCTGCGGGTTTTTGACCCGTAATCATGGTTAAAAGTCCATTGTCTGGGCAAATAATATACTGCTGGTTAAATTTAGCCATGAGTACATAATCTGTGGCACCTTCAAAAAGGTTGACCAAAATGAGGTGAAAACTACCACCCGGATAATGCTTGATAGCGTTACCACATACATAGGCCGCTTGCGGGAAATTGGTTTGCGGTAAATAATGCGTGATGTCACACAAATTTGTGGTAGGATCAAGTTGTAAGAACTGACCTTTTATAGCGCCAACCAAAAAATCACGTTGACCAATATCGGAAGAAAGTGTTACAATGGGCATGCCTCATTGTTAACGTAAATACTTGTAAATTATTTCACTAGCTCGTTATTTTTAAAGAAAAACTTACGAACCAATTTATCGGCTAAGGAAGGAAAAAATTTATTCATAAATACGGCGCGCTTACCCGTAAAAGTTAACACAAGCGTACGTTTGCGCTTTTCAATAGCAGCAGCAATATGAATAGCACATTCTTCGGAACTCATCATTGCACCTTCATCCATTGGCGACTCCCCTTGCGATTCTCCTTTACTATTTAAAGCGGCATTTCTAATATTAGAACTTGTAAATCCAGGGCATACCCACATCACATTGGTACCGGATTCTAGTAACTCGGTACGCAGTGCTTCTAACCAGCCATTAACAGCGTATTTAGACGCCGAATAACCACTACGACCAGGAAGTCCTCTATATCCCGCAATTGACGAGACACCTACAATGGTGCCCTTATTTTTAATAATATGTTCGAGTGCAAATTTGGTGCAGTACACAGTGCCCCAAAAGTTAATATCCATCACCCTTCTAATGGTATCCAGGTCTACGTCTTGAACAAGTGCACGCATAGAAACGCCCGCATTATTAATTAAAATATAGATGGTGCCAAACTCTTTAATTACAGCATCAATAAAACCCTTGCAATCGGTTTCTTTACTAACATCGGTAGCATGTATAAATAATGGCTTACCCGTATGCGCAGATTGAAGCTGATACAGCTTTTCGTAATTTCTAGCACAGGTAGCAACCCTAGCACCCTTGTTTAAATATAATTCAACAAGCGCCTTTCCTATTCCGTCAGAACCACCGGTGATGACTACAACTTTTCCTTGTATTTGATCCATTATTATAAATTATGTTCAAAAATAAGCAAGTAAAAGGGTGTTATTTAGGAAATGTGGGTAAATCAAGTAAAAAAGAAGGCTAATTATTTGGCTATTTTTTTATTT
>CANHHX010000107.1 GCA_947461125.1 Bacteroidota bacterium | reverse complement strand
GAACCAAACAAAAAATGAAAAAATTAGTATTCTTAAGCCTTGCGCTAACTGCTACCCTTTTTGCTACTGCTCAAACAGCAAAAAAACCAACCAAAGACTGGAGTAAATTTGATTTTACCAATCGTGCTGCCGATCATTTAGTGATTCAGTACGGGGCAGACGCTTGGACTGGAAGACCTTCTGCGGTTCGCACCGGTAATGGATTTAGTAGACATTTTAATGTTTATTTCATGTTTGATAAGCCGGTTAAATCAAATCCAAAATATAGCGTTGCCTTTGGTGCTGGTTTAGGAACGAGCCATATATTTTTTGATAATACTAGGGTTGATTTTAGATCTGCTGCTCCTACACTTCAATTTACAGCAGTAGATAGCGTAGATCATTTTCAAAAAAATAAAGCGACTAGTATTTACGCCGAAATTCCAGCAGAAATCAGATATTATTCTAATCCTGAAAATCCTAATAAATCTTGGAAGGCAGCAATTGGTGTTAAAGTAGGTTCTTTACTAAAAGCATATACAAAAGGTAAAAACCTTGTTAACAAGCAAGGTGAAACTGTGTATGGTACGTCTTACATAGAAAAAAATGTAACCAAACGTTACATTAATGGAACCATGCTCGCCGTTACAGGAAGGGTTGGTTATGGTAGTTTATCGCTTCATGCAGCCTATCAATTTAACGGCGTACTTAAACAAGGATTTGGTCCTAGCATGCAACGTTTGTCTCTTGGTATTACACTCAGCGGTTTATAAATTTTGATATTTTGATTGAGAAGCAAAGTAAAATTAGAAAAGAGGAGAAAGCGGTACTTGTTGGTCTCATTCAAAAAGAAGTAACACCTGAGCAAGTAACAGAATACTTAGATGAGTTGGCATTTTTAGCTGAAACAGCTGGTGCGATTGCAGTTAATAGATTTACACAAAGACTTCCACATCCCGATAGCCGCACATTTGTGGGAAAAGGAAAGTTAGAAGAAATCAAACAGTACGTTGCCTCGAGAGATATAAACGTAGTGATATTTGATGATGAATTAACGGGCTCACAAATTTCTAATATTGAAAAAGAAGTAAAGTGCCGCGTTATTGATCGAAGCGATTTAATCCTAGACATCTTTGCTTCTCGCGCCAGAACAGCACAAGCAAAAGTGCAAGTAGAGTTAGCGCAATACCAATATATTTTACCACGCTTAAAAGGAATGTGGACGCACCTTGAACGTCAGGGAGCGGGTATTGGTTCACGTGGTCCGGGTGAAACAGAAATTGAAACAGATAGACGTATTGTAAAAGATAAAATTGCATTACTGCGCGGACGCTTAAAAGAAATTGATAAGCAATCTATCACACAGCGTAAAGAACGAGGCGAGTTTATTCGTGTTGCGTTAGTAGGCTATACTAACGTTGGTAAAAGCACACTTATGAATGTGCTGAGTAAATCAGATGTGTTTGCAGAAAATAAATTGTTTGCAACACTTGATACCACCACTCGAAAAATCGTTTACGAGAACACCCCTTTTTTATTAAGCGATACCGTTGGTTTTATTAGAAAACTACCGCACCATTTAGTAGAAAGTTTTAAGAGCACACTTGATGAAGTACGTGAAGCAGATATTTTATTACACGTTGTTGATGTTTCGCATCCTTTATATGAAGATCAAATAGGTGTTGTAAATCATACCCTGCAAGAATTAAAAGCTTTTGATAAACCCATTTTAACCATCTTTAATAAACTAGATTTATACGAAGCCAACACTTTTGATGAGTGGCTTGAAGATGAAGTAAAACAAGAATTACTTTTAGAACTTAAAGAAAAATGGGACCGCGCAACTAATAACAATTGTGTTTTTATTTCGGCACTAGAAAAGAAAAACATTGATGCGCTTCGTGAAATTATTTTAACCAAAGTGCGCGAACTCTATTTAATTCGTTACCCATACAGAGACATACATTTTTAAAGCATGCTTTCTCTTTTTTCCAATACACCTACTTGGCATAAAATTACAGAGACGCCATTATCGCTTGTTTGGCAATCCAACAACATGTGTATTGTAGAAGTGGCCGGTAAAAAAATAACCCTCGGTAAGTTTCAGGATCAAATATTTGCTTTTGCGCAAAAGTGCCCACATGCCAGCGGCATCATGGCAGATGGCTTTATAGACGCCGCCGGAATGGTGGTATGTCCACTGCACCGATACCGGTTTAGCCTCCAAAATGGGCGCAATACCAGCGGCGAAGGCTATTATTTAAAAACATACCCGACCCAAATGCGGGAAGATGGCCTTTATGTTGCTTTTTAGCACCGTTTTTTAATGATTTTTGCAACTAGATTTTGCCAGATTGCAAATTTTCCTATTTTTGCAACCCCGTGGTACTCAACCATGGGAAACATATTCCTCCTTAGCTCAGTTGGTTAGAGCATCTGACTGTTAATCAGAGGGTCTCTGGTTCAAGTCCAGAAGGGGGAGCCAGAGTGCACAAGGCGACAGAAATGTCGCCTTTTTCTTTGTCTATCAGTGAGTTAGAGTAGTTGCATCTTTTCTTATTATCATCAATGCAACGAGCAAATTCGGAACCCAACAAACCCAAGCTAAATAAGGGTAGAATGTTTCAAATGGGATACCGCTTCCAAAACCTATACCAAGTCCAATCCTTAAAGTAACTGCAGCAAACGTCAATGCGAAGTTTATAATCATCCAATGATAATGAGCAATAATCATTTTACGGATTATGGAGAAATACGCTTTATAACCTGTGAAAATCCAAAGAATGGCCAAAAGCCCAAATCCTAAATGAGAAATAGTGCCTCCGAAAGAAAACTGAGCCATATATAAACCTGAAATACCGCCTACCAAAATACATAGCAAATATACTTTACCTATGAACCTGTGTATATGAGATTTAGTCGTTCTAAATTTTTCATTGAATTGAAATGGTCCTAATACTAATGCAATTAAAGATGTGAATATATGAATGTAAATTCCAATTGAATGTGCTTGAAAATTTGCTTTCATTATTGGGTGAACAGCAATGCCAAGTTCTAAAAATGCATAGACAGATAAGGCATATAGACCAATAAAAACAGAACCAACTGTAATAAGTGATTTGTATATTTTATACATATTGTTTTTTAAACAAAACTCATATAAATTATATCAAATACTATTGACTTAAGTTAAGTTTTTTCTAGCCCTAATTCTACTTAAACTTTCAGGGCTAATACCTAGAAGATTTGCCAAATATCGTTGTGGTACTTCTTGGAATAAATCAGGTCTCTGAAGAATTAATTTTTCAACCCTTTCTTGTGGTTTATCAGACGACAAAGACATTGCAATATCAATCGTTCGAAGCGCAACCTGTTCAGCCATAATACGACCCAAGGATTCGATATTTTTATAGTTATCATAGAGCTCAAATAATTCCCTTTTTTTAATGATTAATAAATCTGCATTTTTTAGAATTTGGAAATTATATTCTGAAGGAATACTCTGTGTGAAACTTCTAAAGTCCGTAATGAAAGAGTTTTTTAATGTTACATCACAGGTAATTTCTTTGCCATCTTTTAAATGATAGTGTCTTATAACACCTGAATTGACAAATGCAATAAAATCACACACCTTACCTTCTTTTAAGAGGAAGTCATTTCGTTTGATTGTAGTATGTTTAAAATTTAACGCTATTGCCTCCTTGTCTATCGCAGAAAGTGAGATAAAACTTGAACAATAATTGATTAGATTTTCATACATATCTTCAAATTTACAGAATTATCTAACGATGTCTAATAATTCAACTTCCTGTAATTTGACAAGAAGATCAACCCTTTAATCTCCTAATAGTCACATACTCAATCATCGCATTATAGTTGCATCTTTCGTCGAAAAGGTGAGCAAAAGTGCACAAGC
Source organism: Bacteroidota bacterium (assembly GCA_947461125.1). Taxonomy (GTDB): domain Bacteria; phylum Bacteroidota; class Bacteroidia; order Chitinophagales; family Chitinophagaceae; genus Sediminibacterium. The sequence goes on along the minus strand of CANHHX010000107.1, from coordinate 548 downwards.
CATCAGAAATGATGGCTTTTTTGTTGTCCGTCAGTTAGTTAAATTTTGCATCTTTTGATTTTCAAGAATATGGGTTTTATGAAAAGACATAACTCAATATCTTTGTAATTCACAATACTCATAAGAATGGACATCTTATTCCAACCCTTTTTAGAACATTTTTCTAAGAATCTGCCATTAAGCGACCAGACTAAAGTAGAAATAGGGAGACATTTGGAAATTTTAAATTTGAACAAAAGGCACCTACTTATTCAAGAAAATCAGAGACACGACTTTGCTTATTTTGTAATCAAGGGTGCTGTGAGAAGTTTCTATTTAAAGGATGGAATAGAAGTGAATACTTGGTTTGCCTTAGAAAATGATATGGTAGGGTCGTTACAAAATTTTAATGACAATCCTTCAAGAGAAACAATGGAGCTAGTTGAAAATAGTACCCTAATTGCAATCAATATTAAAAAGATAAAACCTTTAATGTTATCTAATATTCAGATAGCCAATTTTATCAATGCAATAATTGAAGAGTACGCCCTGTTTTTAGAGGACAAGAT
>CANHHX010000106.1 GCA_947461125.1 Bacteroidota bacterium | reverse complement strand
AAGATTATTTTTTACAAATCACTTCAACTCAAAAATATGTTTAGTCTCGTTCAAGTAGAGTTGTATAAAATATTTAAAAGACCCAGAACCTATATTGCTTTTGGAGCAGTTGCTGCACTCATTGGTATCATTCAGTTTGGGCTAAAAGTTGATGGAAAAAGCTACCTCGATTTTATGCTGAACGATTTAAGTAGTTCACTTGAAATTGATGGTAAAATTTTAAATGGTTATCTAGTATGTTATGTGATGCTTCAATTGCTACTGGTGCATGTGCCACTTTTGATAGCACTGATAGCTGCCGATATGATTTCTGGGGAAGCCAATATGGGCACGCTCCGTTTGTTACTCATTAAACCCTACAGTCGAACTACGTTGTTACTCGCAAAATTTATAGCAGCAATTATTTATACCTTAATGCTGCTCGTTTGGCTTGCAATATTGGCGCTGTTTGGAAGCATGCTTTTATTTGGTACCGATGACATGTTTTTATTAAAAACCAGCTATGTGGTTTTGTTAAAAGAGTCGGATGTTTTTTGGCGCTATATTGGGGCATTTGGCTTTGCAGCACTTGCTATGACCACCGTGGCTGCGCTTGGGTTTTTCCTCTCTGTATTTGCCGAAAACTCGATAGGTCCTATAGTTGCAACCATGAGTGTGATTGTATTTTTTACCATTTTAAGTACCCTCAATATTCCTATATTTAATATCATCAAACCTTATTTGTTTACCACGCATATGATAGGCTGGAAAGAGTTTTTTGATATTAAGGTAAATGCCTCCAATGAAGCTATTATTGGAAGTATCCAAAATCCAGAAAAAATAGTTAAAGCCTCCCTGGTACTAGTTGCACATACCATTGGTTTTTTTGTTGCTACTTTACTGGTGTTTAGAAAAAAAGATATCCTTAGTTAATATTCGTGTATGAAAAAGTGTTGTTTGTTTGTATTGTTTATTTTTTGCGTATCGTTTGCTATTGCGCAGGACGCAGTGCAGCTTATTAAAACAGTGAAAGCAAAGTTAGAGCGTGTAGATAATTATGAAGCAACTGGTGTAATGAAAACGGATATCGCTTTTATAAAGGCCCCAATTGGAAAAATTAAAATTTATTTTAAGAAGCCTAATTTATTTAAAATTAAAAAAGAAGGTGGTATTTCTTTACTTCCCAAAGGAGGCCTTTCTGTTAATTTAAGTTCCCTGATTGCGTCCTCTAATTATACCACTATCGATGCGGGCGTGCAAGAGGTGGGTACAAAAAAATTAAGGGTTGTAAAGCTACTACCTAACGAAGAAACAAGTGATGTCGTTATTAGTACGCTCTACATCAATGAAAAAGAAAGTTTAATCGAAAAAGCCATTACTACGACCAAAGAAAACGGTACCTACACCATGCTTATGAATTATGGTGCATATAGTAGCTATGGTTTACCTGATAAAGTGGTTTTTGAATTCAATACAAAAAATTACAAATTACCCAAAGGAATTACCCTCGAATTTGAGGATGATAGTAAGCCGTTATCTGCGGCGCAGCAGCTAAAAAACAAAAAAGGACGTGTAGAAATTAGCTACAAAAACTATATCGTTAATAAAGGAATTGCAGCTAGTATTTTTAATTAATTACTGCTCTTCAATTCTTTCATCTACGGCACCAGCAAGCATACGTGCACTTCTTTTGCGTAGTGGATTGATCCGCATTTCTTTGTATCCTTTTCTGGTTCTTATGATTTCGATACACTCAAACGTAGCGGCTACAAAAGAGCTATGATCTGCGATGCCTTTTCCAGCAATATCAAAAGCAGTACCATGATCTGGACTGGTTCTTACCCCTGTTAAACCTGCGGTAAAGTTTACGCCTTCTCCAATGGCAAGCGATTTGAATGGGATTAAGCCCTGGTCGTGGTACATAGCAAGCACGGCGTCAAATTTTTCATATTGACCTCTTGCAAAAAATGCATCGGCGCTATATGGGCCAAATACAAGCATGTTATTTTTACGTGCTTCTGTAATAGCTGGTTTAATAATTTCAAGTTCTTCTTTACCAATAAGACCTTCATCACCTGCGTGCGGGTTGAGCCCTAGCACCGCAATTTTTGGTTTATCAATACTAAAATCTTGTTGCAAACTTGCATGCATCATTTTGAGTTTACTCATAATGCCTTCAACAGTTATGTATTTATTGACATCAGAAATGGTAACATGCTCTGTAAGAAGTCCGATTCGTATATTTTCGGCTACCATAAACATTAAAACGTCTTTGGTACCAAATAGATTTTTTAAATACGGGGTATGACCACTATAGTTAAAGGTTTCTGATTGGATATTTTTTTTATGAATGGGCGCAGTAACAAGTCCGTCAATATGCCCCTCTTTTAGTGCCTGTCCAGCTGCTTCTAAAGATAAACGGCCATATTTCCCTCCAATTTCGTTGAGCTGACCAGGGGTAATTACAACTTCTTCTTCCCAACAAGTATAAATATTGACTTGTTTAGGGTTGAGTTTAGAAAAATCTTTACCACTTACGTAGCTGAAATTAGATTCTGGCAAGCTTTTGCGGTAAAAATTGACACTTTTATTGCTGGCAAAAATAACGGGCGTACAAAAATCAAGTAAACGGTTGTCGGAAACCGTTTTAAGGATAATTTCTAGTCCAATGCCATTTAGGTCACCACATGAAAATCCTATAATTGGTTTTTGCGTCTCAATACTCATCCGGGCTGTTTTAGACTATAAAATTACGAATATTTGACCCAATAATTGCATGTTTATGGGTTAAGCGTGCTTAGGAGGCGAACGACCACTTACGCCCTAGAATTGCTTACTTTTGCAGGGTGGAATATACACTCAAAAAATCGCTGGGTCAGCACTTCTTAAAAGACGAAAAAATTTGTCTTTCCATTGTGGATGCCATTCCAAATTGTGAACGCCTAGTAGAAGTGGGTCCGGGTGCGGGAGCTATCACAAAATATATTTTACAAAAACCCGATCTCGATTTTAAGGCCGTTGAACTAGACGACGAAAAAGTAGAATATCTCGAAAAAACCTTTCCTTCTATAATAGGTAAAATTGTGCATGAAAGCATTTTGGATTGTGCCCCACCTTTTGAAGAGTCATTTACGGTGGTAGGAAATTTTCCGTATAATATTTCTTCTCAAATTTTGTTTCGAGTACTTGAGTGGAAAGATCAAGTGCCTGTTATGATTGGTATGTTTCAAAAAGAAGTAGCCAAGCGCATTGTTTCTGGTCCGGGCAATAAAGACTATGGTATTTTAAGTGTGCTCGTGCAAGCCTACTACCACGCCGAATATTTATTTGATGTACCCCCTCAGTCTTTTAATCCGCCGCCTAAAGTAGATAGTGGCGTAATTAAATTAACCCGCAGAAGTGACCTGGTTGACATGCGCTCAGAAAAATCATTTATTGCCGTGGTGAAAGCAGCATTTGGTCAGCGGCGAAAAATGTTACGCAATCCATTAAAAGGTATGTTTACACCTGAAACATTACAAGAAGAAATATTTACCAAAAGACCAGAGCAGTTAAGTGTAGCAGATTTTGCAGCACTCACATTTAAAATGAAATAAATGTAACTTGTGAAACCTATTGTTATTATTACCGCACCCGCTCATCCTTATTTGACAGAACGCTTGCAAGACAGGGGTTTTGAAGTAGTGTTGTCTACCGCAATCACCTACAATGAATTAGCAGATATTATTTCTACGGTCACCGGACTTGTGGTAAGTACGCGTATAAAAATAGATCAGCCTTTACTTGAAAAAGCAGTTGCATTAAAGTGGATAGCGCGTCTTGGAAGTGGGATGGAATTAATAGATACACAATTTGCTGCATCAAAAAATATTGTTTGCGTAAGTAGTCCAGAAGGTAATGCAGGTGCAGTAGGTGAACATGCGATGGCGCTTGTGTTAAATCTCATGAATAAAGTGAGTGCTAGTTTTTTAGAAGTAAAAAACGGCTTGTGGATTAGAGACGCCAATAGGGCGGATGCATTAATGGGAAAAACAGTAGGTATTATTGGAATGGGGCATACTGGAAATGCATTTGCAAGTAGGCTTCAATCTTTTGGTGTACAAATCATGGCGCATGATAAATACAAGCAGGAAACCAACTTATCAAATGTTGCATTTGTAGACCTTGCTACACTCTGTGCAAAAGCTGATGTGGTGACTTTACACTTGCCATTGACGTCAGAAACACATCATTACGCATCTACTTCTTTTTTTGCTAGCCTAGTTAAGTCGCCTTATTTTATCAATACCTGCAGGGGTAAAGTGGCAGATACCGCAGCTGTTATTGCTGCTTTAAAAAATGGTCAAATCAAAGCCGCTGGTTTAGACGTCCTAGAAAATGAAAATCTAGGGAGTTACTCAGAGGTGGAAAAGGCGCAGTTTGACTGGCTTTGTAACCAGCCTAATGTGATCATTACCCCTCATATTGCCGGTTATAGCCATGAAGCCTTCTATTTAATGGCAAAAATTGTACTTGACAAGCTTGGAATCTAACTAAATTAATTATTTTT
>CANHHX010000105.1 GCA_947461125.1 Bacteroidota bacterium | reverse complement strand
GATCGTTCTTAATGCATCGGTAGACACTTTTAGGTAAACCCAACGGTCTTCTTCAGCAAAAAAGAAACGCTTTTTCTGTAAATTAGGTAAGAAACGACGCTTTGTTTTGATGTTAGAGTGTGAAACACTGTTTCCAACAATCGGCTTTTTACCTGTAACTTGACATACTCTTGCCATGACGCTATTTTTTTTCGGGACGGCAAAGGTAAGGAAATGCTTCAAATTACCAATACGAAAATCCCTTTTTTTAAATAATTTATCTGTTGCGGGTTATTTACCCTCTATTTTATTCATTTTCAGCTACTTAGCTATACATCTCTGCCCTCAATTCTTGCACGCGTTTGTCTTCCATATACTCATCAAAAGTCATTAATCGATCAATAATGCCTTTTGGCGTTAACTCAATAATACGCGTTGCCACGGTTTGCATAAACGTATGATCGTGAGAAGTTAAGAGCACCACACCTGGGAAACTAATACACCCTTCGTTAAAACTTTGGATACTTTCTAGGTCGAGGTGGTTGGTAGGCTGATCCAAAATGATAAGGTTTGGATTTTGTAGCATCATACGACTTACCATACAACGCACTTTTTCTCCTCCACTTAATACATTGGTTTTTTTCATGATATCGTCTCCACTAAACAACATCTTACCTAAAAAGCCTCTAATAAACGGCTCATCGGCGTCTGTTACATGAGATGGAACAAATTGTCTTAACCAGTCCATTAGGTTTAAACCTTCCGTAAAAAATTCTCCATTTTCTACGGGTAAATAGGCTTTTGTGATGGTGGTACCCCACTCAAATTTACCTGCATCCGGAGCGGTAATTTCGTTGATGGCATCAAAGAAATGCGTAACCGCAGATGGATCCTTACTAATAAAAGCAATTTTTTCGTTCTTGTTAACGCTAAAAGTTACTTTATCAAATAGGGTTCTACCATCCACCGTTTTTTTCAAATTCTCTACGTTCAAAATCTGATTTCCAACTTCACGGAGTGGTTGGAAAATGATACCTGGATATTTACGATTTGAAGGTTCAATTTCTTCGATGGTTAATTTTTCTAAGGCCTTTTTTCTAGAAGTTGCTTGCTTACTTTTAGATGCATTGGCAGAGAATCGGGCAATGAAATCGATAAGCGCTTGACGCTTCTCTTCTACCTTTTTATTTTTATCATTGATTTGTCTACTCATTAATTGAGAAGACTCATACCAGAAAGTATAGTTACCTGTAAAGGTTTTAATTTTTGCACGGTCAACGTCTGCAACGTGCGTACACACCGTGTCTAAGAAGTGTCTGTCGTGACTTACAACGAGTACAATGTTTTCGTATTCTGCTAAAAAGTTTTCTAACCAACCAATGGTTTCAATGTCAAGACCGTTGGTAGGCTCATCGAGTAATAAGATATCCGGATTACCAAATAATGCTTGCGCTAATAACACACGCACTTTCATATTTGACGGAATATCTTGCATAGCACTCGCATGCATATCATCTTTGATACCAAGGCTACTTAATAATGTTGCGGCGTCACTTTCTGCTGTGTAGCCACCCATTTCACCAAATTCAGCTTCCAACTCTCCTGCTCTTAGCCCATCTTCTTCCGAAAAATCTGCTTTGGCATAAATCGCTTCACGCTCGTGCATCACTTCCCACATTTTTTTGTGGCCCATAAGCACGGTATTTAAAACCGTACAAGTATCAAATTCAAACTGGTTTTGCTTTAAGAAGCTCATACGCTCACCTGGCGTAATATCTACGGTTCCTTTATTGGGCTCAATTTCTCCACTAAGGATTTTTAAAAAAGTAGACTTACCGGCACCATTGGCACCAATAACGCCATAACAATTCCCTTTGATGAAATTGATATTTACTTCATCAAAAAGTACACGCTTACCGTAAGCGAGGGTAATATTTCTTGCACTAATCATAGGATTAACGAGGTTTTCAGGCCGCAAAATTACAATTAATGCAGCAATTAATCCGCTAAAATAAATGGTTATATGGGATTGAAGGCGCTTATGCCCAAACAGCCCGCGCACTAGGGCTTGCGTCCAAACTTGTAAACTGACCCGCTAAATACTGATAATAAGCCGTAATAGCAATCATACCGGCGTTGTCTGTGCAATATTCGAATGGAGGCACAAAAGGCTCCCACTTGTACTTTTTACCAGCCTCCACAAGTGCGTTTCGAAGGCCACTATTGGCGCTCACGCCTCCCGCAATACAAACCTGCTTAACACCGGTTTGCACCACCGCTTTTTGAAGCTTTTTAATTAAAATACTAACAATAGCATGCTGCACCGAGGCGCATAAATCGTTTAGGTTGGCTTCAATAAAACCGGGCTCCTGCTTTTGTAAAAAATATAAGATGGAGGTTTTGAGTCCGCTAAAACTAAAATTGAGTTCAGGAATTTGAGGTTCAGCAAATTTAAAAGCTAGCGGATTCCCGTTTTTTGCATACTTATCAATTAGTGGACCACCAGGGTATGGAAGCCCTAATAATTTTGCAGATTTATCAAAGGCCTCACCTGCTGCGTCATCAATTGTTTCACCAATGATTTGAAGATTGGTTGGGCTATTAGCAAGTACAATTTGTGTGTGACCACCACTCACGGTTAAACATAAAAATGGAAAACATGGACGGTGTTCAGGAATTAAATTTGCCAGCACATGCGCCTGCATATGATGCACGGCAATGAGTGGTTTTTGCAAACTAAGTGCCAATGATTTTGCAAACTGCGCGCCTACGAGTAAACTTCCAATTAAACCAGGGGCCTGCGTAAACGCAATGGCATCAAGCTTTTGAAGGCGCGCGGCACTGGTTGCAATTTCAGGAAATGCTTTTTGTAAAGCCGTATTAACAACCGGAACAATATTTTGCATGTGTGCCCTACTCGCAAGTTCAGGTACCACGCCACCAAAGGTTTCATGCACTGTTTGGTTGGCAATAAAGTTGGATAAAATAGCCCCATCTACACACACCGATGCAGAAGTTTCGTCACAAGAAGATTCGATGGCTAAAATGGTTACCGACATTATAATTGGTTCTAATTATTTGGTTCTAATGGCAACCACCGGATCCATTTTTGCAGCAATAGATGCTGGAATAATACCCGATACAATCCCCAAAATAATACAAATGCTTAGTGCCAAAAATACAATATTAGGTGCGATAAATATGGGGAACGGCAGTACAGCAGTTAGCCCCATCGAAAGTAACCAAACTAGTATCAATCCAAAGAGGCCACCTAGTATACACAGGAAGGCACTTTCTAGCAAAAATTCTGTTAAAATTGTGCTGCGTTTAGCGCCAAGGGCCTTTTTAAGTCCAATTTGACTGGTTCTTTCACGCACTGTTACAAACATAATATTAGCAACTCCAAATGCCCCTACAATTAAACTAAGGCCTGCAATAGCCCATCCTCCTGCGGTAACTTTCCCAAAAAATCCACCCACTACTTCACTAAACTGAGCCACGTCGTTACAAGAAAAATCATCCTCTTCACTTGGACTCAATCTGCGGAGTTGACGCATCACACCACGCAACTCTTCGGCAAGTGCAGCAGAAGAAACACCCGGCTTACCCTGCACCATAATATACGGGCTTGAATTATCTGGATTATAGACACCTGAAAAATACCTGTACGAGGTAATCATACACTCATCAAAATTAAAACCATCAACTAAACTTTGGCCTTGCTTTTTGATAACGCCAACAATATACAAATGCTTTCCGTTGTAAGTAATTTGTTTACCCACTGCTTTTTGTGCACCTCCATATAATTCTTCGGCCACCAAATTTCCTATGACCGTGGAAGTGGTACCTCTTAAAAATTCAGATTCGTTCAAATAGCGTCCAGCAGCGATATCCAGGGTTTGTATGTTGTTAAAATCTTCGGTGATTCCATAAATACTTACGCCACTTAAAATACTATTTAGGTAGCTTACATTTACAGTAGATGAACAAAAAAAAGAAGTGTTAGCAGCTAAGTCACATTTTGCTTTTACAAAACGCATTTCTTCAATTTTAGGTACGGGGCGTTTCACATATTTCCACCAAGGATAATCAGGGCCACCGGCATAACTCCACTTGTCTATGTAAATGGTATTGTTACCAAAAGCTTTAATATCGTTTTGCACTTTTCGCTCTAAACTATCTACCGTGGCTAACACACCAATGATGCAAAAAATACCAATGGTAATTCCAAACAAAGAAAGGAAGGTTCGGAGCTTATTTACTCGAAGCTCCTGAACGGCCATTCTAAAACTATTCCATAATATTCCTAGTAACTTAAACATGGCTCAAAAATACAGTTCTTAATGGTTAATGGGGGCTCTTTTTATGTAAACGGCGAATAGACTGTTTAAAGATGTGCATTAGTCCTGCGAAAAAAGTTGCTCGATTAGAGAAAGGCATCGTTTCCTGTGCTATTTTTGCACCGATTTTAAAAACACAAAACGTTCATTATGACCTGGAAACAAGTCTTTACATCATCGGTTGGTAAAAAACTGGTGATGGGTTTTACTGGAATTTTT
>CANHHX010000104.1 GCA_947461125.1 Bacteroidota bacterium | reverse complement strand
TCCCCTTCGAGTGTTCGAAGCATTAAATTTTGGTAGGGATAAAAAGTTTCTTCCGGATAAGATGGCGTACCAAGTCCATCCTGGTTGGTCACCATTACTTTATAATAATCTAGTGATGCCGCTATATTAGAGAGTCCAACAATAGCGCCCGGTACAAAACTTGTTTTTTCTGTACTATCAACCTGAAAATCTTGCGGCGGCTCTTGTAAAATCACACCATCTCTATCTATAAATAAAATTCGCTTCATGCTAGATTGTTATTCGCTATTTTAATTTGCTTCTTGTTTGCTTGACTTGCAACGCTGTTACTGGACCTGCTTTATTGGACCAATTACTTCTTATAAAAGTGAGTACGTCTGCAATTTGCTGATCCGTTAAATCTGCGGCAGCAGGCATGGCGTTTTCATAAAACTCGCCATCTATTTCTACACGGTCGTTGAACCCTTTTACAATATATTTTACCAGTTTAGCAAGGTTGGTGCTGTTAACGGCGCTTGAGCCATCGAGTGGTGCGTTGAGTTTTGGGACACCACCTCCATCTGCCTGATGGCATACCATACAACGCTGCAAGTATACTGTTTTGCCGCGCGCGGCACTTGCTGCCACGAGTTTATTACTACTTTGCGCTGATGCCCCCGCAATACATAATAACACAATAACAACCGTTATAAAAATGCGCTGCATGCTTTTTATTTTTGATACATGATTCTATAAATCGTTCCTTTCACATCATCAGAGATGTACAAAGAACCATCAGGACCTTCTGCTAAACCACAAGGACGGTGCTGTGCATCACGTGGATTTTTAACCACTGATTTTCCAGAAAATCCGTTAGCAAACACTTCCCACTTACCTGTTGGTTTTCCGTTTTCATAAGGTACAAATACAACATAGTAGCCTTCTTGCGGAAGCGGTGATCTATTCCATGAGCCATGAAACGCAATAAACGCGCCATTCTTGTAACGAGCCGGAAATTGATTGCCGGTATAAAATAAAAGACCATTTGGCGCCATGTGCCCAGGAAACGCAATGGCCGGATTAATAAACTTATCGTCTACTGTTTTTTTACCATCGCCACCATATTCTGGCGCCATCATTTTTTTACCCTTAAAATGATCGTAATAAACATACGGCCAACCGGCATTGTCCCCTTTATTAATCGCGTACATCGTTTCTGATGGAAGCTCGGCACTTATTGTTGTATCATATAAATCGGGATACAAATTATTAAGCATGTCTCTACCGTGTTGTGTCACAAACAACTGATTGAGTTGGTTGTTCCAATCAAGTCCTACCACATTTCTAAGTCCTGTTGCATAGCGCACACCTGACGCGTAGCTCTGGTTTAACTGATCTACTTTAAACTGCCAAATACCTCCTGCCGAATCAAGTATTGGACAAGGCATCATACCCATCGAACCTTTGGTACGGTCTTTTTCTTGACAGGCATTAGAAGGCGCACCAATATTTACATAAATATTACCGGCATTGTCAAGTGTAATTGATTTTGAGTTGTGCTGACCTTTGTCCATTAGTCCTGTAACAATTGTTGCCACTGCATTTTCATCCACAATATCACCAGTAGCGTTTAATGCATATTTAAATACTTCTTTGTTAGAAGCAGCATATAAATAATTTCCTTTGATAGCGATACCCGTACCAATATAATTTCCAAATGATGTTTTAGTTTCTGCTCTTCCATCACCATCAGTATCTTTTAAAACTACAATACCTTTTCCATTATCGAGTCTTTCTAGTTTTGCATAAATAGCACCTTGTTTGTTTACCGCAATATGTCTGGTACGACCAACGTTATCTGCCACTTTTAATGCAGCAAATCCAGCAGGCAATGACAAGCCTGCATTGTCTGCATCCGGCTTAATATTTTGCGCAGACGTGCTTATAGCTGTAAGCAACAGCGACATAAACAAGCATGAGAAAATCGAAATTTGAGTAACTTTTTTCATAGTGTATTAATTGTTGTGTAAATAGAACCCTAATATAATTATTATTTAAACGTTAATGTCATTTTGTTTACCTGTTATACCAGGCTTGCATGGCATCTACGAGTAAAGTGTTTTCTTTTTCGGTACCAATGGTAATGCGGAGGCAGTTTTCACAAAGTTCCACGCTACTTCGGTCCCTAACCACTATTTGCTGCGTTAACAAAAAGTCATATACTGCCCTAGCGTCTGCAATTTTAACGAGTAAAAAATTAGCATCGGAAGGATACACTTTTTCTACAGTTGGCATTTGTCTAAACACATTGGCTAGCGCCTCCCGCATGTCCACAATAATTTTAATCATATCGTTTACCTGACCCACTTCTTCAAGGGCTTTTAACACTAGTTCTTGCGTAGCAGTATTGATATTATACGGAGGCTTTACTTTATCTAAAATAGAAATGATTTCTACAGAAGCAAATGTCATGCCTAGTCTTAAACCGGCTAGTCCCCATGCTTTGCTAAGGGTTTGCAACACTACGAGGTTTGGATAGTCTTGCAACTCCTGAATAAAAGATTTTTGCTTAGAAAAATTAATGTAGGCTTCGTCTATAACTACGATGCCATTAAAATTATTAAGCACCATTTCGATAGAGGAACGCTCCATTGAATTACCTGTTGGATTGTTAGGAGAGCAAATCCAAATAATTTTTGTATGGGGGTCAATTAAATTTTCGAGATGAATAAGATCCAACTGAAAATCAGGAAGCAAGGGCGCTTTTTTAATTTTAACATCATTAATATTGGCACTTACCTCATACATACCATAGGTGGGTGGACAAATAATAATATTATCCTTCCCTGGCTCACAAAAACTTCGAAATAATAAATCGATGCACTCATCACTGCCATTACCAATAAATATTTGCTCCGCCGGAACTGATTTAATCGTAGACAAAGCCTTCTTAATTGCTACTTGATGCGGGTCGGGATAACGGTTGTACCACTTGGTTAGCGGTGAACCAAAACTATTTTCATTGGCATCTAAAAACACTTTGGCTGTACCACTAAATTCATCTCTTGCCGATGAATACGGAGCTAGGTTTTTAATATTGTCTCTAACTAATTTTTGTACATCAAACATGTGAGTGTATTTATACTTTCTAGTTTTTATAACGATTGTAAACGAATGGTGATTGCATTTTTATGTGCCTCTAACCCTTCTGCCGCCGCCATCGTTTCTACGGCCGCTCCAATAGCTTGCAATCCAGCTGGCGTTAATTTTTGAAATGTAACCTTTTTTACAAAACTATCTACACTCACGCCACTATACGCTCTTGCATACCCACTTGTAGGTAGTGTATGATTGGTGCCACTCGCATAATCCCCCACCGATTCTGGACTGTAATTTCCTAAAAATACAGAACCCGCATTGGTAATTTGTTCTGCTACAACATCAACATTGTTACAAGCTAGTATCAAATGCTCTGCTGCATAACTATTTACTATAAAAATAGCACGATCCATTTCTTCGACAATGATAGCCGTGCTGTTATCTAGTGCTTTTTGGGCAATATCTTTTCGGGGGAGTGCCGCTAACTGCGCAGCCAAGGCTTCTTCTACATCTGCTACTACTTTTTTACTAGTGCTTACTAGTAAAACCTGACTATCCGGTCCGTGCTCCGCTTGAGACAACAAATCGGAAGCCACAAAAGCAGGGTTACAGGTTTCGTCGGCTAATACACACACTTCACTAGGGCCAGCAGGCATATCAATTGCTACACCAGACTGTTGCACCAGCTGCTTTGCAGCAGTTACATACTGATTACCCGGACCAAAAATTTTATACACTTGTGGAACTGTTTCGGTGCCGTATGCCATAGCTGCAATAGCCTGCACACCCCCTATTTTGTATATCTTTTTTATACCCACCACCGTTGCTGCATATAAAATAGCAGGGTGCACTTTACCATTTGCCGCAGGGGGCGTACACAAAATAATTTCTTTACAGCCCGCAATGACGGCAGGAATACCTAGCATTAAAACCGTACTAAATAAGGGGGCCGAGCCACCTGGAATATAAAGCCCCACTTTATCTATCCCTACACTTTTACGCCAGCAACTTACACCTGGCATCGTTTCTATTATTACCGAAGCTGTTACTTGCGCTTCATGAAAAAACCTGATATTGTTTGCAGCTAACTGTATGGCTTCTTTTAATGCAGGTGCTACTATTAATGCAGCTTCGTTTATTTCTGCTTCTCCAACCATTACATGATCAATTGCAACCCCATCAAATTTTTGGGTATAAGAAACCACTGCTCTATCACCCTCCATTTTTACAGCATCCAAAACATCCTGCACCACTGTATAAAGTGCAGCATGATCCATCGCAGGCCTTTGGAGTAATTTTGGAAGCGATTCTTGTAAAGGGTTTTCAATTATTTTCATACAATATGTTTATATCACCATTTTTTCAATAGGTATCACTAAAATTCCTTGTGCACCAGCAGCTTTTAACTGCTCAATAATTTCCCAAAAATCATTTTCGTTGAGTACGCTATGCACACTACTCCATCCAGGCTCGGCCAAAGGTAGTACAGTAGGGCTTTTCATACCAGGTAGTAATGCAAT
>CANHHX010000103.1 GCA_947461125.1 Bacteroidota bacterium | reverse complement strand
TCCGGTAGCTGTTTTTTTAGCCCACCCGGAATAAGGAAGCGACCCTTTGCGTCGACCGTTGCTTCATATTCTCCGTGAAATCCGTTCATTGGTTAATAACTTTGGTTTATGATTACCACTTGTTGACACAAAATAACACTTTTTCCCACTTTCAACCCAAAAGCAAAAACGCACATTTAATCCACAGAATTATACAGTAGTAAAGGGTTTGCTACGATTGATTTGTAGGGTTTTAGGGTGTGTTTTTAGTTAAAATTGATGTTAATATCTGTGGATAACCCCCATTTTGTGTGGATAGTAGCTTAAAATGATGCAAATTTGCACCCAAATGCACCCAAATGCACCCAAAAGACCTCTCCATATTAGATTTTACCTACGATTTGCCAGCGAACCGAATAGCCAGTTATCCGCTCGAACAACGAGATGCGAGTAAGCTTTTGATAGTAGGTACGCCTGATGGAGCTGGTGCAACGGGTGATGGTGCAACGGGTACTGGTGCTGCAAAGAGCGCAACGCAAACTTTTTCCGAATCGACCTATGCTAAACTAGACGAAGTATTACCGAGTAACACATTACTCGTTCACAACGATACCAAAGTTGTTGCAGCGCGTTTATTTTTTGAAAAAGAAAACGGGTCAACCATTGAAATTTTTTGTTTGGAACCCGCAAGTATTTATAAAGACATTACTACTGCTATGCTTGCCAAAAAACAAGTATTGTGGGGTTGTTTAATTGGTGGTGCAAAAAAATGGAAAGAAGGATCACTTCATATAAAATACGGCAACAATCATACACTCACTGCAACAAAACATACCACACTTGCAGATAGTTATTTAATACAATTTGAATGGGATAATGAAGCGCAAACTTTTGCAGAAGTATTAGAAGCAGCAGGAAATATTCCACTCCCTCCCTATTTTAATAGAGCAGTAGAAGCCAATGATAAAGAGCGTTACCAAACCGTATACGCAGCCGCAGAAGGATCTGTAGCAGCCCCTACCGCTGGTTTACATTTTACACCAGCGCTGTTTACTAAACTCGCTGCAAAAAATATTACAAAAGAATTTGTAACACTACATGTAGGCGCTGGCACTTTTAAACCCGTAAAAGCTGCGCGCATGGAAGAACATGAAATGCACGCCGAATTTATTGATGTGCAAAAAAGTTTTATTGAATTACTGCGTGACAATTTTACCACAAACGAGCGAAAAATAATTGCAGTTGGTACAACATCTCTAAGAACTTTGGAAAGCCTTTACTGGATGGGCGCCAAAATAATCGCTGCAAACAATTCAGCAAACAATTCCGCAAACAAATCGCACAACAACCACGCGAATCTATCCATAGAAAATATTAGTGTGCTACAATGGGACCCTTACGAGTTAATGCCTCAAAACGAGCTACCCTCAACAGCCACAGCACTTGGCGCGCTATGTAATTGGATGGAGCAAAACAGTCTAACCCGCCTCATTACCAAAACGCAAATAATTATTGCACCCGGCTACTACTTTAAAATCATTGATGGGCTCATTACCAATTTTCATCAGCCACAATCTACACTTCTATTACTGGTAGCTGCTATAACCAATGGGCATTGGAAACCCATGTACGATTTCGCCCTCGAAAATAATTTTAGATTTTTAAGTTATGGTGATGGTTGCCTTATTTGGCTAGATCCATCTGTACGGTAAACACACTACCCTCTCCTAATTTACTAGCTACGCTAATGTTACCTTTGTGTGCGTCAATCACTGTTTTTACATAACTCATACCTAGGCCAAATCCTTTTACGTTGTGCAAGTTGCCGGTGTGCGCTCTATAAAACTTTTCAAAAATTCGTTTTTGTGTTTCGTCGGTCATTCCTATTCCATTATCCGCACATGAAACAAAAATAGAACCTCCTTTTACCAAAGTGGTTATGGTAATTATGGGTTCTGTTGCTGCATATTTAATGGCATTATCGATAAGGTTTGAAATCAAATTTGAAAAATGAATTTCATCTGCTTCGATAACATCATTTTCTGCATTTAAATGCAAAATAATTTGGCCATTTTTTTCTTTGAGCTGCAACTGATGATTGTCCATAGCGCCTTTAATAAGGTCGTGCAAATGAAGGGGAGTCAGGTTTAATTCAAGTTCTTCTTTATCCATGTGAGCCGCTTGTAGTATGCTTTCTACATGCTTGTTCATCCTAATATTTTCATCCTTGATAATGCCACTAAAATAAGCCATCTTATCGGGGTTGGCCTGTACCTTTTCATTGCGAAGGGCATCTACTGCAAGTGATATGGTAGCAATGGGCGTTTTAAATTCGTGGGTCATGTTGTTGATAAAATCACTTTTGATTTCAGAGAGTTTTTTCTGAACCAATAGTGAACGTATCGTAACAAAAAACGCCGCCAAAATTACAATCATAAATGTAATGGCACCTAGTAATACCCATTTTAAAGAAGCCCATACTTGACTTCGAAAATCAGGAATAACAATGATTAATTTTTCAAAAGCACTGAAGCCTTCAAAATCAGAACCCGATTCGGGGATAATGGCGATGTACGCAATTTTATTATTGATGGTATCCCAGTATTCAGTTCTAAAATTAGTAGACACCATTTCATATTCATCGCGGGTGCTAGTAATGGCAAATTCAAAATTTAATTTTTTCAAATCCGCTGCTTCAAAAGCTTCAATTATTTTATTGCTGATTTGCGCTTTGGTAAAATAATCATCTACGCCTACTGGTTTAATAAAATGAAGGTGTATTTCACCACCAAAACCAAGTCCTCCTTTTTTGGGAAGCGTTACAGGCTGGCCAGTGTAAACACGCGCTTTAATATCATTTACCACACTGATACCCGCTTCGTTCACTTTGTCTACGAGCTGCACTTCGGTAATCTCTAATAAGTTGCTCAGCCAAGATGCTTGCAACAGCAAGAGACCTCCAATTGAAAGCCCAATTAAAACAATGATGATACGAAAACTGCGTTTCATGAGGATACAAATATAGGGGCAAAAAAAATAAAGCACCCCAGTTGTGGAGTGCTTTACCATACATTTATGTTAAACCAAAACGGTTTAAACCGCAGCTGCGCCTTCTACAAGCACCGTTACTTTATTATTGGCTACTTCTACAAATCCACTTTTGATGGAATAGTTTTCGGTAGCTGATTTGTCTTTTAATACTTTAACATTTCCTGTTCCAAGTGCACTTACAAGAGGCGCGTGTTTATCAAGTATTTCAAATAAACCAGAAACACCAGGTAATTGAACACCATACACTTCGCCGCTATATAATTTTTTCTCGGGTGTTAATATTTCTAATTGCATATCCTTTTTTTAAAGATGCTTACGCGTTTGCAGCTGCCATTAATTTTTTACCTTTTTCAACGGCATCTTCTAGCGTACCTACAAGGTTAAAGGCTGCTTCTGGATACTCATCTACTTCACCGTCCATGATGGCGTTGAATGCGCGGATGGTATCTTCGATACTTACGAATACCCCTTTTAATCCTGTAAATTGTTCTGCAACGTGGAAAGGCTGCGATAAGAAACGTTGAACTTTACGTGCACGTTGTACAGTCATTTTATCTTCTTCAGATAATTCATCCATACCTAAAATCGCAATAATATCTTGAAGCTCTTTGTAACGTTGTAAAATTAATTTAACGCGGTTTGCACAATCGTAGTGTGCATCACCCACTACTGCTGGTGTTAAGATACGAGAGGTAGAATCTAGAGGATCTACCGCAGGATAAATACCCAAATCGGCAATCTTACGAGACAATACAGTAGTAGCATCTAAGTGCGCAAACGTTGTTGCTGGCGCTGGATCCGTTAAGTCATCGGCAGGTACGTATACCGCTTGTACCGAAGTAATGGAACCGTTTTTAGTTGACGTAATACGCTCTTGCATAAGTCCCATTTCGGTTGCAAGGGTTGGTTGGTATCCTACCGCTGATGGCATACGACCTAATAACGCCGATACCTCAGAACCTGCTTGTGTAAAACGGAAAATGTTATCTACGAAAAATAAGATATCCTTACCTTTTCCGGTTCCATCTCCATCACGGAAATATTCTGCAACTGTTAAACCTGATAAGGCCACACGCGCACGTGCTCCTGGAGGTTCATTCATTTGACCAAATACGAAAGTAGCTTTTGAATCTTTTAATTCGTTCATGTCTACTTTAGATAAATCCCATCCACCTTCTTCCATGCTATGTTTGAAAGCGTCACCATATTTCATAATGCCTGCTTCAATCATTTCACGTAATAAGTCATTTCCTTCACGTGTTCTTTCACCCACACCCGCAAACACGGATAAACCACCGTGTCCTTTTGCGATGTTATTAATTAACTCTTGAATAAGTACTGTTTTACCTACACCCGCACCACCAAACAAACCAATTTTACCACCTTTTGCGTATGGCTCAATCAGGTCAATTACTTTGATACCCGTAAACAACACTTCTGTTGCAGTACTTAGGTTTTCAAATAATGGCGGCTTGTTGTGAATAGGACGTCCACCCACTTTACTTAATTGTGGAAGACCATCGATAGCATCTCCGGTTACGTTAAATAAACGACCGTTGATACCTTCACCCACTGGCATTGCAATGGCTTTTCCTGTATCTACTACTTCCATACCTCTTACAAGACCATCGGTTCCGTCCATCGCAATGGTACGTACGCTGTCTTCTCCAAGGTGCTGTTGCACTTCGAGTACTAACTTTTCACCACCTTCTCTGGTGATTTCAAGTGCGTTGTAAATTTCTGGTAATGTTTTGTCCGGAAAATGCACGTCCACTACCGCACCAATGATCTGTTTA
>CANHHX010000102.1 GCA_947461125.1 Bacteroidota bacterium | reverse complement strand
CAGAAAAACTGCGCATAGTAATGGTAGGAATCATAAATATGAGCAACCAAGGAACGATATTAAAAAAACCAGCAAGGGTTGCATAACCCATTTCTAAAATACTAGTATCCGGAAAAACAAATAAAAGGAGACCCGTAAGAAGTAAAAAAATGCAGAGGGCAATATAGCCTGTTAGGCTGGTAAAAAACTGCTTCCACTCTTTGAGGCCAATATTTAGCATGGCCCAAAACTACTTGTTCTTAGGCAATCTTAAAAAGTAAAAAGTTAAATTATACTGAAAAGCTTTCCCCACAGCCACAACTGCGGCTTGCATTAGGGTTATTAAAATAAAAACCTTTGCCATTAAGGCCATCCGAGAAATCAAGCTCCGTGTTTACGAGGTATAAAAAGCTTTTAAGATCGGTGACTACTTTAACCCCATTGTCTTCAAAAACCTGATCCATGGGTTTTACCTCGTTGTCAAAATCAAGTTTGTAACTAAGACCAGAGCATCCACCCCCAACAACACCTACGCGCAAAAAATAACTACTATCGCCAGTAATGCCAGCATCCTCCATTAGTTGTAAAACTTTGGACTTCGCCTTTTCGCTCACATAGATTGTATTTTCGGTAGCTACCATTTGGAAATGAATGCTCGGTTAAATATGATTAGTGAACGCCTTTTTCTTCAAACTGTAATGCTTCTAAGCCGTTTTTAGTGCGGTAGTCGTTGATAGCAGCTTTGATAGCGTCTTCTGCCAATACAGAACAGTGAATTTTTACGGGTGGTAAATTTAATTCTTCTACTAGATCCATGTTGTCAATGCCAACAGCTTGATCTACTGTTTTACCTTTTAACCACTCGGTTGCAAGTGATGAAGAAGCAATAGCAGAGCCACATCCAAAGGTTTTGAATTTAGCATCGGTAATAACACCTGAAGCGTCGTCTACTTCAATTTGTAAGCGCATTACGTCGCCACATTCTGGTGCACCTACTAAACCGGTACCTACATTCTTTTTTGCTTTGTCAAGTGTTCCTACATTTTTAGGATTGCTATAATGATCGATAACTTTTTCTGAGTATGCCATATGATTGTTTTGAAATAGTAAAAATAATAATTTTATAAATTAATGGTGCGCCCATTCGATAGAATCTAAATCAATACCTTCTTTGAACATTTCCCAAAGTGGGCTCATTTCACGAAGTTTTAAAACAGTATCAGTAACCGCTTTAATGGTGTAATCAATTTGCTCTTCGGTGGTAAAACGACCAAGACCAAAACGGAGTGAACTGTGTGCTAAATCATCTCCTAAACCTAGTGCTTTTAATACATAGCTAGGCTCGAGTGATGCAGAAGTACAAGCAGAACCTGAAGAAAGTGCGATGGTTTTATTAAAGCCCATCATTAAGCCCTCTCCTTCTACATATTTGAAAGAAATATTAGCAACGTGTGGTAAACGGTGCTCGGTGCTACCATTTACATAAGACTCGTCTATTTGTGTTAAAGCCGCTTCTAGCTTATCTCTTAGCTTGCTTAAACGCTCAGCGTCGGCAGCCATTTCTAGTCTAGCAAGTTCACATGCTTTACCAAATCCAACAATACCAGGAACGTTTAACGTACCACTACGCATACCTCTTTCGTGTCCGCCACCGTCCATTTGGGCAGTAACTTTAACACGAGGATTTTTACGACGAACGTAAAGTGCACCAATTCCCTTAGGGCCATACATTTTATGCGCAGTAAATGCCATAATATCAATACCGTCAGCGTTTACGTCTACTGGGATTTTACCCACAGCCTGCACCGCATCAGAGAAAAATAATACACCATGCTTTTTGGCAATCGCGCTAATTTCTTTTACCGGTTGTACCACACCAATTTCATTGTTGGCGTACATGATCGCAATTAAAATTGTGGTTGGCTTAATAGCAGCTTCGAGCGCCGTTAAGTCAATTAAACCGTTAGCAGCTACTGGAAGGTAAGTTACCTCACCCCCTATGTGCTCAATATGTTTACAGGTATCTAAAACGGCTTTGTGCTCGGTAGTACAAGTAATGATATGATTACCCTTACTGGCATACATTTCATACACACCCTTGATACCAAGGTTGTCACCCTCTGTGGCGCCCGATGTAAAGATGATTTCTTTTGGATCGGCACCAATCAGTTTTGCTACTTGCTCACGTGCATAATCTACTGCTTCTTCTGCCTCCCATCCAAATGGGTGGTTACGGCTCGCTGCATTACCAAAATGCTCGGTAAAATAAGGAATCATCGCCTCTAAAACCCTCGGATCCATTGGGGTTGTGGCATTATTATCTAGGTAAATAGGTAACTTCAACATAATATTCTGAAATTTGCTTGTCTTATAAACACGAAAGTACTGCAATAGGTTTATAATTGCGGGTCAAAAGGGGGTCAAAACCTCATTTTTTCTCAATTCGTAAAGCAAAAAACCGGTCCGTCATGAAAAAAATCGAACATATTGGTATCGCGGTCAAAAATTTTGAAGTTTCGGTGCCTCTATACGAGAAAATGTTAAACACAACCTGTTACAAACAGGAGTTGGTGGCTTCGGAAAAAGTAAATACCGCCTTTTTTAAAGTGGGCGACAGCAAAATTGAACTGGTATGTTCCACGGACACTGAGGGTGTTATTGCCAGGTATATCGACAAAAAGGGGGAAGGCATACATCATATCGCCTATGAAGTAGAAGATATTTACGCCGAAATGGCCCGCATGCAAGGGGAGGGCTTTACCCTACTCCAAGATGCGCCCAAAAGAGGGGCCGATAATAAATGGGTTTGCTTTTTACATCCAAAAGATACGGGTGGGGTGCTTGTGGAATTATGCCAAGAAATTATTGAAGCTAAATAACAATTTACAGCGCTAATTTTTCAACAGCTACTTGCGCCGCTACTTGACTGGCGTCTTTTTTATTGTAGCCTTTTCCTAACGCAATAACTTCACCATCGATGGTAACATGAATGGTAAAAAGCCTGCGGGTCCCTTCCATCTTTTCTTCTACGAGTTCAAAGTCTAATAGTTTCCCATTTTTGCTAGCCCAGCCAATTAATTTATTTTTCAAATTAATATCGATCTGTTCTAAATCGTCCACAAACATATGTGGTATCACAATTTGTTTGAGTACCCATGCCTGCGTTTTTATATATCCTTGATCGAGGTAAACCGCTCCCACCAAGGCTTCTAGCGTATTACCAAAAATTTGACTTCCTTTTAATGCGTTGTCAAATTTATTATACATCGTTAATTTTCGAAGACCCATTTTTAGTGCAACATCATTAAGTTGTTGCCTATTCACCATCTTACTACGCATCTCTGTTAAAAATCCTTCGCCTTTGTATGGATACCTTTTAAATAAATAATCAGCTACTATTGCGCTTAATACAGCGTCTCCTAAATACTCTAAACGTTCATTGTTTGCTTCAGCGGTTTCTTTTACAGAACGGTGGCTCAATGCAGTAGAATACAGCAGTAATTTACCTGGTTTAAAACCAAGCACGTTTCTTAATTGCTGATCAAAACTATTTGATGATGAAGTTGAAAAAAGTTGCTTAAAAAACTGCACAACTAAGCTATAAATTTTTTGACAATCACGCAAGCATTGTGTCCGCCAAATCCAAACGTATTACTTAAAGCAGCACGCACCACTCTTTTTTGAGGAGCGTTGAAGGTGAAATTAAGTCTTGGATCTAGGGTTGGATCGTCTGTAAAATGGTTGATGGTAGGCGGTACAATATCATGAATCACCGACTGGATACAAGCAATGGTTTCAATAACACCAGCAGCACCTAGGCAGTGGCCTGTCATTGATTTGGTAGCCGAGATATTGAGGTTGTAAGCGTGCTCACCAAATACACCTGTAATGGCTTTTGTTTCGGCGCCATCACCAAGCGGCGTTGAAGTACCGTGTGTATTGATATAATCAATTTCATCGGGCTGCATATCTGCATCTTTTAGCGCAGCACGCATCACGTTTAATGCGCCAAGCCCTTCTGGATGCGGAGCCGTTAAATGATAGGCATCGGCAGTTGCACCACCACCCGCAATTTCACAATATATTTTGGCACCACGTTTTACCGCGTGGTCATAATCTTCTAAAATAAGGGCACCTGCGGCTTCTCCCATTACAAATCCATCTCTGTCTTTGTCGTAAGGGCGGCTAGCAGTTGCTGGGTCATCGTTGCGCTCACTCATGGCTTTCATGGCGTTAAATCCACCAATACCTGCTTCACCAATTACGGCTTCGGCACCACCTGCTACAACGATATCTGCTTTTCCTAATCTGATGGTATCTACTGCACAAACAATACCGTTGGTACTAGAGGCACAAGCACTCACCACTGCATAGTTAGGACCTCTAAATCCATGACGCATGGAAATTTGTCCGGCAGCAATATCTAAAATCATTTTTGGAATAAAGAAAGGATTGAAACGAGGAGTTCCATCTCCTGATGCGAAGTTTAATACTTCTTCCTGAAAAGTTACGAGACCACCAATGCCACTTGCAAAAATGACACCTACACGGTCTGGATCAACGTTATCTTTTGAAATACCCGCATCTGCAACAGCTTGATCGCTGGCAACCAGGGCAATTTGTGCAAAACGGTCTAATTTTCTGGCTTCTTTACGATCCATAAATTCGGTTGGATCAAAGCCCTTAATCTCACACGCAAAACGTGTTTTAAATTTAGAAGCGTCAAAAAGAGTGATAGGTGCTGCCCCTGAAACGCCCGCTAATAAACTGTTCCAATAATCATTGAGATTATTTCCAATAGGCGTTAGCGTACCAATTCCTGTAACAACGACTCTTTTGAGTGCCATAACTTAAACCTGATTAAGTGATAATCCGCCTTTCAAAGCATAAAACTTCAGAAAGGCGGATTAAAAAAAGATTATTCCTAAATAGAATGCTTATTTAGCGTGCTCTTCCAAGTAGGCAACAGCTTGGCCAACTGTAGTAATGGTTTCAGCCTGCTCGTCTGGAATAGAAATGTTGAATTCTTTTTCGAATTCCATAATTAACTCAACGGTATCGAGTGAATCTGCACCGAGGTCATTGGTAAAAGAAGCTTCATTGGTAACTTCTGCTTCGTCTACGCCTAATTTGTCAACGATGATTTTCTTAACTCTTGTTGCGATGTCTGACATTGTAAAAAGTTTTGTTTACGGCGCAAAAATATACTTTTTGTTAAATAAGCAATCTTTTCGGGCATTTTTGTTTCCACAGCCCCGCAGCTCAAT
>CANHHX010000101.1 GCA_947461125.1 Bacteroidota bacterium | reverse complement strand
GCTGCTAGACATAGGGTTTGCAAATCTACTATATAATAGTGTGTTCAAATCACCTTCTTTTTTTATATTATTGCACATAAATAAGCAGTTAACCAAATGGCTATTCAAAAAACATATTCTTTTTATGGGGAAGCGTCGGTTCCTTTAACTTCAACTGCCGAATTATTACAATTTGATATTTCAAACAATCATATTGCTTGTTCACTTATTAATATGGGGAACCAAGCAGTGCAGGCTTTTGAATTTTTTGAATGGCCTTTGGAAGGGAGTGCACTGGAAAATAATTGGGAGGCCATTTTTTCAGAAGCAGCCTCAGCTTCTAACTTATTGCAAAAACCAGTGAGTGCCGTGCAGGTGTTTATCAATAGTGCAGCTGCCGTAATTGTACCACTCGAAAAATTTAATACCGAAGCAGCTACCGATTATTTACAATTATTATTTGGGCCAGCTATACATGCTACCTTAAAGCATGAAAAAATAAAAAATACGCCCTCTCTTATTAATTGTTACCGTATATCCAATAGTTTGCTTGACGTTTTAAATACAAGGTATCCACTGCATCAGTTATCGCATGTCTATACACCCAACATTACGGGTCTTTATGCCGAAGCTGTTTCAGACAAACCCATGCTTAAACTTCAGTTTTATAAAAATCATTTTATTGCAAGTTTATTTGTGTCAAGTACGCTTCAATTCATTCAAAGTTTTTCGTTTACAAGTACCGAAGATATCTGTTACCATCTTTTACATATTAATGCGTCGCACCAAATTGACGCTACAAGTATTAAAGTAAATATGATGGGCTTTATAGATGCACGCGCTGCTGCGGCCGTTTGTGTTGAGCAAATTTATCCGATGGTAGAATATAAAAAACCACGCCAAGAAAAAGTATTACCTGCCATGTTTGAAGCGCAAAGCGCCCATTTTTTTACTGCCTTTTTGAAGCCATTAGCATGAGGATCATTTCAGGTAAATATGGTGGTCGCCGCATTAGTCCACCCGCCAATATGCCCCACACAAGGCCTACTACAGATATTGCAAAAGAGGGCCTCTTTAATATTTTGCAAAGTAGAATGTCTTTTGAGGAGATTGAAACCCTCGATTTATTTGGCGGCACAGGTTGTATCAGTTACGAACTCGCGTCTAGGGGAGCTGCTAAGCTCACCTTAATCGAAAAAGACCCTATCATGCAGGGGTTTATTCAAAAAAATATTGCTTTATTAAAAATAGAAGGCGCACAGGTATTAAAACTTGATGTGTTTGCTTACTTAAATAGTTGCTCTACCGCTTACGATTTTATATTTGCTGGACCGCCTTATGCACTTGGCACCATCGATGAACTCCCTAAAATAATTGTGGCTAAAAAACTGATTAAGCCAGGTGGTTTTTTTGTGTTAGAGCATACCCCGCGCAACGATTACAAAAATTTTGAGGGTTATTCTTTTCAGCGCAATTATGGAACTACTATTTTTTCATTTTTTGTTGCCACATAGTACCCTATGAACAAGCAAGCATTAAGAGAATTATACAAAAACAAACGCCAAGATTTACCCTCTAAAACGCGTTTGCAGTATGACGATTTAATGCTCATACAGTTTCAAAAATTTGATTTTTCTGGGGTGAGATCAGTACTCACGTATTGGCCCATGCCAAATCAAGCAGAGCCCAATACGCACTTGTTTTCGGGTTACCTCCGTCATATGGTTCCGGGTCTTTCAATTTCATATCCGGTGATGGATCCCGATGCACATTCGTTTACGGCGCATCAAATAGATGAAAACACGGTATACAAACCTGGAAAGTTTGGTGTGTTAGAGCCAGATGCACCCAATCCGGTAGACCCATCATCTATTGATTTGGTATTTGTGCCATTACTTGTAGCTGATACAGAGGGGTATAGAGTGGGATATGGTAAAGGCTATTACGACCGCTTTTTAGCTTCTTGCAACCAGGGGGTAATTAGTATGGGTTTTTCCTATTTTGACCCCATCGAGCAAATAGCAGATACAGACCAATTTGACGTACCTTTGCACTACCTCATTACGCCGAGTCGCATCTATGAATTTTAATACCATTTTTCTTACTTCCTTTCGTGTTTTATTATTGCCGCTTGCTATATTGTATGGGGCTTTTATTAAAATACGCAACTGGCTGTTTGATAAGCAGTATCTACGTTCGGCAAGGTTTAATTTTCCCCTTATTTGTGTTGGTAATTTAGCGGTGGGCGGCACGGGTAAATCTCCCATGGTGGAGTATTTATTAGGACTACTCCATACCCGTTATAAAGTAGCCACGGTTAGTAGGGGCTACAAAAGAAAAACAAAAGGGTATGTGTTAGCAGGTGCATCTACCACGGCACTAGAAATAGGAGATGAGCCCATGCTCTTTCATCAAAAATTTCCATCGGTGCCTGTTGCAGTTGGTGAAGAAAGATTGGACGCCATTCCACAATTGTTACACGACATCAAAGATTTACAAGCTATTATTTTAGATGATGCATTTCAGCATAGGTCGGTGCAGGCTGGGTTTAACATATTACTCACCGAATTTGGCAATACCTATAACCACGATTTTTTCTTACCCACCGGTGATTTAAGGGATGAAAGAGGATCGGCAAAAAGGGCGCATGTTATAATCGTAACCAAGTGTCCGCCAAATTTATCAGAAGAAAAACGTCAAAAAATAACCAGAGCTTTACGTCCAAAAAATTACCAGCGCGTATTTTTTACCTGCATCGAATACGAGACTCCGTATCATATTTTAGATGTTATGAGTAAGCGTCCCATCACTAGTGAGGATGAAGTGCTTTTAATGTGTGGTATTGCCAATCCAAAGCCACTCAAAAATTATTTACACGAGCATGCACGCACCTACTATCAACAAGATTACGCAGATCACCATATTTTTTCGATCGATGATTTGCAAGATGTAGTGGGTCAGTTTAATAGTATTGCTGCCCAGCATAAATTTATTATCACCACCGAAAAAGACGCGGTACGACTTACAAAATTCCAAGAAGAATTAAAGTCACTGCCTTTTTATGTACTCCCTATCAAACACTCTTTTTTATTTGACGAAGGCCCTCAATTTGACGGGTTGATCCTTTCATTTATCAATGGGTTTAACACCAATATGCAACATGAGTAAAGCAAAAAAGTCAAAACAAAAGAAAACAGCAAAGTCCATTGTGGTAGCTACTTTAAAAGGTAAAATAGAAATCACCCGCTCTGGCATGGGCTACGTTATTGTAGACAACAATGCCATTGATATTATGGTGCGCCCCTCCGATATGAGCAATGCCCTTAATGGTGATATTGTGCGCGTTAAAATTACCCGTGAAAATGGCAGAACCGGCAAAAAAGAGGGTAAGGTAGTAGAAGTTGTTGAGCGCCGTCAAACCGAATTTATAGGACATATACAACTCTCTGATAAGTTTGCATTTTTTGTGCCAGACACCGATAAACCCATGCCCGATATTTTTATTCCGCTTCAGTATTTAAATGGCGCAAAAAATAAAGATAGGGTATCTGCAAGGCTTGTAAAATGGGATAAAGACGATAAAAAACCAGTTGGAGAAGTAACCGCTATCATGTCGCCAGAAGACGAAAATGATGCAGCTATGAAGGAGCTCTTGGCGCAGGCCGGCTTTCCATTATTTTTTCCGCAAGACGTGTTAGAAGCAGCCGCGGAGCTGCCTGTTGTTTTAGATGAAGCTGAAATTGCCAAACGTAGAGATTGCCGTGATATCAAAACATTTACCATTGACCCTGTCGATGCAAAAGATTTTGATGACGCCCTTTCTATCCGAAAATTACCAAGTGGCCTTTACGAAATAGGGGTACACATTGCGGATGTAAGTTATTACGTTTTACCAGATACCGATTTAGACGCCGAAGCATACAAGCGCGCAACCTCTGTCTATTTGCCAGACCGTGTAAACCCCATGTTACCAGAAAAAATTTCAAATGAACTTTGTTCGCTTCGCCCCAACGAAGATAAATTTACTTTTTCCGCCATTTTTCAAATTAACGATGAAGCGCAGGTAAAACAGTACTGGCTTGGCCGAACTGTAATTCATTCTGATAAGCGTTACGCGTACGAAGACGTACAAACTATTATAGATACCAAGGAGGGCGAAAATGTAGAAGATATTTTACTACTTCATAACCTTGCACAAAAATTTAGACAAGCCAGGTTTAAAAAAGGTGCTATTAATTTTTCTTCTCAAGAAGTTCGTTTTACACTCGATGAAAATGCCAAACCCATTGGTATAACCGTCAAAGAAAGTAAACCAGCACACCAGTTAATCGAAGAGTTTATGCTACTTGCCAATAAAACAGTAGCCGAAAATATTTCTAAAATCCAAATCAATAAACAACCGCTTCCTTTTCCATACCGTATTCATGATCAACCAGATCCTGAAAAACTAGCACCCTTTGTGCAATATGCAAAAAAATATGGACATGGTTTTGATGCCAGTTCACCCGAAAAAATTGCTGCAAGTTTTAACCAGTTGTTAGAAGATGCAAAAGGTAAACCGGAGCAACATGTGTTAGAGCAACTTGGTATTAGAACTATGGCCAAAGCCGTTTATTCGACACAAAATATTGGACACTACGGACTTGCTTTTGATTTTTATTGTCATTTCACATCACCCATTAGAAGATACCCCGATGTACTTGTGCACCGCGTGCTTCAAACCGTGCTTGATAACAAACCCTTGGTAGATAAAAAAATGGAAGAAAAATGTAAGCACAGTTCCGACCGTGAACGTGCTGCTATGGAGTGTGAAAGAGCTTCCAATAAGTACAAACAAGTTGAGTACATGCGGGATTATGTTGGCGACACATTTGAAGGTGTAGTGAGTGGTGTTTCTAGCTTTGGTTTTTGGGTAGAAACAGTAGCCCATAAATGTGAGGGTTTGGTATCCATTGTTGGCCTCTCAGAATTTGACGATTTTAGGCATATAGAATCTGATTATAGCCTTGTGGGCAAAAGGAGTGGACGCACCTTTAAAATGGGCGACAAAGTGTTTATAAAGGTCATTGCGGCCAATTTAGACAAGCGTCAGCTAGATTATGAATGGGTTCAGGTTCCTTAGGCCATTTTTTCCCCTTTATTTACCTACATTTTGTGTGTAAAATTGTGGATAAAACACCCCTTTTTAGAGGGCCATTTTAAGCTATTTCCGTATTAAAAAAAGTATCTTCGTAAGCCGCCAAAATGGCGTGTCAAAATGTTGATATAGATACGTTTATAGATTAGAAATTATGGAAGAAAATTTGATACCAGAACAAACCTCCGATAACGACCGTATAATACAGGTTAATATCGAAGAGCAAATGAAAACAGCGTACATCGATTACTCGATGTCTGTGATTGTTGGTCGTGCGTTACCTGATGCGCGTGATGGTTTTAAACCTGTACACCGCAGGGTTTTATTTGCCATGAATGAGCTTGGCAATAATTTCAACAAGCCTTATAAAAAATCTGC
>CANHHX010000100.1 GCA_947461125.1 Bacteroidota bacterium | reverse complement strand
GCTAAGCAGCTGGCAATAAAGAGTTGCTGCTTTTGAATGTTGTTTTGCATAATCGTAAAAGGTTCGTGATAAATTCTATTCAATAAATGTAATTTTTTTATTTTAAATGTTGACCGATAAAATTTACTTTTAGTTCCACAATTTAAAATTGATCAAACATGAACAGAAAATTAAGAATGGGCATGGTAGGCGGCGGTAAAGATGCCTTTATTGGCGCGATACATAGGCTTGCAGCCAATATGGATGGACTCATAGAACTCTGTTGTGGTGCGCTTAGCATCAATCCTGATATCGCCAAAGATTCAGGCGCTTCCTTGTTTTTACCCGAGCATCGTACTTATTTAACCTACGATGAAATGATTACCAAAGAAAGCCAACTTCCGGCTTCTGAAAGAATGGATTTTGTAACCATTGTAACGCCCAATTTTGCGCACTTTGCACCTGCCATGATGGCCCTTGATCATGGGTTTCATGTTGTCATAGAAAAACCAATTGCTTTTACCCTCGACGAAGCCAAGCAACTACACCAAAAAGTGCAGGAAACAGGGCTTACGCTTTGTCTCACACATACCTACTCTGGCTATCCACTTGTAAAACAAGCGAGGGCCATGGTACAAGACAATGTTTTTGGAAAAATTAGAAAAGTATGGGTAGAATATCCGCAGGGCTGGCTTAGTAAATTAAGTGAGCGCGAAGGCAATGCACAGGCCGCGTGGAGAACCGATCCTAAAAAATCGGGTAAAGCAGGTTGTATGGGTGATATTGGAACACATGCCGCACACCTTGCCGAATATATTACGGGTGCTCAAATCACACAACTCTGTGCCGATTTAAATGCCATGGTAGAAGGCCGTATGCTGGATGATGATGGTAATGTGCTCTTACAATTTAGCAATGGTGCAAGAGGTGTGCTCATGGCATCGCAGGTTGCCGCTGGTGAAGAAAACGCATTAAAAATTAGAATCTAC
Source organism: Bacteroidota bacterium (assembly GCA_947461125.1). Lineage (GTDB taxonomy): Bacteria > Bacteroidota > Bacteroidia > Chitinophagales > Chitinophagaceae > Sediminibacterium. The sequence goes on along the minus strand of CANHHX010000100.1, from coordinate 4,661 downwards.
GGCGAAAAAGGTGGACTTGAATGGGCGCAACACGACCCTAACACACTCCTTGTAAAATGGCTCGATGCGCCAACACAAATTTTGCGCGCAGGTGGTAACTACGGCGATAGACTTAGCAAATACGCGATTCATAATAGCAGAACACCTGGCGGACATCCAGAAGGATACCTCGAAGCTTTTGCAAATATCTACCGCAATTTTGCACTGACTTTATCTGCAAAAATAGATGGTACAACACCAACACCAGAAATGCTTGATTTTCCAAACACAAACGATGGTTTAAGAGGAATGGCATTTATTGATAACGTTGTTGCATCGGGAGCGTCTGATCAAAAATGGACACCCTACACAATTTAATTTCAACAGTATTCAAAATATTTTATGACAACAATCAAAGGACCTGGTATTTTTTTAGCACAGTTTATGGGTGATACGGCGCCCTTTAATTCTTTAGCAAGTATTTGTAAATGGGCAGCCTCACTGGGTTTCAAGGGTGTTCAAATACCCAGCTGGGATAGCCGTTGCATCGATTTACAAAAAGCCGCCGAAAGCAAAACCTATGCCGATGAAATAAAAGGTATTGTTGCAGCAGCTGGTTTAGAAATTACCGAACTCTCTACACATTTACAAGGTCAACTCGTTGCAGTAAACCCTGCCTACGATAGTTTGTTTGATGGCTTTGCGCCAGAAAATGTGCGCGGTAATGCAAAAGCAAGAACCGAGTGGGCGGGGCAGCAATTAAAATATGCAGCAGCGGCTTCTGAAAATTTAGGATTAAACGCACACGCAACTTTTAGTGGTGCGTTATTATGGCATACGGTATATCCTTGGCCGCAAAGACCCGCAGGACTTGTAGAAACAGGTTTCACCGAACTTGCAAAAAGATGGAAACCCATCCTCGATGTTTTTGACAATCATGGTGTAGACCTTTGTTATGAAGTACACCCCGGCGAAGATTTACACGACGGTGTTTCTTATGAAATGTTTTTAGAAAAAGTAAACAACCACAAGCGCGCCTGTCTACTTTATGATCCATCGCATTTTGTGTTACAATGTTTAGACTACTTGACTTATATCGATCATTATCACGAACGCATTAAAATGTTCCATGTAAAAGATGCAGAGTTTAATCCAACCGGAAAGCAAGGGGTATATGGTGGGTATCAGAACTGGGTAGGCCGTGCCGGCAGGTTTAGATCGCTAGGTGATGGGCAGGTTAATTTTGGCGCCATTTTTAGCAAATTAGCCGCTTACAACTTTACTGGTTGGGCCGTTATGGAATGGGAATGTGCCATTAAAGACGCTCAGGTAGGCGCCGCAGAAGGTGCTCCATTTATTCAAAAAAATATCATTCAGGTAACCGAAAAGGCTTTTGATGATTTTGCTGGCACCGGTGCCAACGAAAAATTAAATCGTGCCATTTTAGGAATTGATTAATAACTTTAAACCCTCATTAAAAAAATAGTATCCGTGAAAAAGATGTACCTAACCCTTCCCCTATTTGCACTGATTGTTGCATGTGCTGGCGGAAATGAAAAAAAAGAAGAAACAGGCGCAGCAACTGAACAAGTAGTTGATTTAAGCAGCAACCCAGATTACCAAAAAGGTTTAGAACTGATTGGTAAATCAGACTGCTTGACTTGTCATAAAGTAAGTGAAAAAAATATTGGACCTGCTTACAAAGATGTTGCAGCAAAATATGAAAACACCGAAGAGAATGTAAAAATGTTAGCTGGCAAAATCATCAAAGGTGGCCAGGGTGTATGGGGCGCCATCCCAATGACACCGCACAGTTCATTATCCGAAGCCGATGCCGAACAAATGGTAAAATATATTCTACTCCTTAAAAAATAAAAATATGATTGCTTCATTTTTTACTTCCCTATTATTAGGTGGTTTACTTACAAGTACCACACCTGATCCAACAACAAATGCACCTCAAAAAAATACTTCTGCTAAGTCAGAATGGATTTCTTTATTCAATGGTAAAAACACCAAAGGATGGCATTCTTATGGCAAAGAAACAGTGGGTAAGGCCTGGAAAGTAATGGACGGCGGCATTCTTTACTTAGATGCTTCTAATAAAGCCGATTGGCAAACCAATGGTGGTGGGGATTTAGTGCACGAATTAGAACTTCAAGATTTTCATTTAAAACTAGAATGGAAAATTTCAGCAAAAGGAAATAGTGGTATTATTTTTTGGGTACAGGACGACAAATCAAAATATGATCATGTTTGGTTTACTGGGCCAGAAATGCAAGTACTCGATAACGATGGACATGGGGATGGAAAATTTGTAACACATCGTGCTGGTAACTTGTATGATTTAATTGCAGGGCCAGAAGGTGCTGTAAAACCTGTTGGCGAATGGAATCAGGCAGAAATTGTAAGCTACAGGGGTAAATTAGATTTTTATTTAAATGGCGTGAATGTAGTTTCTACCACCTACGGCGATGATGCTTGGAGAAAAATGATTGCTAATAGTAAGTTTAAAACGATGCCAGATTTTGGTAAAGTTTTTACAGGACATATTGCACTTCAAGACCACGGCGACAATGTTTGGTATAAAAATATCATGGTTAAAAAACTATAACACTATTTTACAATCCTAAAAAAGAGTTGCCCACAAAGCAGCTCTTTTTTTATGTACTAAAACCTTACTTTAGCAGAATGATTGATTTGCCCGACGAATATTTTATGGAGGAAGCTTTAAAAGAAGCCAACCTCGCATTTGAGGCAGATGAAGTGCCTGTGGGCGCCGTTGTTGTGGTGAAGGGTAAAATTATTGCGAGAGGTCATAACCAAGTAGAGCTTTTAAACGATTCTACGGCACATGCCGAAATATTAGCGCTTACTTCTGCATATAGTGCTATGGGTGCTAAATACCTCCCAGAAGCTACTTTATATGTTACCCTAGAACCCTGCATGATGTGTGCCGGCGCGCTCTACTGGGGTAAAGTAAGTCGCATTGTTTACGGCGCCTCCGACGAAAAAAATGGGTATCAAAAAATAGCGCAACCTTTTGGGCCTAAAATCGAAATCGTTAGTGGCGTTTTAGCCGCAGAATGCAGTTGGCTCCTCAAAACCTTTTTTAAAAACAAGCGTTAAGCATTTTGATAGGCTGCAATTAGAGTGTAGCTTTGCGTTTTCATTCATTACTTTTTAAAAATACAATTATGTCATTTACACTTGCACCCTTACCCTATGCACATGATGCATTAGAACCACATATCGATACCACTACCATGCAAATCCACCATGGTAAACACCACCAGGCTTATGTAGACAATCTAAACAAAGCAGTGGCGGGTACCGAGCATGAATCAAAAACAATTGAACAGCTCGTTGCAGCAGCAGGTAGCATTAGCCCTGCTGTTCGTAACAACGGTGGCGGACATTGGAACCATACTTTTTTCTGGGAAAGTTTAGCGCCTAATGCAGGTGGTGCGCCAACAGGTGCATTAGCGACTGCCATTGATGCAGCTTTTGGTTCATTTGATGCTTTCAAAGAAAAATTTGCGGCTGCTGGTCTTACCCGTTTTGGAAGTGGCTGGGCTTGGTTAGTAGTGGTAGATGGTAAATTAGTGGTTTCTTCTACCCCAAATCAAGACAATCCTTTAATGGACGTTGCAGAAGTAAAAGGAACACCCATTTTAGGTGCTGATGTTTGGGAACACGCATATTATTTAAAATACCAAAACCGCAGAGCAGATTATTTAGCTGCTTTTTGGAATGTGGTAGATTGGAATAAAGTAGCCGCTCGTTTTAGCGCAGCTTAATTTTAAATTTTTACGGAACGGGGTCGTAACCATGACCTCCACCCGGCCTACATTTACTGATACGGATTATGGAGAGGTACATACCTTTAAATAATCCGTATTTTTTTAGGGCATCTACCGCGTAATGCGAACAGCTGGGGGTGAACCTACACTTAGGTCCTAGCGATGGCGAAATCACGTACTGATAAAATTTTATCAGTAGTATAAAAGGGATGCTCAATATTTGCCAAATTATTTTCATCCGAGTTGCTGGTTTAATTTTTCAATTATAGTTGGCATCAAATCATATAGTGCCGCAGTGGTAGGTATTTGTTTATCGATCCATAAAATAAATACAGCTACACTTTTTTGTTGCGCTACTAAATGCTCATGTAAAGGAAGTTTGTGTAAACGGTAGGCCTCGCGCATGCGCCTTTTGATGGTATTACGGTCTACTGCTTTTTTAAAATTTCGCGCAGAAACGCCCACACCTACTTGCACAGGATGTATAGGTGTATGCTCAACAGGTAAATAAAATACTTTAACCGGAAAAGAGGATATACTTTTTCCTTTCGCAAACAAAAGTTCAATTTGCTTGCGGCTTTTTAGTTTTTCAAATTTGTTATAGGAAAAAGTACCGGCCATATTTTAAAAATGGAACTACACTAAATTAAAAAAGTCCTGCTTATAAAAGCAGGACTTATATTGTAAATTCTGAGGATCTTTAATGCGTATGCGCTAAAGAATTCCTATTGGTTTATTTTAAACCTTTCTCGCTAGAAACAGTTAGTTTCTTGCGGCCTTTTTTACGACGGCTTGCCAATACTTTACGTCCATTAGCAGATTCCATTCTTTTACGAAATCCGTGAACTGTTTTACGGCGGCGCTTATGCGGTTGAAATG
>CANHHX010000099.1 GCA_947461125.1 Bacteroidota bacterium | reverse complement strand
TGAACTTCGTGACGCAGGTTACATGAAGATTATTTCACTAGCTCCAGAAGTATTATAATAATAAGTCATTAATAGACGTTTAAGTTAAAAACAATGAGTACAAGATTCAAACCTAAATTCAACATCAAAAAAGGAGATACCGTTGTGGTAATCGCCGGTGATGACAAGGACTTGAAAAAGCCTCGTAAGGTGTTAGAAGTGATTGTAGATAAAGGCCGTGTAGTAGTAGAAGGCGTTAATATCGTTACAAAACATACGAAACCTTCTGCACAAAATACAAAAGGTGGTATCGTTAAAGTAGAAGCGCCAATCAACATTAGTAACATTATGTTATGGGACGCTAAAACGAGTCAACCAACCAAAGCTACGCGTACGCGCGAGAATGGTAAATTAGTTCGTGTATCTAAAAAATCAGGGGAGGTAATTAAATAATGAGCACAGTAAAATATACTCCAAGATTAGCAGACAAGTACACTAAAGAAGTGATCCCTGCTTTAATGAAAAAGTTTGCATACAAAACTGTTATGCAGGCTCCTAAGTTAGAAAAAATTTGTATCAACCGTGGTGTTAACGGTGCGGTAAACGATAAGAAATTAATTGACATCGCTGTCGATGAGCTAGTAATGATCACTGGTCAGAAAGCGGTTCCTACGATGTCTAAAAAAGATATCTCAAACTTTAAATTACGTAAGGGTATGCCAATTGGTGCACGCGTAACTTTAAGAGGCGAGAAGATGTACGAATTTTTAGATCGTTTAGTATCTGTGGCACTTCCACGTGTACGTGATTTCAAAGGTATTAGCGATAAGGCATTTGATGGCCGTGGTAACTACACTTTAGGTGTTACCGAGCAAATCATTTTCCCTGAAATCGATATCGATAAAATCACAAAGATTACAGGTATGGATATCACTTTTGTAACAAGTGCGCAAACCAACGAAGAAGCGTATGAGCTATTAAAAGAATTAGGTATGCCATTTAAGGGAACCAAAAAAGAAAATAATTAATTAAGAAACTGGTAGCAGCCGGCTTTGTAATAACACAATCACCGGAACCTACTCAAACCCAAATAAACAAAACATGGCAAAAGAATCAGTAAAAGCCAGACAAAGAAAACGCGAGAAGATGGTAGCAAAGTTCGCAGAAAAGCGTGCCGCTTTAAAAGAGGCAGGTGATTATGCAGGACTAGATCTACTTCCAAAAAATGCGTCTCCTGTTCGCTTAAAAAACCGTTGTCAATTATCCGGTCGTCCTAAAGGATACATGAGATACTTTGGTCTCTCAAGAATCATGTTCCGTGACATGGCGCTTAACGGAATGATCCCTGGTGTAAAAAAAGCGAGCTGGTAGTTTTCGGCGAGTTTTAGTAAACAAATTTTGAACTGATTTAATTTTAATAAAAATGGTAACTGATCCAATAGCAGATTTCTTAACGAGAATTCGTAACGCGCAAATGGCCGGTCACAGAATGGTAGAAATTCCTGCTTCTAATTTAAAGAAGCGTATGACCGAGATTTTATACAATCAAGGTTATATCCTTAAGTATAAATTTGAAGAAGATACAAAGCAAGGTCTTATCAAAATCGCATTGAAGTATGATGAGAATACCAAGCAACCAGCTATTCGCACACTCGAAAGAATTAGCCGTCCAGGTTTACGCCAGTACGCTAAGCCTGCCGAAATCAAGCGTGTAATTAACGGTTTAGGTATTGCTATCCTAAGTACTTCCAAAGGAGTATTAACAGACAAGCAAGCAAAAGCTGCAAACGTAGGTGGCGAAGTACTTTGCTACATCTACTAAAATAAACACCGACACTGACAATTATGCTTTTTAGTCGGAGCAGAACACGGTGGCCGGAATCAATTCACAAATTAAACAACATCGACTATGTCTCGTATTGGTAAAGCCCCGGTTACAATTCCTTCTGGAGTTACAGTAACGGTAAGCAAAGAAAACGTAGTGACTGTAAAAGGTCCTAAGGGCGAATTAAAAGAAACAGTAGATAGAGATATCATTGTTACTGTTACTGAAACAGAAGTTCTAGTAACGCGTCCAACAGAGCAAATCCGTCACAGAGCTATGCACGGTTTATACCGTTCATTAATTAGCAACCTTGTTAAGGGTGTGACAGATGGTTATAAAAAAGAATTAGAATTAGTGGGTGTGGGTTTTAAAGCTGCCAACACAGGTAACGTTTTAGACTTAGCACTTGGTTATTCTCACAATATTATTTTTGAAGTTCCTAGCGAATTAAAAGTTGCTACCACTACCGAAAAAGGTCAAAACCCTAAAATTTTCTTGGAAGGTATCGACAAGCAATTAATTGGTCAGGTAGCTGCAAAATTAAGAAGCCTACGTAAGCCAGAGCCGTACAAAGGTAAAGGTGTTAAATACGCTGGTGAAATTCTTAGAAGAAAAGCTGGTAAAGCTGCTGGTAAATAAGCTAAGATCAATAACAAATAAAATAATCAACAATCTCCGGCCGAATCGGAGGTTTCAAACAGAAATACAATGGGTAAATTAATTCAAAGGCAAAAAATCAGATACCGCATCCGCAAAAAGGTGCAAGGTACTGCTGTTAAGCCTCGCTTGTCTGTATTCAGAAGCAATGCCGAAATCTATGCTCAATTAATAGATGACGACAACAGTGTAACACTTGCATCTGCATCTTCAAGAGATAAAGATATTGCTGCTCAAAAAATCACTAAGATTGAAAAATCTAAGTTGGTGGGCGCAGCAGTTGCTCGTAAAGCTATTGAACTAGGCTTAACTGCTGTGGTTTTCGATAGAGGTGGTAATTTGTATCATGGCCGTGTTAAGTCTGTGGCAGATGGTGCAAGAGAAGCCGGACTTCAATTCTAATTCGCTAACAACAATTAATCGTTAGATAAATGTCTAAAGTAAACGTAAATAAGGTAAAAGCCGCTGGCGATGTGGAACTTAAAGAAAAAGTAGTTGCCATTAATCGCGTGGTTAAAACCACTAAAGGTGGACGTACATTCAGCTTCTCAGCACTTGTAGTTGTGGGTAATGAAAATGGTGTTGTAGGACAAGGTTTGGGTAAAGCAAAAGAAGTACAAGAAGCAATTGCAAAAGGTATCGATGACGCAAAGAAAAACCTTTTGAAAGTCCCTGTAATGCACGGAACCATTCCGCACGAACAATGGGCTAAGCAAGGTGCTGCTAAAGTGTTGATTAAGCCAGCTGCACATGGAGCGGGTGTAATCGCAGGAGGCAGTATGCGTGCAGTACTCGAAAGTGCAGGTATCACCGACGTATTAGCAAAAAGTTTAGGTTCTGCTAATCCACACAACGTGGTAAAAGCAACGTTAAAAGCATTAAGCCTTTTAAGAGAGCCTGTACAAGTAGCTAAAACACGTAGTGTTAAACTAAGCAAAGTTTTTAACGGATAAAACCTCTGGTTATGAAAAAAATTAAAATAACTCAGATCAAGAGTGGTATTGACAGATCTGAGCGCCAAAAACAAACTTTAATTGCATTGGGTCTTAGAAAACTAAATGCATCTAAAGAAGTGGAAGCAACTCCTCAAATTTTAGGAATGGTAAACAAAGTGAGCCATTTAGTAAAAGTAGAAGAGATCGCTTAATACTTTTTAAAGCATGTATACGTTATTATAAAAATGAGTCAATTATTCAATTGATTCATTTTTATTTAATTTGATACTCATAATTTTTATTATTTAACAATTGCGAGGGGTGATACCCCGTAAGTTCAAAATCAAACAAAATGAAACTACACAATTTAAAACCAGCAGAAGGATCTACGCACAAAGCAATCCGTATTGGTCGTGGTGAAGCATCTGGTAAAGGTGGTACTTCTACAAAAGGTAACAAGGGTGGTCAAAGCCGTGCCGGTTACAAAAGCAAAATGGGTCACGAAGGTGGTCAGATGCCTATTCAGCGTCGTGTTCCTAAGCGTGGCTTCAAGAACAACAATCGTATCGAGTTTAAAGTGTTTAACCTTGGTCAAATCGACCAATTGGTTGAAAAATATGGTTTCACTGAATTTAGCTTAGAAAATTTATACATCAACGGTTTAATTAGCCGTACGGATCGTGTAAAAGTATTAGCAAATGGCGAATTAAAGGCTAAACTTACATTTAAGGTGAATGCTGCAAGTGACAAGGCAAAAGCTGCTGTTGAAGCTGCTGGCGGAACCCTTGAAATTGTAAAGTAATTTCCCGTAAATTGCCAATGGCTTAGCCATGGCAAATACTATTAACGCTACAATTGATTTAAGTGAAAAAACTAATTCAAACATTAAAACATATCTGGGCAATTGATGAGCTACGTAACAAAATTGTTGTTACGCTTGCTCTTGTACTAACATATCGTTTAGGTACCCAGATTACACTTCCTGGTATTGATCCAAATAAAATAGAAGCAGCTTCTGCTGCTGCACAAGGCAATGGCCTACTTGGCATATTTGATATGTTTGCAGGTGGCGCCTTTTCTCAAGCATCTATTTTAGCACTTGGTATCATGCCTTATATTTCTGCTTCGATTTTTATGCAGTTAATGACCATCTTGGTTCCTCAGTTGCAAAAAATTCAAAAAGAAGGAGATAGCGGACGTAAAAAAATAAACCAGTGGACACGTTACCTAACAGTAATTGTTACGGCGTTCCAAGCGGGTGCTTACGTTGCTTACTTAAACAGCCCAGGTTATGCGCCAGCAATCATTGCAGCGTATGCGCCTTATTTCTGGTTCTCTACCGTTATCACATTAACAGCAGGTACTTTGTTTGTAATGTGGCTTGGTGAAAAAATCCAGGACAAAGGTTTAGGAAATGGTACTTCTATCATTATCATGGTGGGTATCTTAGCTCGTTTACCACAATCTATTATTCAGGAGTTTAGCGCAAAAGGCCAAAAAGGCGGCGGTGGACTTTTAATATTTTTAATTGAGGTTGCTATTTTAGTTACCATTGTTATGGGTCTTATTGTACTTGTACAAGGGGTTCGTAAAATAGCAGTGAACTATGCAAAGCAAATTGTTGGCAGCCGTCAGTTTGGTGGTGCTCGTCAATTCTTACCTGTTAAAGTAAACAGTGCGGGTGTAATGCCAATCATTTTTGCACAAGCAATTATGTTCTTACCTACGCTTGTTTCTTTTACCAACCTAGATTCAGCGCAAGGGATTGTAAAAGTGTTCAACGACCATAGTAGCTGGCCTTACATGGCTATTTATTCTATCATGGTAATTGGATTTACTTTCCTTTACACAGCACTTATCTTTAATCCAAAACAAATCTCTGAAGATTTAAAACGCAATAATGGATTTGTACCAGGTGTTAAACCCGGACAACCTACTGCCGATTATATTGGAGCCATCATGGATAAAATTACTTTACCAGGTGCCATCTTTTTAGCCCTAGTAGGTATTATGCCAGGCTTTGCGCAACGCTTAGGTGTTACACAAGGATTTAGTTCTTTCTTTGGAGGCACTTCTTTATTAATTATGGTAGGTGTTGTGCTTGATACACTTCAACAAATTGAAACCTATTTATTAATGCGTCAGTATGATGGATTAATGGAAGGTGGACGTGTTCAAGGCAGACAAATTGATACTGCAAGTGGCATGTAATATTATTTTACAAAAATGATAATAAAACCTGTCAGTGCTTGTGGCCTGACAGGTTTTCTTTTTTAACAATGACGCGAAGAAATATTGGTATGATTTATAAGACAGAAGCAGAAGTAGCACTCATGA
>CANHHX010000098.1 GCA_947461125.1 Bacteroidota bacterium | reverse complement strand
TTTGAGGTCTTTTTTGTTGCGAGGGAAGGGATCGAACCTCCGACCTTCGGGTTATGAGCCCGACGAGCTACCGCTGCTCTACCTCGCGATGTTTGGAGGGCAAAGGTAACGCCAGAAGGCTAGTTCACCAAATATATTTAAACGATTTACAGCGGCTTAATTGAGGAAGCCCCGCTAGTTTTGGAGTTAAACATGCTCACAGTTCCTTTATATCTAATATCACTAGCACCCGAAATGTTGGCTTTTAATGATTGATTAATGGTGAGTTTAATACTAGATGCACCAGAAGCAACAACAGCACAATTATCTGTAACAAGGTCTAGTGACTTTATCGAACATGCCCCCGAAACATTAAAATCTGTTTCTGTGGCAGTGCCCGACAAACTAATATTGGAAGCACCACTAGCGCCTACTTTTAAGCTATTTACTTTTACTGACCCCTTAATATCACTAGCTCCTGAAATGCTAACATGCAACCTATCAGATATAATAGGGTCTACAAATGAAACATTACAAGCGCCGGATACCGTTAATTTTTCAAGGTTTTTTACGGTGATGTAGGCTTTTAACTTGTTGTTTTTCCACGAATTCCAACTCCATCCATTTGTGTCAAACGTTATATACAACACTCCGCCAGATACACGCGTTTTTATATTTTTTGTAGCCGATACATCGCTTGCACTCACGCCCACGGCATCAGAACTACCTTGTGAGATATACACATCAAAAGCATTTGATACATTGATTGAAGTAAAGCCTGACAGTTTTCTATCCTCGGCAGTACCATCAACAACCATTTTTTTAGGCGATTGAGCACATGCGCTTGCAATTGCGATGAATGCAAAGGCAGCAAAAAGAGTTTGTTTCTTAAACATCATAAGTTTTTTTCGTAAAACGTAAGCGCCTTCATAAAGTTACAGTTGGTAGCAACAATTTTTACAATTAGTTTTGCGGCAACAATTCCTCGGGGTGCTTGTGGTTTACCACCGGCTGAGAAAATACCCGTAGAACCTGAACAGGGTAATGCCTGCGAAGGGAAGGTGTTCACTTTTTTAGTGCCTCCCATAGCTTTTCCCTGTTCCCATTTGTAAACTTTAAAACAAAAAAAATGAAAAAGTTTTTGGGAACAATGTTATTGCTGTCAACCTGCCAATTTGTATTTGGCCAAAAACAACAAAAAGACAGCGTCCAACTCCCCCCCTTAGAAGTAAGGGCCATTAGAGCTTCAGAAAGAGCTCCATTTGCAAAACAAAATTTGACAAAGGCCGACATCCAAAAAAACAATCTGGGTCCAGACCTTCCGTTCTTACTCAACCAAACACCTTCGGTAGTGGTGCAATCCGATGCAGGGAATGGTATTGGCTATACAGGTATTAGAATTAGGGGTACCGATGCTACCAGAATTAATGTTACTATTAATGGTGTGGCATACAACGACGCAGAAAGTATGGGCACTTTTTTAGTGAACTTACCAGATTTTTCTTCCTCTGTGAGTAGCATACAAATACAAAGAGGCGTAGGCGGTTCTTCGAACGGGCCAAGTGCTTTTGGTGCTAGCATTAATTTATCTACACATGAATTAAATGAGAAAGCTTATTTCAGCACGAGTAATAGTGCGGGATCTTTTGGAACCTTAAAAAATACCATTCAGTTTGGTAGTGGACTCATCAATAAATATTTTACAGTTGATGCAAGACTTAGTAGCATCAAAAGTGATGGATATATTGACAGAGCATTTAGTGACTTACGCTCTTACTATGTAAGCGGTGCATACATTAGAGATAAAACAAGCCTTCGTTTCACTACTTTTTCTGGTAAAGAAAAAACATATCAAGCGTGGTATGGAGTGCCTGCAAGCGAATTAGCCAACAACCGAACCTTTAATCCAGCTGGTTCAGAAAAATCGGGCGAACCTTACAACAATCAAACCGACAATTATACACAAACACATTACCAGTTATTTTTTAACCATCAAGTGGCAAAAAATTTAGACCTGCAAGTCACTAATTATTATACCAAGGGCGCCGGTTATTATGAAGAATATAAAGCAGATCAAAGGCTGTCTAGATATGGCATTCCTAGCATTAACATTGGTACCACGGCGCACACTAGATCGGACCTTGTTAGAAGACGCTGGCTAGACAATGATTTTTATGGACAAAACCTATCCCTACAATACAAAAAAAATGAGGAAGAAATTTCTGTGGGTGGCGGATGGAGCACCTATACTGGAAAACATTTCGGAGAAGTTATTTGGGTAGAAAAAGCAAATGCGTTTTCACCAAAAAGATACTACGATTTACCAGCCATCAAAAAAGAAGCCAATTTATATGCAAAATGGCAACACAGCTGGGCAACTAATTTTACAAGTTACATTGATCTTCAATATAGAAATGTATCACACCGAATGGATGGATTTCATAACAATCCAACACTCAACATCAATAGAAGTTTTGGATTTTTTAATCCTAAAATTGGATACCAGTATAATAAAAATGGATGGGTACATTATGCGAGCTATGCCATTGGACACAAAGAACCTAACCGTGACGATTTTGAAGCAGGCGCAGCCACACAGCCTAATCCTGAAAGGTTACAAGACCTAGAAATTGGCGTCGAAAAAAGAAATAAAAAAACCAATTGGAGCGCTAACTTTTACTACATGCGCTACAAAGATCAGCTCGTATTAACAGGTAAAATAAATGACGTAGGTGCTTATACCAGAATGAACGTACCTAATTCATATAGACTAGGTATAGAGCTTATGCATACTACCATTCTTACTGACAAATTACAGTTGTCAAGCAATGTAACCCTTAGCAGAAATAAAATAGAAACATTTACAGAGTTTATTGACAACTATGACACCGGTGGTCAAGACGCCATTACTAGAAACAATACCAACATTGCTTTTTCACCAAACTTTATTGCCGCTTCTACCCTAGCCTACAAGCCTGTTAAACAGTGCACCATAGAACTACAAACGAAATGGGTAGGTAAACAATACCTAGACAATAGTTCACTGGACGAAAGATCATTAGAAGCATTTGCAAATCAAGATATCAGCGCAAGCTACGAGTTTGCAAAAAAAACTGGCCGTTCGTTTTTATTAACGGCTAGGGTTAACAATATTACCAACCAAAAATATGTTCCAAACGGATATAGTTATGCCTATGTGTATGGAGGTGAAACCATTACAGCAAATGGCTACTATCCAATGGCAACCATCAATTATTTAATTGGAATTACAATAAAATTCTAGCATTTTTCTTTCCAAGCAAGCATGCCGCCTGTTACGTTTACCACGTCTGTAAAGCCCATGGTTTCTAGCAGTAAGCATGCTTGCCCACTTCTATTTCCACTTCTGCAGTAGAAGTAAACTTTTTTATCTTTAAGATCTTCGATTTCGTCAATTTGCATGCTTTGCACATGACCAAGCGGCAACAACAATCCACCAATATTAAATTCGGCGTGCTCATGCGGTTCACGCACATCCACTAAATTAATTTTTTCTCCTGCGTCGAGTATTTCTTTAAGTGCTTCTACGGTAATTGTTTGCATATAGTACCTGTTTAGTTTTTTATAGATGGATTGGTAATTGAATCTTTTGGAGGCGGGGTATTGCTCAAATACAAATCTACGAGTTGCCCTTGTCTAATTTTATTGGGCAGCGGCATGCCTGTTAAAGAATCTAATTTTGTAGATAAGTAAGCAGGCGTTTGTCTGAAAACAAAAGAAGTTGCAGAATCTTTAATGGTTTCTAATGACAATACAGAACCAACATTTATACGCTGCATGGTAAGCTGATTGATGGCTTCTGGATAAGTAAGCCCCACTAAGTTTGGCATATCCGTTTCTTCGCCACCCACACCCGTTCCAATTACCAAACTGATGGTTGAACCGAGCGGGATTTTTACGCCCTGTGCAATAGGAACACCATTAAAAAGTTGATCAAGCACAGCGTTACGGGCAAAATCAGGCTTATAAGAAACAGAACCTAACTTTAATTGTAAACTTTGTAAATAAAGCTCTGCACTTTTAAGTGAGAAACCAACCAGCGAAGGCATTTCTACTTGCGGCGGCACCATTCGGTTAATGGTTAAATAAATGGTTCGCCCCGCTTTCACAACTTCATCTGCTTCGGGGGTTTGTCTGATAACAGCAAGCTTAGCAATGCTGTCTACATAAATAGAATCAAGTATAACTACTTCAAACCCTTCTTTTTCTAATTGTTGTTGAGCAGCAACATAACTCTGCCCTACCACCGAACTTACCTTGGCTGTTTTACCATATCCTGTAATCCAACCAAGCGATAAAAAAAATACGATGAGCAAAAAAAACAGCACCCCAATACCAATTAGAACGTTTTGCCATAAAGGCTTTTGCACTATTTTTTGTATTAGGTTTTTCATGCACTATGAATTAAGCGATTCTTCTACAATAGAAGTATAAAATTCTTGAAGACTCATTCCCATTGCTTTTACTTGTTGCGGAATCACACTTGCCGCAGACTGACCAGGCACTGTGTTCACTTCAAGCATATAAGGTAAACCTTTTTCTTCGTTGTAAATAAAATCGACACGCACCACACCTCTGCAATTGAGCACTTCGTATACTCTTTTAGCAGCAGCTTCTAATTGAGACTGCATGGTCTCAGAAATGAATGCAGGTGTTGTTTCAACACTCTTGCCCTGATACTTTGCTTCAAAATCAAAAAATTCGTTGGATGTTTCAATTTCAGTAATCGGCAAAACTTGCAAAGCTCCCTTGGTTTTAAAAACACCAATGGTAAATTCTCTACCACTAATAAATTCTTCTACGAGTACTTGCGTATCTTCTTTAAAAGCCTTTTCTAGTGCAGGCGCCAGTGCATCTGCAGTGGTAACCTTACTCATACCAATACTACTTCCCCCGTTATTTGGTTTTACAAAAACGGGTAGTTGTAATTTGGATAAAATATTTTCTGGCGAAACCGGTGTATGCTTAAATAAATGCATGGAGTTAGCCACTGATATGCCACCAAATGCTGCTACTGCAACGGTATAACGTTTGTTAAAAGTTAATGCAGAAGTAGCCGCATCACAACTGGTATACGGGAGGCCTAACATATCAAAGTAGCCTTGTAATTTTCCATCTTCACCGGGCGTTCCATGTATACATAAAAGCACCACATCAAAATTAATTTTGCTGCCCCCATCCGTAATAGAAAAATCATCTCTATTTACTTTTTGAGGCGCGCTATTTTCTAGCGTATACCACCACCCTGACGGGTTGATATCTATTTGGTAGACCTCAAATTGATTTCGGTCTAAATTACTATTTACGGTTACAGCACTCTTATAACTAATTTGCGCTTCCCCACTTAATCCACCGGTAACAAGTGCTACTTTTTTTTTCATAAACCCTTTTGTGTTGAAAGAAAATTAGAGGTGTAGCTTGTCTTTTTTAGCAAGCAATTCTTCTACGGTTTCTTTGTACAACTCATCAGGTACACAGCAATCTACTGGGCATACCGCAGCACATTGTGGTTCTTCATGAAAACCTTGACACTCGGTACATTTATTAGGGGTAATATAATAGGTATCTACACTGATTGGAGAAAGTCTGGCATCTGTTGCAACTGCACTACCATCCATTAATGTAAAACTCCCTTTTACAGAAGTTCCATCGGCGATGGCCCACTCTACCCCACCTTCGTAAATTGCATTATTTGGACACTCGGGTTCACATGCCCCGCAGTTGATACATTCGTCTGTAATTTTAATAGCCATATTAAATGGTTTTGTTTGGGTTACTGAATTTACATTTGCAGTATCAAAAATACGGCCGACAAATGATTTTACAAGAACGAATTC
>CANHHX010000097.1 GCA_947461125.1 Bacteroidota bacterium | reverse complement strand
CTTAATAGTATCTTAAAATACGAAATAATGGCCTTTGGGCTTTACATTTTACGATTAAAAAGTTATGTTTGTCTGTCTTTTAAAACGAAGAATTATGCTTTTTACCAGAATTAATAATTTGATTGGTTGGGTTGTGTTTTTGATTGCCGCCACTGTATACATTTTAACGGCAGAAGCAGGGGGCAGTTTATGGGATTGTGGTGAGTTTGTGAGTAGTTGTTTTAAGGTTCAAATTCCGCATCCGCCGGGAGCTCCGCTATTTGTAATTATTGGACGTGTATTTATTGTACTGTTTGGTGATAATCCATTAACAGCAGCAAAAGCTGTTAACATCATGAGTGCGCTTGCTAGTGCTTTTACTATTTTATTTTTGTTTTGGACCATCACCCATTTTGCGCGTAAAATTATGGGTCTCAAAACCTCAGAAACCCTAAGCACCAGTCAAGTTATAAGTATCATGGGTGCTGGTGTAGTTGGTGCACTTGCTTATACATTTAGTGATTCATTTTGGTATAGTGCAGTAGAAGGGGAAGTATATGCCTTGTCTTCTTTTTTTACGGCGATTGTTTTTTGGGCCATTTTAAAATGGGAAAATCATGCAGATGAAGCAGATGCCGATAAGTGGATTGTGTTTATATTTTTTATGATGGGCCTTTCAATTGGGGTTCACCTTTTAAACCTATTAACCATTCCGGCCATTGTGATGGTTTATTATTTCAAAAAACAAGACAGTTTCAATTATGCATTAATTAGAAAGTGGTTTGTGCGCATTATTGGTGTTGGAGGTGTTCTTGCTTTTATAGGTGGACTCGTGGTTGCCAATGCCGAAGTAAATCCTGAGCGTGGTGTTGAAATGGATAGCACACTTGGTGGACTGATGCTTCTTGGAACCATTGCTGCCATTGGACTATTGTACTACCTCGAATCTTTAAATAAAGGCAATAAAAAAACATACGCTGGCATTTATATATTTTTTGTAATTGCTTGTGCTATTACCGGTATTGTTCAAGTAGGTGTTATCCAGTACACAGTAAAATTTGCTGGTACCTTTGACCGCATATTTGTCAATAATTTTGGATTACCATTTTTTACTGGCTTTGCCACTTTCTTTGTTTTAATTGCGGGACTCATTTGGTATGGTTTAAAAGTAGCGGCATCAAAAGGATGGTCGATGCTTAGGCTTGGTATTTGGTGTTTAACCTTTATGTTAATTGGTTATAGTAGCTATTTAACTACCATGATTCGAAGCAGTGCCAATCCTTCTGTTGACATGTATAATGTAGACAATCCAATTAGCCTTGTTGGTTACTTGGGTCGTGAACAGTATGGCGATTTCCCATTGTTGTATGGACAAAAATTTAGTGCTAGACCCATCGACGTAAAAACTACGGGGATGCGTTATCAAAAGTCTACTGACAAATATATTGAGCTAGGAGAAGACCGTAAATATGTTTTTGCCGCAGAAGATAAAATGGTATTTCCACGTGTTTGGGATTTAAGTAATGATCAAAATCATGCTGATTACTATGCTTATTTTTTAGGCATCAATCGTTTGCAGGATGGTACTTATGAGCGCTCTCCAAACCAAGTAGATAATATCAAATACTTTTTTGGGTATCAATTAAACTGGATGTATTTCAGGTATTTCATGTGGAACTTTTCAGGTAAGCAAAACGATAACCAAGGTTTATTTGCAGGGAATGTAAGAGATGGTAACTGGATAACTGGTATTGCACCCATTGATGAGTTATTATATGGCGACCAGTCTGCAATGCCGGATAGTTTAAAAAATAACAAGGCACACAATACACTTTTTGCACTTCCTTTTATTTTAGGACTATTAGGTATGTATTTTCATTACAAGAAAAAGAAATCAGATTTTGGTGTTAACTTTTTGATGTTCTTCTTTACAGGTTTTGCGATTGTACTTTACTTAAACCAAGCAGGGTATCAGCCTCGTGAGCGTGACTACGCTTATGTTGGTAGTTTTTATGCTTTTGCTGTTTGGATTGGTTTAGGCGTTTTAATGGTTAAAGAATTATTAAGCAAATCCATCAATCAAACTACCGCAGCTGGTTTAGCAACACTTGTTTGCATTTTAGCAGTACCTGCTTTGATGGCTAGTCAGGAGTGGGATGATCATGATAGAAGCAATAAGGTTATTGCTAGGGATTTAGCCAAAGATTATTTAGAAAGTTGTGCACCCAATGCTATTTTATTTACGTTTGGGGACAATGACACCTACCCACTTTGGTATGCGCAAGAAGTAGAAGGAATAAGAAAAGATATTCGTGTTATCAATTATAGTTTACTCGGTATCGATTGGTATATCAATCAACTCCGTTATAAAGTAAATGAAAGCCCAGCTATTGATGTAATCTGGTCGGCAGATCAAATTGAAGGTAGCAAGCGTGATTATATTGAGTACAGACCAAACGCATCTATGCCAGATGATAAGTTTTACAACTTATACGACGTGATGAAAAATTACGTGGGGAAAGACAATCCAGATAATGATTACAGCTTCCCTGTTAAAAATGTAACAGTACCAGTAGATGTAGCAACTGCTATTAAAAATGGTACGGTAAATGCAACGGATAGTGTATTATCTTCTTTGGATTTTTCATTACCCCGAAATGCCTTAATGAAAAATGAATTAGCGGTATTAAATATCATTGCTGCAAATAATTGGAAGCGTCCTATTTACTTTACCAATGCAGGCGCAGAACTTGGTTTTGATCAGTACTTGCGTAGAGATGGACTAAGTTACCGTTTGGCCCCTGTTAAAAACAGTAGGGTAAACACCGATTGGATGTTAGATAAATTAACCAATAAGTTTGCTTTTGGGAATGCCGATAAAGCGGGTGTTTATTTTGATGAAGAAAATAGAAGACACTTGGGTGGAATAAGATCAGCGTATGCAGAGCTTGCTATTGATTTGGCAAGTAAAAATAGAAAAGAAGAAGCAAAAGCAGTACTCAATAAAGTAGACAAAATGATGCATGAAAGCAATTTTGGATACGGCTTAACAAGTAGGGGTAACTTGCATAATAGAAATTCTTTATTGTTTTTAGAAGCTTGTTATTTAGCAGGAGATCAGGCACTCATTCAAAAAGTAAGTGCAGCTGTTAAAAAAGATTTACAGCAACAAGTAACTTATTACAATACACTATCTGGCCTAAAAGCCGATAATATGGCTCAGGAAAAACAAACAGCTGAGGGGTATTTGCAGGCACTAACACAAATGCAAACGATGTACAATCCATCTGTTGAAATTCCTGGAAAAGTAATGTCCAAAGAAAATAAATAAGATTAAATCATTTCCTTTAAACGAGCAACCACAACATCAATTTCATTTTTGGTGTTGTGTTTGCTAAAGGAAAACCTTACAGTTGTGATATCCGGGTTGTTGTTGATGGCTCTAATGACATGTGAACCCGCATTGGCCCCGCTACTACACGCACTTCCGCCACTCGCACAAATATGATGTATATCTAAATTAAAGAGAAGCATTTCACTTTTGCTTGATGCTGGGAAATTGACACTTAAAACAGTATATAATGCGTTTCCTAATGGATCTCCATTAAAGGTTACACCTTCTATGTTTTGTTGAAGGCTATCCATCATGTAGCGTTTCAGCTGATTTATGTAGGTGCTGTCCTTTTCAAATTGTTCAGTTGCAATTTCTAATGCTTTTGCAAAGCCAACAATGCCATATAAATTTTCGGTACCCGCACGCATATTGCGTTCCTGTGCACCGCCATGAACGAGTGGATTTATTTTGATGGATTCATGGATGTATAAAATCCCTGCCCCTTTTGGCCCATGAAATTTGTGACCTGCACCTGTAATAAAATGAACTGGTGTATTTTTTAAATCAAAAGGGAAGTGACCAACTGTTTGAACGGTATCGCTGTGGAAAATGGCATTGAACTGATTACATAGGTTGCCTATTTCATGCAAGTCAATCATGTTCCCAATTTCATTGTTGGCGTGCATGAGTGTTACCAAGCATTTTTCAGTACTATTCTGTAAAAGGGACGTTAAATCTGAAATGTCAATATGCCCATTTGGCAATAGATTGACATAGCTAACTTTTGCTGCTCCAATTTTATTTAAATGCTCAACCGTATGACTGGTTGCGTGGTGTTCAATTGGAGAAGAAATAATATGGCGACAGCCTAAATCATAAACAGCTGCATGAATAGCAGTATTACTACTTTCGGTACCACCACTTGTAAAAAATATTTCTGATGGACGGGTATTCAGTAAAGCAGCTACTTTTTTCCTTGCATTTTCAATCGCTAGGCGTGTTTCACGACCGTAACTATAAATTGAGGAAGGATTCCCAAAATGGGTGGTCAAATACGGCATCATAGCCTCAAGAACCGCTGGGTCTAGTGGGGTAGTGGCCGCATTATCGAGATAAATCCTTTCCATGCTATCAAAGATAAGAATTTGTTATTTATTGATTTGAAACACCTGCTTCTTGGATGTCCTTCATTAATTTTTGAGCAATATTGTCAGCCACATTCTGTGAATTACTCTCGGCGTAAATTCTTATAATTGGTTCTGTGTTGCTTGATCTAAGGTGTACCCAATCGTTTTCGAAATCTATTTTTAAACCATCTTCGGTATTGATAGAATGGTTTTTATATTTCTCTTTAAGGTTGTTGAATATCTTGTCCAAATCAAATCCTGGCGTTAGTTCTATTTTATTCTTGCTCATAAAATAGTCGGGATAGGTGTTTCTGAGTTGTTGTACTGTTTTTTTCTCTTTGGCTAAATGGGATAAAAACAAGGCGATACCAATTAAGGCATCACGGCCATAATGTAATTCTGGAACAATAATCCCACCATTACCTTCGCCGCCAATAACCGCATTTGTCGCTTTCATTTTAGCAACCACATTTACTTCCCCAACAGCACTTGGTGTGTAAATACCACCATGCTTTTCGGTAACATCCCTCAATGCTCTTGTTGAAGACATATTACTAACTGTGTTGCCTTTTTTATGTTGTAATACATAGTCAGCAATAGCAACAAGTGTGTATTCTTCTCCAAATAAGGTTCCATCTTCACAAACAAAGCAAAGCCTATCTACATCTGGGTCTACAGCGATACCCATGCTAGCATTTTGTTTTAAAACTTCACTACATAAAGCCCTTAAATTTTCTGGTAATGGTTCTGGATTATGTGCAAAACGGCCGTTTACTTCTTCGTTGATAACGGTAATTTGTGTCACACCCAGTGCAGCTAATAATTGAGGAACAGCAAAAGCACCTGAACTATTAATGGCATCTACAACAATCGAAAAATTGCTTGCTGTAATTGCAGCAATATCTACAAGCGGATGCGTTGTAATTGCTTTGATATGCTCATCCAGCGCAGTTTCATTTTTTGTTACAGTTCCCAAATGATCTACGGTGGTAAAATTATAATTGTCTGCATTTACAATGTCTAATAAAGCTGCGCCATCTGACCCACTAATAAATTCACCTTTGTGGTTGAGTAATTTGAGGGCATTCCATTCTTTTGGATTATGGCTAGCCGTTAATATGATACCGCCAGCTGCTTTTTCAAAAACAACAGCCATTTCAACAGTAGGCGTGGTGCTAAGGCCAAGGTCAATAACATCGATTCCTAAACTTATAAGTGTATTTACAACTAGGGATTGTACCATTTCGCCACTAATACGCCCATCTCTACCAATTACTACCTTTTTATTGCCATTAGAACTTGCCAAAAGCCATGATCCATAGGCGGCTGCAAAACGAACAATGTCTAGCGGACTCAACGATTCTCCTGGTACGCCTCCAATAGTGCCTCTAATACCTGAAATGCTCTTAATTAATGCCATATCTAATATTCATTAAAGCTGCAAACATAAATCAAATTTGTTGCTTTGCTTACCCTAATTTCGCATGAGTTTTAAACATTTATATGCGTACAAAGGGTTGGTTTTCAGACTGGTTTAATT
>CANHHX010000096.1 GCA_947461125.1 Bacteroidota bacterium | reverse complement strand
GAATTGTTGTTTTCATTTGATAACTGGGTATAGTTTACAGAATAATACTCTTTACCCAGCGTATTGGTTGGGAATAATAAGGTGGCGCCTGAAACACTTTGATTATAAATATGCGCATAAGCAACAATGGGCACATCCGATGTTATATGAATACCTCTTTTTAAAACCCCAGTCGAATTAATTCGGGCATCTTGTGCACCTGATTTAGGTAAAGGATTTGAAAGTGTTGTTTGGTTTGCAATTACGTTATAAGTGATAGAATATCCAAGAGCAGGAATTTCTACGGTAACTTTTGCATTTTTATCTGAGGTCAAATACAAGATCATTTCTTGTGGTCCACCCGTGGTATTATTGTTAAACATGCCTACGTGGTAGCCATAACCTAGCCAAAAATCAGTGCCCTTATTGGAATAATCTTGTGCATATATAGTGCCATTAAGCAGTATATATATTAAAATTAATAATAACTTAAACAATCGACCATTCATAATATTGATCATAGACACTATACTCCTAAAATAGTTTAGTTTTTGATGATTAAATCTACTAAAAATAAAGATGCAAAAACGCTATAAATGGCTGTCTTTCAAATAAATATTTGTGGAAAGGCCCATACAAAAAAGCAAATCTAGAATGCTAGCATTTGGAATAAATTCAATTTTATCAGAAAAAACCTGTGAATATACCTGATTAGCAATATTTTGATCAATGCTAGAAGCATTAGAAGAATCTCTTGCTTCTATGAAATTGGGATCTAGATATGGTATCGTTGCTGTTGTTTTTGAAATAGTATAATCTGTTTTGAGCACTTTTTGTAGCCAGTCTAGTATACCCATGTTTAGATCAATTAAATAAGGGTATCTGGTATTTAGGAGTTGATTTAGCCCTTCTTCGTAGTATTCAAAAAAAGGGGATCTTTTATAACAAGAACGCATTGCCTTTAAATGTTTGATTGGCCAGTTTTGTCCATAGCATATTTTTACATCATACATACTTGCCTTTTGGTCTCTCCCACTTTGCAAAGGCACTGTTAATAAAAGTGGCCCCTGCGCACTAACAATAAGCGTTCGATTGCGGTAACTCATTTTTTTAAAAGGTTCATGTACATCAATTACAATGCTATTTGCAGTAGCTATTTGTTTGATATACTGGACCGATCCAAAATATTGAGATTCAATTCTTAATGGTAGCATGTGTTAATTTTAACAGGAATTATTAGTTCCCATCAGCTCTGCGATTATCTTTGTGCAAAATAATTCAATTGAAACGAATTTATCTATTTTATTGTACCCTCTTTGTAGTTTTATTGAGTTGCTCAACCCCAAAAGGGTTTGAATACAAGGGACTCAATAATGTAAAGGTTAATAATGTTGGTTTTGAATACCTCGATCTATCTTTAAACTTAGTGTATTTTAATCCTAATAATTTTAAAGTTGATTTAAAAAAGGTAGACTGTGATGTTTACATTGATAATCGATACTTAGGAAAGTATGCACTAGATACCCTCATGCATATTCCTAAAAAACAAAACTTTGAACTCCCTTCCCGTATGCGTGTTTCAATGGGGGGTGTTTTTAAAAATGCTTTTTCACTTCTTATGAATAAAGAAGTACTCATAAAAGTAAGAGGGAAAACTAAAATTGGAAAAGGGTCAATATTTTTTGATGTTCCGTTTACTTACGAAACAAGACAAGCCATTAGTTTATAAAAATGGTTTAACATGGCAAGGCTTCCGTATTTGAGGACCGCCGCCTTCTTCAGCTCGTTTACAGCTAGGAGGTAATTTTTTATACGCTTCGTCTAGTGCTTTTTCTTTATCCGTATCAAAGCCTGCATTGTTCACGGCTGCTCTTACTTCGTCGGCGCTTGTTCTATCGGGTAAATACTGAATACGTACTTCCCCTTGTAACAAATTTATTTTCCATTGAACAATACCACCATCCGTATTATCTTTTTCCTTGGTGAGATATTTATCCAATACGTCTTTGCATTCCCAACATTTTAAATTATTTGATTTTAAAACAACCCACTCTGCTTTTGCAGATTGTGCAGATGCATCATTAACTGATATCAAAACTAGTAGTGCAACAATAATTTTTTTCATGATACAATTTGACGGCATTATTTTCCAGTCCACGTAGATGGACTATTTCTCCAATCCAATAAAATACTTTCTTGTTCTTTTGTTACATAGCCTTTTTCAACAGCAAGCGTAATTAATGAAGGATAATTGGTTAAACAAACAAAAGGAACATTGGCTGCTGCAAACGCTTCTGATGCCACTGCAAAATCGTAGGTAAAAATAGCGACCATTCCAACAACTTCTGCACCTGCTGCTCTTAAAACATCAACAACTTGCAGTGAACTTTTTCCGGTAGAAATTAAATCTTCAATTACCAGAACTTTTTGCCCTGGTGTAAATGCACCTTCAATTTGATTGCCTAAACCGTGTTCTTTTGGTTTTGGTCTCACATAGATATACGGCAGTTTTAATTGATCCGCTGCCATGGCACCCCATGGAATACCAGCAGTAGCAACGCCCGCTAAGGTATCTGCTTCGCCAAATTTTTCAAAAATAACATTACACATTTCACTTTTTATAAAATCCCTTACATATGGGAAAGAAAGCACTTTTCGATTATCGCAATAGATAGGGCTTTTCCATCCGCTAGCCCATGTAAATGGATCGTTTGGACTTAATTTTACGGCTGCTACCTGTAGTAACTTTTCTGCAACGGCTATTTCATTTGTCATGCTTCAAATTTAGGGGCTATTTTAGAATAAATTGTACGAAGAATTCAAAAAAAAGTAGACATTTGATACACAATGGAGCAACCAATTATTACCGCCGCTGGTGGACTCGTTCAAAATAACGAGGGTGCATTTTTACTTATATATCGGCGTGGTTTTTGGGATTTACCCAAAGGAAAACTTGATTTGGGTGAATCTATTCCTGAATGTGCTGTACGAGAAGTGCAGGAAGAAACTGGGTTACAAACACTCGATTTAGGTCCATTTTTATGCATGACCACACATGCCTACTTTGATCCCTGGTTACAAAAGGACGTTGTAAAGGAAACTCATTGGTATAAAATGAATGCAACAGCATCAATTTCAGAAAAACTCATCCCGCAATCCGAAGAGGACATTGAAAAAATTGAGTGGGTGCCTAAGGAGCGTTTACCTCAATACCTACTTCAAACCTACCCTACTATTCGCATTGTATTTGATGCGTTTAACGGAGGTACCCCAAAATTTTAAGCATAGATTGAGCGGTTTGCTCTTTTGCATACACCCATTCAATAAGTTTGCCATTTCTGTCTCTTTCAACAATTACGTGTTTGGGAGAAGGAATTAAGCAGTGCTTGATACCGCCATACCCACTTATTTGATCTTGGTAAGCTCCGGTATGGAAAAAACCAACATACAGCGGCTCTTTATTGGATTCTTGGTCTTTGGGATCTTGGGTTTTTAGTTTTGGTAAAAACACTTCGTTGATATGTTCTTCTGAATCGTAGTAATCATGACTGTCGCAAGTGATTCCTCCTAGTACAACCCGGTGGTATTCATTGTCCCATTTATTAACGGGGAGCATCAAAAACTTTTCTCCAATACCCCAGGTATCTGGAAGTGTAGTAATGAAAGATGAATCAATCATATACCAACACTCTCTATCATTCTGATTTTTTTCGGCAAGTACACTATATATATGGGCCATGCTTTCACCAACAGTGTAGCTGCCAAATTCGGTATAGATATTAGGCATGGGAACCTTGGCTTTTTTGCAAGCCTTTTTAATATTGCTCACAATTTCATTGATCATGAACTGATAGTCATATTCAAAACCAAGTGAGTGTTTGATTGGAAATCCACCACCAATATTAATAGAGTCTAACTCTGGACAAATCTTTTTTAATTGACAATATAGGTTAATGATTTTATTTAATTCCGACCAGTAATAAATATCATCCTTAATACCTTTATTTAAAAAGATGTGTAGCATTTTTAATTGAAACTTATCTTCGAAACCTTCAATGTCATCCACATAAAACTCCAGAATATCTTTGGCGCGGATACCAAGTCGTGAGGTGTAAAAAGGGAAGTTAGGTTCTTCCTCTGCGGCTACTCTAATACCCACTCTAAAAGGTTGTTTGGCACCACGTTTGTAGGCCATTAACTCTTCCTTATTATCAAGAATTGGAATCACATTTTTGAAACCAGAGTTAATTAATTTATTGATGCGTGAAGTGTATGACTTTTGTTTATAGCCATTACAAATAATGTACGTGTCTTTATTGATTTTTCTGCGTTGATACAATCTATTGATGATTTCAATATCGTATGCATAAGAGGTCTCTAAATGAATATTGTGTTTCAACGCCTCTTCTACCACAAATGAAAAGTGAGAGCTTTTGGTACAATAGCAATAGAAGTATTCACCTTCGTACTTATGTTTTTTAAAAGCAGCCTTAAACATATCCTTGGCCTTGTTAATTTGCATGCCAATTTTTGGCAAGTAAGTTAACTTTAAAGGGGTACCATGCTTTTCAATGATCTTTTTTAAATCTAAGTCATTGAACTCTAAGTAACCATTGTCATTTACATCAAACCCAGGTTGAGGGAAGTGGAATGTTTGGTTTACGAGCGAGGTATAAGTATTGTTCATTTACGCGGTTGCTTTAAAATGGGTGAACGACAAACTTGAAATCATGTTTATAAACGAATAAAAAAACCGAACAGTATACATACTACTCGGTTTTTTATATTAATTTTTTCAGTAAGCTACCTTATTTAACTTGGTCAACTAAAGCTTTGAAGCTAGCTGGCTCGTTCATAGCAAGGTCTGCTAATACTTTACGGTTAAGTTCGATACCCTTAGTGCTTAATTTATTAATAAATTGGCTGTAGGTAAGTCCTTCTTGTCTAACCGCTGCGTTGATACGTGCAATCCATAATTGACGGTATTCACGCTTTTTAAGTTTACGACCTACATAAGAATAGGTTAAACCTTTTTCTACGATATTTTTGGCTACTGTATAAACGTTTTTACGCTTACCGTAGAACCCTTTAGCTTGCTTAAGAATTCTTTTTCTCCTAGCTCTCGATGCAACTGCATTTTTTGAACGTGGCATATTAATTTGTTTGAAAGCGCCTACCTAGTTGGTATTTGCTGTTTGATAATGTTGTTTGTGAATGGTACTTTAAGAATTAACCTAAAAAATTAACCTTTTAAGCGTAATAAACGAAGAACAAAGTCTTTGTTTGTAGAACCAACTAAACCTTTTTTGTTTAGGGCTCTCTTACGTTTTTTAGATTTCTTGGTTAAGATGTGCCTTTTAAACGGCTTTTGGAAAGTAACTTCACCACTACCAGTGATTTTGAAACGCTTCTTGGCGCTTGAGTTTGTTTTTACCTTTGGCATGTTAATAATCTAATTAAAGATTACACCCTACTGGCGGTCTTGCACAGGCGAGACACTTGTTGAGCCGTTTGGGAAATTGGGATGCAAAATTATGGATAATCTCCTATTTGAGCAACTATTTCTTTTTACCTGTTTTAGGGGTAAAAATGGCAAACATACGCTTACCTTCTAGTTTGGGCATACTTTCTAGGGTACCAGCCTCTGCTAAACGCTCGGCAAACTTTAAAAGGAGTAGTTGGCCTCTGTCTTGGAACATAATAGCTCTACCCTTAAATTGAACGTAAGCTTTAACCTTATTACCATCTTTTAAGAACTTCTCGGCATGTTTTGCCTTAAAGTCAAAGTCATGGTCGTCGGTACTTGGGGTAAATCTAATTTCCTTGATTTCAGACTGCTTAGAGTTGGCTTTCATTTCCTTCTCCTTGCGTTTCTTCTCGTATAAGAACTTTTTATAATCTATTACCTTACAAACGGGAGGATCGGCTGTTGGAGAGATTTCTACAAGGTCTAATTCTTGTTCTTGTGCAATTTTGAGTGCTTCTTGGGTAGAATATACGCCAACTTCAACGTTGTCGCCTACTAAACGTACCTGAGGTACTCTAATTCTGTCGTTAATTCGGTGTTCTGGTTCTTGTTGTCTTTGGAACCTTGGGTTAAATCTTCCGCCGCCTCTTGGTGGTAATGCCATTAAAACTT
>CANHHX010000095.1 GCA_947461125.1 Bacteroidota bacterium | reverse complement strand
TGTATAGGTTGAAGACATGTACGTTATTTAGAGGTGCTTACACAAGTTAACACATAATTGGTTCTCCCCCTCAATGTTGTGTATAAATAGGTCCGATTTAACATAGAACTTATTCGGGTGCGCCAGTGAACGTTAAACAAAAGAAAATAGTATGTCAATAATAAGCGTTGTTTCCCACAGCGCTGAATAACTAAATCGAGGTTATTTGTCTAAAATATATTTAGTTTGGGGAAGATTTAGCAGCAATATGGAGCAAACAAAAGAGATTAAAGCCCTTTTTACCCTTATAGACGATCCAGACGAAGAAATATATTCTAGTATTTCTGAAAAAATTGTTGCCTATGGTAAAGGTATTATTCCTAATCTAGAACACTTATGGGAAACCACACTATCGGAAGACGTACAACAAAGAATTGAAGGCATCATTCAAAGGCTTCAATTTACAGATTTGCTGCACGACTTCACCTGTTGGAAAAATACAACACCACACGATTTATTATCAGGCGCACTCTTACTTGGTAAACTAGAATACCCAGACATGAATGCAACAGTTGCCCTCCAAGATTTAGAAAAAATTAGAAAAAATATTTGGCTAGAGCTGAATAGTTTTTTAACGCCTCTCGAACAAGCCAATGTTTTAACGAGTATCCTTTACAAATACTACAAACTTTTTGGCAACGAAGTTGATTACAAAAATGCCGACGATTTTTATGTACATAAAGTACTTGAAACAAAGACAGGCAATGCCATGAGCAATGGAATCATCTACCAAACACTATGTGAACAATTAGATATTCATGCCAAGCTCATCAATATACCCAAACAGTGTATACTCGCATTTTATCATTCCGACTACGAAGAAGCTCATTATATTGGCAATCCGCAAGATAAAATACATTTTTACATAGACGCTACGAACGGTAATGCATTTTCGCATGCAGATATTGACAGCTATTTTGAACGCATCAACACGGAACCTAAACCTTTTCATTTTAAAGCGCAGGAAGCGCCACATACACTTGCCATTTTACTAAGCGAATTGAGTAAATGCTATAGCAGAAATTCAAAAGCCCACAAACAAACAGAAATTGCACAGTTAATAGAACTACTGTCTTCAAAAAGCTAATGATATGCTACCTGAAACCGACATCGACATCATTACCTATGCATACTATGATAGTCCTGTGGGTGTTTTAAAAATTGGTGGCACAGAACAGTATATCACAGAAATAAGCTTTGCTGCAAAAGAAACAGAACCCGCGCAAAATACATTCGAGCCCTCTCCCATCTTACATAAATGCACGGAACAGCTCATCGAATATTTTTTAGGTAAGAGACAAATTTTTGATATCCCCTATCATCAATCTGGAACAGAATTTCAAGAAAAAGTATGGGCTAAATTATCAGCAATAAACTACGGAGTAACATACAGCTATACCGATTTAGCAAAAAAATTAGGCGACCCAAAAGTGATTAGAGCAGCTGCTGCTGCGAACGGTAAAAATAAATTAATGATTTTGGTGCCCTGCCACCGGGTTATTGGAGCCGACCGGTCATTAGTAGGCTATGCGGGTGGTATGCCAGTAAAAAAATGGTTACTGCAACATGAATTTAGAATTAAACATGGGGTGCAAACCTTGTTTTAACTACCTGTTGGTTTAGTGCAAGTGAACGCCCGAAAATCCAAATGGCAATAGATCTGCCGCTTTTTCAATCACATATATTTCACCAGTGGCGCCACCTAATATGAGGCGCATCGATTTGTTTACAATAGACTCATATTCTGCAATCGCTTGCCTACACATCCCGCAGGGTGCAATAGGAATATTGTTGCCACCACGCTCGTTGTGATATGTAATAGCCATGGTAACAATGGGCACTTTCGATTGCAAAGTAGATGCGGTGCTTAATAAAACACGCTCTGCACAAATGCCAATAGGGTAACTCGCATTTTCTTGATTACTACCTTTGATGATTTCGCCATTTTGTAAAATAGCAGCCGCTCCAACTTTAAATTTAGAATACGGCGCATGGGCTAATGCTAACGCCTCTTGCGCCTGTGCAAATAAGGATTGATCGCTGATGGAGAGTGCATCGAGAGAGGCAAAAACTTGGTACGAGAATTGAACGGTTTGTTTTTGCATGGTATTTATTTTTTACTGAATAAAATTAAATAAACGCTTCCACCTAGGTCCATTTTCCCAACTGAGCCAAATTAAAGAAGCCTTTCCAACAATATGTGTTTCTGGCACAAACCCCCAAAACCTACTGTCTTGGCTACGATGACGGTTGTCACCCATCATCCAATAGTAATTGTACTTTGGAGTATAGGTAGTGGCCGGTTTTCCATTAATGATGAACTGATCATTACGGATTTCAAAAGTATTGTGCTCGTAATTTTCAATAAGTCTTTGATAGATTGCAATATTTGTAGCCGATAAAACAATCGGCTTCCCTTTTTTAGGAATTTCGAGTGGTCCAAAATTATCGATGGTCCATGGGTAATTGACTTCATCGTTCGGAAATGTAATGCCTGCATAGTTTTCGATATAGGGGGTAACAGATTTTACATTGGGAAGTGTTTTTAAAACAGCCGCTTCTTCGGGTGTTACATTAAATTTAAAAGTGCTATCCGATAAAGCATCTAATTGCCCTTTGGTATCTTGTACGTCAATGTTAAATGTTTCTTTTAAATTGTCCGGATCAAATGGCGTTTTGTTGGTTACAACAATATATTCTGTTTGTGATGCAGGCGGAACATATGCGGGTGCATTATTCACAAACAACACCCCATTTTTAATTTGTAATACATCGCCACCAACACCTACGCAACGCTTGATGTAGTTGTCGGTTTTATCCATGGGATGTACGTGTATTGGAAACTCCGATTGTAACATTTCACGGTTACCTTTAAATGAATAACGTAACTCATCGTAATAAGGTCTTTTACTGCCATACTCCGGTAAATTAATGATGGTATCACCTGTTGGAAAATTAAACACAACTACATCATTTCTTTTCACATCGGTAAATGCAGGAAGCCTCGTATACGGCACTTGCACCCATGTTGTATAAGATGGCGCCGTCGTAGAAAAAGGCATGGTATTATGAACAAATGGAAAGGATACTGGTGTTTGCGGCATGCGCGCACCATAACTCATTTTATTTACAAACAAAAAATCATTGACAAGTAGAGTTTTTTCCATACTCTCTGATGGAATCACGTAGGCTTCAAAAACAAAGGTTCTGATAATAGTTGCGGCAACAATGGCAAACACACCCGCGTCAATCCACTCGCGCGCGCCTGATTTGTGGTAATGCGTTAGCGCATCATCACCATACCATTTTGTGTTAGCTGCAAATCCAATATATGGGAGGTAAAGAAACGGCAAAAAAACGAGTAAGGTATGATCGAGTAAACTAACTTTTTTAAAATGCATCACGTAAATGATGGTAATCCAAATCGTAATAAACTGTCCAACAATAGGAATCAATTGTAACCAGAACCAATATTTTTTAATACCGGTCACTTCCACCATTTGATAGGTATTGTAAAATGGAACAAATGCTTTCCATCCTTCAATTTTTGATTTATTAAATAATCCGTACACCCCAATATGCCAACCCAACACACCCACAATAAAAAGTAAAAGTCCAGTCATAATTATTTGCTTTTAACGTCAACAAAAATATCCTTTTAGCACCCACATTGGCCATTTTAGTGTTAAAAGTTTATATAAATCGTGATATTTGGCAGGTATTGGCCAGAAAAGGCAATAATAGCCTGTTTAACGGCGAATGCTAGCCATTTGAACGTTCATACCAAGCATGTAGGTCCGTGGCGAAGAAGGGTTGTAAAAGCGCCTTCCTGCGGCATTGATATCGTTCCCTAAACTGTAAGAGACGTTTAATAGATTGTCAACGCTAACAAAGTATCTAAAACGCTTATGGTTAACTGAAACACCAGACTGCATGAGCGTAAATGGACTGGCGTACACATCATTTGCATCCGTGAGCGGAATCGAAGAAAGAGATTGCAACCTCACAAAAACAGATACGCTCTTTTTATAGTTATATGTGACACTAGAAGTTACTTGATGTTTTGCATTTCCTGTTAAATCGTTCCCATTAAATATATTGCCGGCTTGCTGATATTGCAAAAACCTGTAGGGCTGAAACGCATAACCAAACGCTGTTTGCAACTCATGTGATTTGCTAAAACGAGTAACGTAATCGAGTTGCAATTCCGCTCCTGCTTGCCGTGTAGACCCTGCATTTACAAAATATTCTATGCCAGCATTATTATTTTGTCGCACAATCGCATCTTTAATACCAAAATGATATACGGCTAATGTATACCGTAATTTATTTTGAAATACCCCTCCTTTTAATCCTGCTTCAAAATTCCAGCCATATTCGGGTACAAGATTTTTATAAAAGAGGCCATCGGAAGGTCTTATTTCGGCAAGTGTAGGCGGCGAAAATCCTTTTGATATTTGAAAATATAAGTTTGTATTTTTTGCTGCTTGATAGGAGACACCCATTCGTGGTGCCAGTAACCCATTATTTGATTTTGACTGTGCTGTTTCTGTTAAAACAGTACTTCTGTAATAATCATAACGCATAAATGCATTACTCATGCCTAATTCAAGAAACCATTTTTTCTTAAATCGAAGCGATGCATTGGCAAATAGGAATCCTTGTTGTGTAGTGATTTGATCGGCAAATTGTAAGGTGTCACGCACGCCTCTTTTATTACCGTAGTTATTGATGTTGGCATCCTGCACCTGCCACTCGCCACCTACAACAATTTTTATTTCTCCAATTGGTTGATGAACGCGCATAATTAGGTGACTTCCCAAACTTGCATTTTTTTCATGCCTGGTTTCGTAATTGGTAATAAATGGATTTTTGAAATGAGTTTTGCTGCCTACTACAAAATTTTGCCAATCAATATTTTTTGTAAACTGGTAATTGTGGTGAAAACTTCCATAGAGCGTTTTGTTAAACACCGCTGTCTGTTGGGTTACAGCGCCTGGTAACGTAGCCGTAGCTTGCCTGGCTAAGCGGGGATTTTGCTTCATTTGAATGAGTGTTAACCCACCTGGCGTTTGATACATCAAATCGGTAAACAAGGCGATTCCTTTTATTGTGTGTTTGTTTTTTGTAAGGGTTGCAAGCCAGGTAATATTTTTTTTAGAAGATGCAGATTGATCACGCCACCCCTCTGTTTTTTCGTTGGCTATAAAAAAGGTTTGATGAAAGTTTTTTTGTTGCAGTGTTATCCGAAGATCTTGTCCAATATATCCAAAACTACCAGCGCGTAAATTAAGAGACGCTGTATTTTGTTTGATGGTATCGGTTACAAAATTAGATTGGAGCAAAACGGCACCACCTGTTCCCAAACCGTATGCAGCGCCAACTGGACCTTTAAGAATTTCTATACCGTTCACAAGTGTGAAAGGTAAAATATTGAGATAGGTATTTCCTGTGGGATCAGAAAAAGGCACATCATTCCAATACAGTTTTACATTGCGTATGCCAAATGGAGCCCTTAAAGAACTCCCCCTTATGGCAAGCCTGTAACTACCCTCCGACCGCTGCTCCATGCGAACACCGGCCACCGAGTTAAATGCAGGGAGTAAAGTCCCATTCACTTCTTGCTGTATGATAGCAGCTGAAATACGTGCAGTTGATACAGGAAGGAATTGCCCTATACTTTTAGTGCGAAAAGCATTTACAACGACACTATCAAGTGTCCCTGACATAGCAGTGTCAATAGGTGTTTGTGCAAGTGAGGTATTAAAAATAAAACAGCCAAAAAAAAATAATATATGCCTAATACTAAAATAGCGTGGGCACATGGTACTTATTTTCTTTGATGCATCATTTCTTTGGCAAGCTTCACCGTTCTTGAAACATCAGGAATTGCAAGCGCTGTTAAATTAGGTGCATAGTGCATAGGTGCATCGGCACTTGTAATTCTACGAATAGGCGCGTCTAAATAATCGAATCCTTCTTTTTGAATGCGGTAGGTAATTTCTGAAGATACAGAAGCAAATGGCCACTGCTCTTCTACAATTAATAAACGGTTTGTTTTTTTAACGCTATCTAAAATGGTCATCCAGTCTAGTGGACGAATGGTGCGTAAATCAACAACCTCAGCACTAATGCCTTCTTTTTCTAATTCGGCAGCTGCGCCAAGCGCTACTTTCATCATTTTATTGTAAGAAACAATGGTAATGTCTCTACCTGCTTTTTTTACGTCTGCTTTACCTAGTGGAATATAATATTCATCATCAGGCACATCGCATTTATCGCCATACATCACTTCACTTTCCATGAACATGATAGGATCTTTTTCGTAACGAATGGCTTGCTTC
>CANHHX010000094.1 GCA_947461125.1 Bacteroidota bacterium | reverse complement strand
TTACAGCATTCCAAAGTAATGGATATCGCTTTTAATTTAACCGATAAAAGTGGTAGCCGTTTAACCAATTCGGCGGGCTTTAGTAGAGCTGCCAATTACGCCAAAGAAACCCTTACAAATTGGGGTGTTAAAAAAGCAGTTATAGAACCATGGGGTGAATTTGGAAAAGGATGGGAATTGGAAAAAATGTATCTAGCGGTAACGGCACCTTATTATAAACCTTTAATGGCTTGGCCTAAAACTTGGACCGCAGGTACCAAAGGATTAAAAAAAGGAACTCTTTTATTAGTAGATGCAAAAGACTCAGCAGCACTAGAAGCCTTCCGCGGACAACTCAAAGGAAAAATAATTATACTGGATCAGCAAAATATTTACAAGCATAGTTTTACTGCTGATGCTAAAAGATACACCGACGAAGAATTAGCGACTATGGCAGCCGCAAAACCAGCAGCACCAAGAGGTGCAGCGGCACCCACCGATACCGCAGCACAGCGCAGAATGCGTGATGCCATGCGTGCAGGTGGTGGCGGCG
This sequence comes from Bacteroidota bacterium, assembly GCA_947461125.1. Lineage (GTDB taxonomy): Bacteria > Bacteroidota > Bacteroidia > Chitinophagales > Chitinophagaceae > Sediminibacterium. Next base: position 5,935 of record CANHHX010000094.1, on the reverse strand, counting down.
GTGCAGCGCGCGTATTAAATTTGTTAAAAGCAATGGCGATGCAAGAAGGTGCATATGCTATGCTATCTACTTCTACCCGCAATCATGACGGAACCATTTTTGCACAAGGTGGTGGTGCTTATAAAGGTGCTGACCCTGCTAACTTTTTAGATATGGCTGTTGGCGTAGAAGATTACAACACACTTTTAAGACTTGCTAAATCTGGTACACCTGTAAATTTTGACCTCGATGTAAAAACAAGTTTTCAGGATAAAGATTTACAAGGCTATAATGTCATTGCAGAAATAGAAGGTACCGACCCACTCTTAAAAGATGAAGTGGTAATGATTGGTGCGCATTTAGATTCATGGCAAGCAGGCACAGGTGCCACAGATAATGCAGCAGGATCTGCTGTAATGATGGAAGCTATGCGCATATTAAAAGCGATTGGGGTAAATCCACGCCGCACCATTCGTATTGGTTTATGGAGTGGTGAGGAACAAGGTTTGTTGGGCTCAAGAGGCTACGTTAAAAAAACATTTACAGGTGATCAGGCGGCGGCGGCCGATAAATTTTCGGGGTATTTTAATATTGACAATGGTACTGGAAAAATTAGAGGTATTTATTTACAAGGCAACGAAGCCTGCGGCCCTATTTTTAGTAGTTGGTTAGCTCCTTTTAAAGACCTTGGCGCTAGTACCGTTACCATTAGCACCACCGGCGGTACCGACCACCAAGCATTTGATGGAATTGGTCTTCCTGGCTTTCAATTTATTCAGGATCCTATCGAGTACAATTCAAGAACGCACCATAGCAATATGGACGTGTATGACCACCTCATAGAAGACGATTTAAAGCAAATTGCAACCATTGTGGCTGCCTTTGCTTATAATACCGCTCAAAGAGACGCTAAGCTCCCTAGAAAAGGTAAAAATTAGCGGTAGCTTCTTATATTTGCCCCTATGGCAAAAGCGGCATCAGAAACTCCTTTAATGCAACAGCACCGGGCTATTAAACAAAAATATCCTGGTGCTGTTTTGTTATTTAGAGTCGGCGATTTTTATGAAACATTTGGTGAAGATGCCATTGTTGCTTCAAAAGTTTTAGGCATCACACTTACCAAAAGAAATAACGGTGCCGCCTCCGAAAATGAATTGGCTGGTTTTCCGCACCATGCACTAGATACCTATTTACACAAACTAGTTAAGGCCGGTCACCGTGTTGCGGTTTGTGACCAATTAGAAGATCCAAAATCGGTAAAGGGTATTGTAAAAAGAGGTGTTACAGAAATGGTGACGCCGGGTATTGCCACTTCCGATAAATTATTAGAGCAAGGCAGCAATAACTTTTTAGCTGCTGTTCACTTTTCTGATAAAGAAGACAATTTAGGTGCTTCGTTTTTAGATATTTCTACCGGCGAATTTTTTGTTGCAGAAGGCAACACCGAATACATAGACAAACTACTCCAAGGGTTAAAACCTGCCGAAGTTATTTTTCAACGCAATTTTCAAAAACAATTTGTTGAAAAATTTGGTCCAAAGTTTTATACCTATACCATGGAGTCTTGGATTTTTGATGAAGCTTTTGCTACCGAAAGTTTACTCAAACATTTTAATACCCATTCATTAAAAGGATTTGGTATTGAGGCCCTACCGAGTGCTATTACAGCAGCTGGGGCCATCTTACATTATTTAAAAGAAACCGAACATCCAAACCTGCAGCATATTACAGGTGTGCAGCGCATGGAACGTGAAGACTTTTTGTGGATGGACCGTTTTACCATCAGAAATCTAGAATTACTAGGCGCTGGTGTTGACCAGGGAAATTATTTATTAAAAGTTATAGATAATACGGTAAGTCCGATGGGCGCCAGGCTTCTGCGCCGCTGGTTAATTTTTCCATTAAAAAATACGACGGCCATCAATGAAAGATTAGACGCCGTTGAAACACTTATAAAAGACCAAACACTTTGCACCACATTATCTGCTGCTATTAAAGCATGCGGTGATATGGAAAGATTGGTAAGTAAAGTGCCATTAAAAAAGATCAATCCGAGAGAAGTTGTTCAGCTGGCACGAGGTCTGGAACAAATTAGTATCATCAAAGAAGCGGCTGCAAAAAGTAACAATAAAAAAATTACAGACGCGGCTACCCTACTAGATCCCATTCCAAGTATTGTTGAAACCATCTACCAGCAAATTGCAGAAAACCCTCCGGTAGCTGCAAACAAAGGTGGCGTTATAAAGGATGGATTTCATGCAGCGCTTGATAGCCTCCGAAACATTGCAACAGGTGGTAAAGATTTTTTAGTAAATATTCAACAAAGAGAAGCAGCTGCTACCGGTATCTCTTCTTTAAAAATAAGTTTTAACAACGTTTTTGGCTACTACCTAGAAGTTACCAACGTACATAAAAACAAAGTGCCTGACACTTGGATTCGCAAGCAAACCCTTGCCAATGCCGAGCGGTACATTACGCCCGAGCTCAAAGAATATGAAGAAAAAATAATGGGCGCAGAAGACAAAATAATTGCGATTGAAATTGCACTATTTGACAGTCTATTATCTACTCTTCAAAATTATATTGCGGTTATTCAATTAAATGCGCAGATCATTGCACAACTAGATTGTCTCTGTTGTTTTGCACACAATGCCATTCAATTAAATTACTGTAAACCTAGCATCCACGAAGGTTTTGACCTTCACCTTACAGAAAGTAGACACCCTGTTATTGAAAGAAATTTACCACCTGGTGAACCCTATATTTCAAATGATATTGTCGTAAATAATAACACACAGCAAATTATTATTTTAACTGGACCCAATATGAGTGGCAAGAGTGCCATTTTAAGACAAACAGCGCTTATTACACTACTTGCGCACATGGGTTCTTATGTGCCTGCCACGGCTGCTAAAATACCTTTAACGGATAAGATATTTACCCGTGTTGGCGCCAGCGATAATTTAAGTGGTGGTGAGTCTACCTTTATGGTGGAAATGAATGAAACGGCTAGTATTGTCAATAATATTTCGGCGCGCAGTTTAATATTACTGGATGAAATTGGAAGGGGCACCAGCACATACGATGGGATATCTATTGCCTGGAGTATTGTAGAATTTTTACATGGCGCCGCCGCAAAACCAAAAACATTATTTGCCACCCATTACCACGAATTAAATGATTTAGAAAATGTATTAACGGGCGTCAAAAATTTTCATGTCACACACAAAGAAGTAGGTAATAAAATTATTTTCTTGCGCAAACTAGCAGCAGGTGGAAGCACGCATAGCTTTGGTATTCATGTAGCTACTATGGCCGGCATGCCTCCTGCACTTATTAATAGAGCCAACGAAATATTAGCGGTGCTTGAATCTAAATCAGAGCATCCAAAAGAAATTGGTACGAAGCAACCAAAACTGCAACTGTCTATTTTTGATGAGCATACCGTTACTTTTGAAAGCATTAGAACAGCGCTCAATAGTATGGATATCAATCAGCTAACGCCGGTAGAAGCACTCATGAAACTCAATGAGATAAAAGCTTTACTAAAATAATGACTTGGCTAAATAGGTTTTAACACGGCTGTAAACAGGTTCACTTAACGGAACTACCGGCAACCTAACTTCGTTCTCCAGTAATCCCATTTCGTGCATAAATGCTTTTACACCCGATGGATTGTTTTCGGCAAACATAATATCATATCCTTCAATCAAAGGATCATTGATTTTTTTTGCTTCTACAAAATTGCCAGCTAAACAAGCACGAACCATATTTGAAAACTGGGAAGGATATGCATTGGCTGCAACACTAATAACACCTTGCATACCACAAGCAATTTGAGGAAGAGCTAATAAATCATCGCCACTAACAACCACAAAATCGGAAGGCGCATCACGCAAAATTTCCATACACTGCGCCATATCTCCACTCGCCTCTTTCATGGCCACTACATTGGGGCAATCTTTTGCCAAACGAATGGTAGTTGAAGCAGACATATTACGTCCTGTTCGGCCAGGCACATTATATAAAATTACTGGCTTAGGGCTCGCCGCCGCAACTGCCTTATAATGCTGGTAAATACCTTCTTGAGAAGGCTTGTTATAATAAGGCGCCGCACTTAAAACAGCAACCGCTTTTTCTAATGGAAACTTTTGCAAATCACTCACTACTTCGGCGGTACTATTACCACCAACCCCAACAATAATAGGCACCCTACCTGCGGTATGACTAAAGGTAAAATTGATAATTTCAATTTTTTCTTCTTTGGTTAAGGTAGGCGTTTCGCCAGTGGTACCAAGTGTAATTAAATATTCAACACCACCATTAATTACATGATCAATTACTTTACCTAACGCATTAAAATCTACACTGCCATCTTTTAAAAATGGTGTTACAAGTGCTACCCCTGTTCCCCTCAATTGTTGCTGTACTGTCATACTATATTATTGTGCGGTTGTCTCTTCCCAGAATCCCATTTTGCAGTATTTATCTATGCGCTGGTTAATTCGGTCTTGAGGAGCAATATGTTTTATCACATTTAACTCCTTAACAATAGCGGCTTTTAAAAGTTCGGCAGCTTCGGTATAATCCCAGTGCGCACCACCCAAGGGCTCATGCACAATTTCATCTACAAGGCCAAAACCTTTCATGTCTGTGGCCGTTAATTTTAATTGCTCTGCGGCAAGTTCCTTTTTATCCCATGATCGCCATAAAATAGAGCTACAACTTTCTGGAGAAATTACAGTGTACCAAGTATTTTCCATCATCAGCACCCTGTCTCCCACACCAATGCCTAATGCACCACCACTTGCACCTTCACCAATAATCACAACAATCACTGGCACTTTTAAACGAATCATTTCATAGATATTTCGGGCAATGGCTTCTCCTTGCCCACGCTCTTCGGCTTCTAACCCTGGAAATGCACCCGGCGTATCTACAAGTGCAATAACTGGCTTATTAAATTTTTCTGCAAGGCGCATTAAACGTAATGCTTTTCTATATCCTTCCGGATTGGCCATACCAAAATTACGGAGCTGTCTCATTTTTGTGTTGGCTCCTTTTTGTTGACCAATCACCATTACGGTTTCACCATTGAGTTGCGCAAAACCACCCACCATTGCTTTGTCATCCTTTACATTGCGATCGCCATGTAATTCAACAAAATTGGTAAACATTTTGTCGATGTATTTTAAAGTATAAGGCCTGTCGGGATGTCTGCTTAATTGCACACGCTGCCATGGTGTTAACGAAACAGTGAGTTCCTTTCTTTTATCAAGAATAGAAGCTTCTAGTTGCGCAAGCGTTTTACTGTAATCTATTTTAGGATTCTTCTCTTGTAACTTTTTAGTTTCCTCAATTTGCTCAAATAATTCCTTAATGGGCGTCTCAAATTCTAAAAATTGTCTATTCGGGTATTGTGGCATAATAACTGCGAATTTCGGTAAAATTAGGGGTTCAAATATTTTTCTGAAAAGATTTGTTTATGAAATGTGTTTACCCTTATCTTTGCCGTCCTGAAAACGACCTGTAAAGGCTGTTTTTGGAGGTTTGGATCGGTAGTTCAGTTGGTTAGAATGCCGCCCTGTCACGGCGGAGGTCGCGGGTTCGAGTCCCGTCCGGTCCGCAAATTAGAGACCAAATTTGCGTAAAAGTGAGCAACGACGGGCATTTCAAAAATGCGCTTCGCACTTTTACCCCTAGACTCACTAAAAGACTCACTAAAAAAAGTGGGTCTTTTTTACGCCCCTGACAAAAGGACGTATAACCCAAAAGATCCATTTCCCCATTTTTCCACCCCTTTCCCATTTTAGCCCACAATCCGCTTTTTATTACCAATCACCTTTGTAAAAAGCTATTGTATGCCCATTTCAACCCCTTATTTGAAGCCCAAATTCATGCTGTACCCCAAATGTAAAAAAGGGCAAAAAACACTCGCCACCCTGTATCTAAGAAC
>CANHHX010000093.1 GCA_947461125.1 Bacteroidota bacterium | reverse complement strand
TAAACTTTCTTTCCACTCTGGCTGCTCAACACCAAAATCTTTAACAATGGAACTGCAATCCATGAGTGAATAATGAGGACGCTTTGCTGGTGTAGGAAATGCTTCTGAGCTAATTTTAGCAACCGAGCAATTTGATTGAATCATTTCACCAATGGCCACTGCAAAATCATACCAACTGATTACACCACTATTGCTGAAATGATAAATTCCATAATGCGCATTACCTGCTGCCTTTTGAGCCACAATATGCATAATAGCAGCTGCTAAATCGGCAGCGTAGGTTGGCGCCCCAATTTGATCACCCACCACATTTAAGGAAGGGCGCTCCCCCATTAAACGTATCATGGTTTTTACAAAATTATTGCCAAACCTGCTATACACCCATGAGGTTCTAATAATGATACTTTCGGGATTATTTGTTACCGCTAATTTTTCACCCTCCGCTTTTGACGCTCCATAATAATTGATAGGATCTGTTGTATCAGAAGGCAGGTATGGGCTTGTGCCATTACCATCAAAAACGTAATCGGTAGAAACAGTAATAAATAAAGCTCCTATTGCTTTACAGCACGCAGCCAACTTTCCAACAGCAACGGCATTAATTTGAAATGCTGCATCTCTATCTGTTTCTGCCTTATCAACGGCTGTATAAGCTGCACAATTGACAACAACCGAAGGCTTATGCGCTGTAAAAAAATGGTCGATAGAATCATTTGACGATAAATCGAGCACGGCTCTATCAGCAAATAAAAAATCATACTGTCCATCAAATGATGGCGCTAGCAATTGAAGCTCCGAACCTAATTGTCCATTTTTTCCTGTTACAACAATAAGCGGTTTAGACATGATTAGGTGATTTAAGAAAAACTTTTAGGCTGTTTGGTCCACTCCGACTTTGGGAGTGATTTAAAATAAGCATATGTTTTTTGAAGGCCTTCGGCACGAGAAACGGTTGGCGCCCAATGTAAAAGTTCAGAGGCTTTGGTAATATCTGGCTGACGCTGCTTTGGATCATCTACTGGAAGTGGTTTATAAATTATTTTTACACCAGCATCCGTTAATTTCAATACTTCTTCTGCAAAATCTTTTAATGAAATTTCGTGGGGGTTACCAATATTTACAGGCATCGAATAATCACTCAACAAGAGTCTATAAATACCTTCTATCAAATCACTCACATAACAAAAGCTTCTTGTTTGAGAACCATCCCCAAAAACGGTGAGGTCTTCCCCTCGAAGTGCCTGACCAATAAAAGCCGGCAAAGCCCTGCCATCATTGAGTCGCATGCGAGGGCCATAGGTATTAAATATTCGAACAATTCTAGTTTCTACACCATGAAAAGTATGGTAAGCCCTTGTAATCGATTCCATGAATCGCTTGGCTTCGTCGTACACACCTCTTGGCCCAACCGGGTTAACATTACCCCAATACGATTCAGGTTGCGGGTGCACCAGTGGATCACCATACACTTCACTGGTACTAGCTACAAGTATTCTAGCGCCTTTATCTTTTGCAAGGCCCAAACAATTATGCGTGCCAAGTGCACCTACTTTTAAGGTTTGAATAGGTATTTTTAAATAATCGATAGGACTTGCTGGTGATGCAAAATGCAAAATATAATCGAGCGGTCCATCTATGGTAATATGCTTTGTAACATCATGTAATACAAATGAAAAATTAGGCAAGCCTTTTAGGTGCTCAATGTTTTTTTCGTCTCCGGTAATTAAATTATCCATGGCTATTACAGTGGCTCCTTCCGACACAAAACGGTCGCACAAATGCGATCCTAAAAAACCCGCTGCTCCTGTAATTAAAACTATTTTATTTTTCATCATACGATATACTCATTAAATGCTTGCTCTACCAATACTATAATACGTGAACCCAAGCTCTTTCATCGCTTGTAATTCAAATAAATTCCGTCCATCAAAAATTAATTTAGAAGGAAGTTTTTTTACTATTTCGTCAAAATCAGGCGTTCTAAAAACACTCCATTCTGTTGCAATAATCAGCGCATCTGCATTTTCTAGTGCTGCATACTGGTTAGGCGCATAATGGATTGCATCACCTACAACCTGCTTCACATGTGATGTTGCTTCTGGATCAAAAGCAGTAACAGTGGCACCACTATCAAGTAGAGCTTGAATGATGGTAAGTGCCGGCGCTTCTCTAATATCATCGGTATTGGGTTTAAATGCCAACCCCCAAAGTGCAAAATGTTTGCCAGCTAAGCTACCATTGAAATGATTTTTAAGCACATGTACGATATGCATTTTTTGCTTTTCGTTAACGCGCTCTACCGCATTTAATATTTTAAAATCATAATCATGAGACGCCGCAGACTTAATCAATGCCTGCACATCTTTGGGGAAACAACTTCCTCCATATCCAATACCAGAAAATAAAAAACGTTTACCTATTCTATCATCTGAACCAATCCCTCTTCTTACCATATCTACATCGGCACCCATTCTTTCACAGAGTTGCGCAATTTCATTCATGAATGAAATTTTAGTTGCTAAAAAAGAATTGGCTGCATATTTAGTAAGTTCGGCACTTGCTTCATCCATATAAATAACCGGATTGCCCTGACGCACAAAGGGCGCAAACAAATCACCCATTAATTTTTTTGCGCGATCAGAACTGCTTCCTATAACTACGCGGTCTGGCTTCATAAAATCATCTACAGCAACCCCTTCACGCAAAAATTCCGGATTGCTTACCACATCAAATTCGCCATTATAATTATTTGCAATAGCAGCGCGCACTTTTGCAGCCGTACCAACAGGTACAGTACTCTTGTCTACAATAACAGTATAGCTTTTTAGTAAATGACCCAAGTCATCTGCAACCTTTAAAATGTATTGTAAATCGGCGTGACCATCTGCACCGGGCGGTGTAGGAAGTGCTAAAAAAATAATACTAGCGCCTTCTATCCCTTCCTTTAAATTAGTGGTGAATTGCAATCGACCTTCCTGAAGATTGCGTAAAAAAAGTTTTTCTAGACCCGGTTCGTAAATAGTAATTTCTCCACCCGACAAACGAGCCACTTTCGAAGCATCGATATCTACACAAGTTACTTTGTTGCCTGTTTCAGCAAAACAAGTACCTGTTACAAGTCCTACATATCCGGTTCCAACAACTGCTATTTTCATAAAAAAATTACTTGTTTATAAAATTTAAAACGGTCTCTGTAATATACGTTAACTGCTCCATATCCATTTCGGTATGAACCGGTAATGATAGTACACGTCTTGTTAAATCATCGGTAGTTGGCAAATTCGTTTCTGGTAAATTAAATGAAGCAAACATTTTTTGCTTGTGTCCTGGAACCGGATAATAAATCATAGAAGGAATGCCTTTTTCAGATAAATGGGCAATCAATCCATCCCTATCGCCATCCAATAAAATAGTGTACTGATGAAACACATGCGTACTATACGCCGCCGTTTTAGGCGTAGTGATAGCGGAACAATTTTCAAAAGCTTGGTTGTAAAATGTTGCAACGTTTGCCCTTGCTTGATTGTAGCGGTCTAAATGTTTTAATTTGATATTTAAAATAGCAGCTTGCATACTATCAAGTCTAGAATTACAACCAACAATGTCGTGGTAGTATCTTTTTTCTTGACCATGGTTGGCTATCGTTTTTAAAGTATTTGCAAGTACGTCATCATTTGTAAACAATGCACCGCCGTCGCCAAATGCACCGAGGTTTTTACTTGGATAAAAAGAGGTAGCCCCAATATGCCCCATAGTTCCCGTTTTTTTAACGGTACCATCAGAAAATGTATAGGAGCAACCAATGGCCTGCGCATTGTCTTCAATTACATATAAATTGTGCTTTTTAGCGATACGTAAAATCTCCTCCATTGGAGCCGCCTGACCATACAAATGAACCGGTACAATGGCTTTTGTTTTGGGGGTAATGGCTTTTTCTAATGCAGCTGGATCCATACAAAAAGTAATAGGATCTACTTCTACAAAAACTGGCTTTAACCTTAAAAGTGCCACTACTTCGGTGGTAGCGATATAGGTAAAGGATGGAGTTATGACTTCGTCACCGGGTTCTAGTCCAATGGCCATCATGGCAATTTGTAAGGCATCGGTTCCATTTGCACATGGAATTACGTGCTTCACCCCTAAATAACTTGAAAGAGACGCAGCAAAGTCTTGAACAGCCTTACCATTGATATAGGCGGCACTATCAAGTACTGCATGAATGGCAGCATCTACTTCGTCCTTAATTTGAAGGTATTGGGTTTTGGTATCCACCATCTGAATGGGTCTCATGTGCCTTTATTTATAGGGCCAAAATTACTGCAAAAAAGGCTTTGTTTGATGCATTACAACGAACCTTATTCTAGTATATAAAATGGGGAAATGGGCTTTAATTTGTTTATTTGCAGTATAAATTATCCCAATTTGCTTTTTCTGTACCGCATATTCATTGGAATCTATCCAATAGCCGCATGGATACTTGGATTTGTGAATCCGAAAGCAAAGCAGTGGCACAGGGGTAGAATAGAAATTTTTAAGCAGATAGCAGCAGCCTTAGCCTCTAACACAAAACCAGTTATTTGGATGCACTGCGCCTCACTTGGCGAATTTGAACAAGGACGTCCGGTTTTAGAAGAGCTACAAAAGAAGTACCCAAATTATAGTATCCTACTTACTTTTTTTTCGCCCTCTGGTTACGAGGTCCATAAAAATTATTCGGGTGCCGATTATATATTTTACTTACCCATGGATAGCGCGGCTAATGCACGCAAATTTTTAAACATTACAAAACCGTCAATTGCCCTATTTGTAAAATATGAGTTTTGGCATTACTATCTTACAGATTTAAAAAAACGACAAGTACCTACTATTTTAATTGCCGGTATTTTTAGAAAAGATCAATTGTTTTTTAAATGGTATGGTAACTTTTATAAAAACCTTCTTTCCTGTTTTACCGCTTTTTTTGTACAGGACAAAAGTTCACAGTCTTTACTGCATTCAATAGGAATCAATAATGAAGTACACCTTGGTGGGGATACTAGATTTGATAGAGTGATTGAAATTGCCAACGCCTTTTTACCCATCGATCCAATCGCACATTTTTGCAATAATAGTTTAGTACTTGTAGCAGGAAGCACCTGGTTTCAGGATGATGAAACCATTGCTCATTTTGAAAAAACAAACCCAACTATAAAATTCATTATTGCGCCGCACGACATCACGCATCAAAGGCTTCAAAACTGCTTAGGACTGTATAAAAATGCAGTACTGTATTCTGACTATATAAACCAGTTAAACAGGCCTGGTATTGCCCCTCAAAACTTTAATACCCTCATCATAGACAATGTAGGCATGCTTAGTAAGCTTTATCACTATGCTACTATAACCTTTATTGGCGGGGGTTTTGGCGCAGATGGTATACACAATTGTATAGAAGCAGCCGTGCATTATAAGCCCGTTTTATTTGGACCTGTGTATGATAAATATATAGAAGCTTTAGGACTTGTTGACGCAGGTGGCGCCATCAGTATCGAAGATGCATTGGATTTTGAGTCGGTTGCAAATAGATTATTTAGCAACGAAGCCGAAAGAAAAAAAATGGGACAAATTGCAGGGGATTTTGTGCAAGCACACAAGGGCGCTTCCGAAAAAATCATACACTACATTCAGGAAAATCGTCTTTTAACGAGTTGATCAAAATGCTTAACAGTAGCACTGTCTTCATTCCAACCTATTTTTAATTTTAATTCACGCTGTATCCAAAATTGAGCCTCCGGATAAATGGCAAAACTATCAATAGTTTTGATACTACGTTCATACATAATTTCATCCCCCCTAAAAAGTTCTTGGACAAACAAAAAACGATCATTGATACCAATCCCTTTTTTTAATTCTTTGATGGGCTCATTATTTAGTAAGGTTCCAATTTCAATTTGATTGGCACCTAGTTTTTCGTTGAGTACCGGCATCGAATGAATCGACTGCATCAACTGATTGATTTCTGCAAATTCATTTTTCTTTGGCTGAAGCGCTAGGGTTGGAATTTCGGTAGCAGTATCAAACAACCAACCGCTACTCATTTCTGAAATAGCGGGTCCTTTTGATGTTGCAACAAATGCTATGGGCTCCTGGTTAACAGGCATATTCGGAATTTCAATGGGAGCCGTTTTTGTTGCGTCGTCTGGGATGTCTAAGGGCAATTTAGCCTGAATGAGCTGTTCTGGCTTAGCCATTCTGTTAACGCGGGGCATGACTACCGAAACCCCCATTTTATTGGGCTTTTCAGGCTCTAACATAGGAGGTTTAGTCGTTTCAAGTTCGGATAAAAGCAATTGAGCAGCTGCCGTTAGCTGTTCGCTACCAGCGCCTTGATCAAAAAGATCTTTTAGTTTATGAATTAACGTACCAACTCTTTCCATTCTATGTAATACATTTGGGGTCTTAAATGGGACTGGTATCCGCTCCTATTTAACGTCTAATCTACAAATTTATTTGATACATGTTCATAGAACCTAACATAACAGG
>CANHHX010000092.1 GCA_947461125.1 Bacteroidota bacterium | reverse complement strand
CTCACCGCACTTTAAAAAAGCGGCAAACTACAAAATCGGGAAGTGGCGCAGGCCGGTAGCGCATCTGGTTTGGGACCAGGGGGTCGCAGGTTCGAATCCTGTCTTCCCGACAACCACAAATAAAGCCTCAGCGAAAGCTGAGGCTTTTGTGTTTTATGAGTGAAGGAATTAAGCCCCGCTTGAATTCCTGAACGATTAAGACACAAAAGATTGTTCATTTGCGAAGCAAATGGAATAATTTGTGGTTACTCAACCCCCACTCAGGATGCCGGAACGCAGTGACGGCCATCCTTCAAAAATTTATAGCATGAAACTAACCGAAGACCAAGAGTTTGAGCAAATTGATTTTCAGGTTCAACCGTTTACAACTGGTGAATATGAAAATTGCAGTTTTATAAAATGTGGTTTTATTGGAATCGATTTAGCAGGATCCATCTTTATCAATTGCACTTTTACAGATTGTGATATGAGTGTTGTAAAAGTAAATCAGGTTGTTTTTAATGATACGCATTTTGTGGGTTGCAAACTCATTGGTATTTTATTTGATTCATGTAAAGATTACGGACTAGATGTTTCTTTTAATAACTGCATTGTCGATAATGCTTCATTTTACGGAACCAAAATAAAAGGGATGCGCTTTACAAAGTGTTCCGTTAAATCGGTAGATTTTGCAAATGCCGATTTAAACACGGCTCAATTTGATGATTGCGATTTACTACATGCAAAATTTGACAATTCTAATCTCGAAAAAGTAGATTTCACTACTTCCTATAATTACACCATTGATATGGATACAAACCGAGTTAAAAAATCAAAACATTCGGTGCGAGGGGCGATGGGGCTTCTTGGTAAGTATGATATCATTATAGAATCATAGATCCACCAATAGCTTAGATATTTAAAATATAGCGCTAACTTCGTGCTCTCATGACTTTCAACGATTTAAATTTAAATACAGCGCTATTTTCAGCCCTAGATGACCTTGGTTATACAACACCAACCACCATTCAGCAAAAAGTGTTTTCTGTGGCCATGTCGGGCAAAGACGTTTGTGGTATTGCGCAAACAGGGACTGGTAAAACCATTGCCTATTTGCTCCCTTGTTTGCGTCAGTGGAAATTTGATAAAAATAAAGATCCTCAAATATTAATTGTGGTTCCTACAAGAGAGCTTGTTACTCAGGTTGTTGAAACTATTAATAAGCTTTCTAGTTATATGAGTTTAATTGCCATTGGTGTGTATGGTGGCGTTAATATTAATACACAACAAATTGAAGTAGAAAAAGGAGCGGATGTACTTGTAGCAACACCCGGAAGGCTGTATGATTTAGCGATGAATGGTGCTTTTAAAACCAAGTACATTAAAAAATTGGTGATTGATGAAATGGACGAAATGCTTAATTTAGGATTTCGTACCCAGCTTAAAAATATTATGGATTTGCTTCCTCAAAAAAGGCAAAATCTTTTATTTTCTGCAACTATTACGCCTGAGGTTACAGCACTCATGGACACTTTTTTTAATGCACCCGAAATCATAGAAGCAGCACCAGCCGGAACACCACTTGAAAATATAGAACAACAACTATACCAAGTTCCTAATTTTAACACTAAAGTAAATTTGCTCACGCATTTAATTACAAGTGATGCGAGCATGCAAAAAGTACTCATTTTTGCAGCCACCAAAAAATTAGCAGATCAAATGTTTGAATCTGTTGCTTCAAAATTTGAAGGTAGGGTAGGTGTAATTCATTCTAATAAAGAACAAAATCACCGTTTTAATACTGTGCGTCTATTTAAAGATGGCACCTATCAATTTTTAATTGCAACGGATATTGTAGCTAGAGGCATTGATATTGCAGAAGTAACACACGTTATAAATTTTGACACCCCAGATGTTCCCGAAAATTATATCCACCGTATAGGGCGAACGGGTAGATTTGATAAAAAGGGTATTGCTATAACATTTACTACCGAAAAAGAAGCACCATTACTAGAAGCGATCGAATCGCTGATGCAGTATCAGGTACCGGTGGTTGCTATACCTACTGATGTAGAAATTTCGGCTGTTTTAACAGAAGATGAAATCCCTAAGGTTATCATGAAGGAAATTTCTCAGAAAGTTAAAAAAGTGGTGAGCACTGCGGGTCCTGCCTTTCATGAAAAATCTGCTAAAAACAGCAAATCAAATGTAAAAACGAGTAGAAGGGATGTGATGCAAAAAAAATACAAGAAGCCTATCAAAAGAGGGGCCAAGAAAAAATAACCCTAATTTTACTCCATAATTAGAAACCCTTGGATGCACCTGTATTATTAGTAACGCCACCATTTACGCAGCTCAATACGCCCTATCCGGCTACTGCGTATTTAAAAGGCTTTTTTAATACTAAAAATATTAAAAGTGAGCAGGCAGACCTGGGTATAGAAGTAACGCTGGCTATTTTTTGTAAAGAGGGGCTTATTAAATTATTTACAGCTATTGAGGCTTCGCATGCTGGCTCGTTTAACGCAAATTGTGCGCGGATTGTTTCACTTAAAGAACGCTACATTAATACCATTGATAGCGTTATTCTTTTTTTACAAGGCAAGCAACCTACACTTGCGCATTTAATTGCTACACGACAATTTTTACCTGAAGCCAGTGCCTTTGAGCAAATGGATGATTTACATTATGCATTTGGTAGCATGGGTAAACAAGACAAGGCCAAGCATATTGCTACCATGTACCTAGAAGACCTGGGTAATTTAATTAAAGACACCATTGATCCTTATTTTGGTTTTAGTAGATACGCCGAAAGTTTAGGAAGATCTGCGAATAGTTTTGATGAATTGTATGCGGCACTCAATGCGCCAGTAACTTATATCGACGTTATTTTATTAGACATACTTGAAAGTTATATTAAGCGGGTAAATCCTCTACTTGTTTGTTTGTCGGTTCCTTTTCCTGGAAATTTATATACATCGTTAAGGTGCGGGCAATATATCAAAAAGAATTATCCATCTATTAAAGTTGCGATGGGGGGTGGTTTTGCAAACACCGAGCTACGCTCATTATCTGACCCACGTGTGTTTGAGTTTTATGATTTTATTACACTTGATGATGGCGAAGCACCGCTCGAAGTATTGATCAACCATTTGGATGGTAAGATAACTGCGTCCGAATTAAAGCGCTGTTTTACACTTGTTGATGGCAAAGTAAATTATATCAATAATTCTATTTGGCCTGATTATAAACAAGCTAATGTTGGTACGCCAGATTATTCTGGACTATTGCTCGACAAATATATTTCTGCTATCGAAGTAGTCAATCCTATGCATAGTTTATGGAGTGATGGCAGGTGGAATAAATTAACTATGGCGCATGGATGTTACTGGGGTAAATGTACTTTTTGTGATATCTCACTCGACTACATTAAAACCTATGAACCTGTTACTGCATCATTACTAGTGGATAGGATGGAAACATTGATTGCGCAAACGGGGCAAACTGGATTTCATTTTGTGGATGAAGCTGCGCCACCATCTTTAATGAAAGCGCTTTCGATTGAAATAATTCGCAGAAAATTAGTGGTGAGTTGGTGGGCTAATGTACGGTTCGAAAAAAGTTTTACCCGCGATTTATGTCAGTTACTAAAATCTGCGGGATGTATTGCGGTAAGTGGTGGGCTAGAAGTAGCATCAGATAGGCTTTTAGCACTCATTGATAAAGGAATTACAGTAGCGCAAGTAGCAAAAGTAAGCCAGCATTTTACAGAAGCTGGTATTATGGTGCATGCGTATTTGATGTATGGTTTCCCAACACAATCAGAGCAAGAAACGATTGATTCACTAGAAATGGTGCGTCAACTTTTTGAAACGGGGGTATTGCAATCTGCATTTTGGCATTTATTTACCATGACAGCGCATAGCCCAGTGGGGTTAGATCCTGACAAGTATAAAGTGATCAAACAAACAAACGAAATCGGCACTTTTGCAAACAACGATATTGTTCATATTGATCCAACAGGTGCGGAGCATGAACTTTTTGGATATGGATTAAAAAAAGCATTACTCAATTACATGCATGGTGCTTGCTTTGATTTTCCGCTACATAAATGGTTTGATTTTAAAACACCCAAAACCACCATTGATCCTAAGTATATTGCTACTGCATTAGCAACACCCGATTATAATAGTACTACTAATTATAGAGTCATTTGGTTAGGCGGAACACCGGAGTCAACTATTGTACAGCGTTCTAAAAAAGGCAATCAGTGGGAGGAAATGAATTTACTTTTTCAAACCAATAAAGCGCCTTTACATATTGCGATAGATCCAGCGCAAGGGAAGTGGCTACTCCAAACACTTACGGCCTTAGCGATTGGCGTAAATACTGGTATGACGTATGCAGCTGTTAAAGAAAGTTATGAAGCTGCGGGGCTCGAAGATTTTGAACTTTTCTGGGACAACAAACCGGTTACAACGCTATATAAAGCCGGGTTGTTGCGAATTTAATTTCTGTTATTTATTTTAGTATCGTCACCGAACCTGTTATTATTTTTCGTCCATTTTTAGGATTGATAATATAGTAGTAAGTACCAATGGGTAAAGGATTTCCGTTGTACTGTCCATTCCATGCTTTATCATATCCAAGAGATTTGAATACGGGTTGACCGTATCTATTGTACACATCAATGGTTGCACCAGGGTAGCTTTCTAAATATTTGATCACCCAGTTGTCATTGATACCATCCCCATTTGGAGAAAATGCATTGGGTACTTCTGGTGCGAGTAATAGTTTTATAAAAATATCATCCGTTACCATGCAACCACCTTGCCCTGTAAGTTCTAAGGTATAGGTAACATCACCAAGTGGTGTGGTACGCGGCACGGCTGCGGTATCACTGTTTAAGTAAAGTGCAGGCTTCCATTTGTAGGTAAGGTTATTGCCAAACACAAATGCGGGTTTAATCAGCGCGGTACCTCCTTCTAGTATTTTCAAATCAGGTCCTAAATTCAGGTGCGGATAAGGGAAGGATGTAACCGTTTTAGAAACGGTATCACTCACGCAGTTTTGTCCATTAAAACCATATAGTTTGATGGTAAAAATACCAGAGTCTCTAAAACGTTTGTTTGGGTTTTGAACACTAGATGCATCGGATTGTCCTAAATCCCATACCCACTTATTAATAGGGCTTGTGATGCCATCCGACTGATCCGTAAAGTTTACTACATCACCCATACAAATGCTATCGGGGCTAATGGTAAAAGCTGCTTTTGGTTGCGGATAAATGGTATTTAAAACCTGCGTTAAGGAGTCAATACAGTTGTTATTTGTGGTAACAATGAGTTTTACATTTACGGGGCCTACGGCGCTGTATTTGTGGGTTGGATCCTTGCTTGTTGAACCTGTGCTATTAGTAGGATCCCCAAAGTTCCAAACGTATTTAAAACTAGCTTCTGAACCATCTGTAATGCTGGAACTATTGGTAAAAGTGCCATTACCATCCGGTAAACAAATGCTAGGTAAACTAAAAGCAGGCTTAGGCAATGGATTAACTTTTACAAGCTGTGTATTAAGTACCGATACGCAACCACTATCGGTGGTTACTTTAAGAGAAACGGTATAAGTTTTAGTGGTATCAAATATTTTATTGAAGACCGCACCCGTAGTTTTAGACGATGTAGTTCCGTCTCCAAAATCCCAGGCCCAAGAAACGATTTTACTAAAATTGGCTGCGGAACTGTCTGTAAATACAAGGTTGTTTTTTTCGCAACTAGGAAGCCCTGCACCCCACTTAGCAGTAGGTGAAGGCCATACCGTAATATTTTGTGTGGCAGAGTCTTTACAACCTATTACACTCGACGTGTACACGTATTTGATGGGGTAAGTTCCCACACCCGCAGTAACAGGATTAAACACACCTGTTGCATTTACCGCAGTACCTGAATAGGCAAAACTGCCCGGTACGTTCGTATCAAAACTTGCTTGTGTAATTTGACGGGGTACTGCTTCGTTACAAATGCCAGGCAAAGTGGTAAAGGTTACTTTTGGACTTTGATTGAGAACGGCTATTGTAGAAATAGACTTGCTACAACTAGCGGCATTACCAGAAAATGCTTTTAAAGCAATGGAATAATTTTTAGTAGCGGGTGTTTGAAAATTTGGATAACGAAAAGCATATACTTTGCCATTGAAAGGTGCTTCATCAATTGTTTTTTTAGTGAGATCGCTAGCGTCCCAGAAAATTTCAAGTCTGGTAACATCTCCAAAATCTACTTCTGATAAATTTCTAATCTGTACCGAATCATTACTACACAGTGTAGCAGGCGCTATAATATCAAATTTGGGTGTAGGGTTGGCACCGTTAACAGTAAAGCTGCTGGTTAATGTATTAACGCATCCAAAAGAAGTGACTTGTAAAGACACACTGTACACATCGGATTTATTATATTTTACAGCAGGATTTTTTGCCGTTAGCTGCGCAGGTGTAAAAGTAGGCCCAGGTGTAATAGCGGGGCTACCTGCATTAAAGTTCCACTGATACGAAAAATTAGTAGCACCATCCGCAGAGGTTGTGGTATCTGTAAAAATAGCACTCGCATCAT
>CANHHX010000091.1 GCA_947461125.1 Bacteroidota bacterium | reverse complement strand
TCAAACAGCTTAAAAAAATATTTTTTTGTAGTTTGAAATAATTTTTTACTTTTAATGTATTATTTACTAACCATTAAATCAAAAAAACATGGCAACTGCAAAAAAAGCTGCTAAGAAAGCTGCTCCTAAAAAGGCTGCTGCTCCTAAAAAAGCTGCTAAGAAAGCTGCTCCTAAAAAAGCTGCTAAGAAAGCTGCTCCTAAGAAAGCTGCTAAAAAAGCTGCTCCTAAGAAAGCTGCTAAAAAAGCTGCTCCTAAGAAGGCTGCTAAAAAAGCTGCTCCTAAGAAAGCTGCTAAAAAAGCTGCTCCTAAGAAGGCTGCTAAGAAAGCTGCTCCTAAGAAGGCTGCTAAAAAGAAGTAATCTTAGTTTAGCTTTAGCTAAAATAGATTTAGAAGTCCCGCAATCCTGCGGGACTTTTTTTTGTGCTATATTGAGACCCAATTTCATACCCATGACCAACGAAGCGATTGCAGATAATTTCTCCCTCCTCTCCAAATTAATGGACATCCATGGCGACGACGCTTTTAAAGCCAAATCCTATGCCAGCGCGGCTTTCACCATAGACAAATTAGAAACAGAATTGTCTAGCCTGGATCCGCAAACCATTTTTTCGCAGCGTGGCATTGGTGCAACTACCGGTAAAAAAATAATTGAGCAATTAGAAACAGGACAGCTCGAAATTTTAGAGGACTATATTCAAAAAACACCCGCAGGTATTTTAGAGATGCTGCGCATTAAAGGTATTGGTCCAAAAAAAATTGCAACCATTTGGAAAGAATTAGAAATTGAAACACTGGGTGAACTTCTATATGCTTGTGAAGAAAACCGACTTACCTTATACAAAGGCTTTGGCGAAAAAACGCAGGACAATATAAAAGCCTCCATAGAATTTTATTTAAATGCACAGGGTAATTTTTTATACGCGCAAATGGAACCCGTGGTGGAACTTTTGCAACAAAAATGGACCGAACATTTTAATGAATCGAGCTTTTTTGTAACGGGTGCTTTTAGACAGCAACAAGAGGTGATTACCATTTTGGAGTGGGTAACGGACCAAGAATTAGCCCCCCTAGAAAGTTTTTTTCAAGAAAATAATTTCGAAATTCAGTCCAGTACCCAGGGTTATTTAGAAGTTACTTCTCCAGAAAATAGCACCCTTGGATTTCATATCGTTGACACCCAAAATTTGGTTGCCACCCTATTTAAAACCAGTTGTGCCCCTTCATTTTTAGAAAAAATAAACGAATTGGTGCCCGGTGGGCTTGATCAAAGCTATATTTCAGAAGAAGATATCTTTAAGGCGGCCAATATCCCATATATCGAGCCTTATTTAAGAGAAGACGCTAACATTATTGAGACAGCGTCTAGTAAGGGCCTTCCAACCGTTATTGTACCCACCGATATTAAAGGCATTATACATAGCCATAGTAAATGGAGTGATGGCTCCAATACGCTTTTAGAAATGGCAACGGCTGCAAAAGCAAAAGGACTTGAATATTTAGTGATAAGCGATCACTCAAAATCGGCATTTTATGCAAGCGGCTTACAAGAAGACCGTATTCTGGCGCAGCACAAAGAAATTGATCAGTTAAACGCTAGGTTAGCGCCCTTTAAAATATTTAAAAGCATAGAAAGCGATATTTTAAATGACGGAAGCCTCGATTATGCACCGGCTATCCTTCAAAGCTTTGATTTAATTATTGCCTCTGTGCATTCTAATTTAAAAATGCAGGAAGAAAAAGCGATGCAACGGCTTATTACGGCCATTGAAAATCCCTACACCAATATACTGGGGCACATGACTGGCAGACTATTATTAAGCCGTAAAGGATACCCCGTAGATCATCAAAAAATTATTGACGCCTGCGCTGCTAATAATGTGGTTATAGAATTAAACGCACATCCTCGCCGTTTAGATATTGATTGGCGTATGATTGGACAAGCGCTTGATAAAGGCGTACTTATATCCATTAATCCAGATGCGCATGCCATTGAAGGCTTTGAAGATTGCAAGTATGGCGTTTTAGTGGCTCAAAAAGCGGGTCTAACCAAAGAGAACAACCTGAGTAGCTATACTTTGGATACCTTTGAAAAATGGATTGCTACGCAGCAAGCAAAAAGAAAATAGACATTTGGACGTTGAAGATTAAAATTGCATCTATTTGGTTTTGGCTTCGTTCCAAAGCACATCCATTTCAGCTAATGTCATATCTCCTAAATTTTTTCCCTGTGCTGTGGCCTGCGCCTCCATATACATAAAGCGGGTTCTAAATTTAAGGTTTGTTTTTTCGAGGGCCGATTCTGGATCTACACCTACAAAACGCGCATAGTTAACGAGACTAAAAAGCACATCGCCAAACTCATCTTCTATTTTTGAAACATCGGCACTTGCAACCGCTTCCTGAAGCTCTCCCATCTCCTCTTCTACTTTATGCCAAACCTCAGCCGTTTCTTTCCATTCAAAGCCTACCTGCTTTGCTTTTACTTGCATGCGTGTTGCTTTTACAAGAGCAGGTAAGGATACGGGTACGCCACTTAGTACCGAGGTTTTCCCTTCCTTTAATTTTAGTTTTTCCCAGTTACGTTTAACGTCTTCTTCGTTCTCCACTTTAACATCGCCATAAATATGCGGATGCCTATCAATTAATTTTTTTGCAATCCCATCAATCACTTCTTGTAACTGAAATTTATTTTCTTCTTTGCCAATGCGCGCATAAAATAAAATATGCAGCAGCACATCTCCAAGTTCTTCTCTAATACCATCCCAATCTTTACTCGTAATCGCATCCGCTAGCTCATAGGTTTCCTCAATGGTCATGGAGCGGAGCGTATCAATGGTTTGCTTTTTATCCCAAGGGCACTGTTCCCTTAATTCATCCATAATGGTAACGAGTTGCAAAAAGCTTGAGGCGAGCGGATTCATAAAATAAATTTAGTCGTTGTATTTGCGTTTATTTTCTGGCTTGTAACTAAGTTGTTCTTGAAAAGACTGAGCGTTAGGATTTGTGGTAACCGAATACGCAATTTGCAGTAGCAGCGCATAGCCAATGACCGAAAACAACAATTCACCCCATCCTATCCAATATCCCCAAAAGGCATATACAGCAGCAGTTTCGGGCGTTGCGGTTTCGTAAATGACAGTTACTTTTTGCCCAAGTTTAATAGGCCTCAAAAAATATCGCGCATCGGTATGGTGCCACTTCCCTCCTGCTTGATATATAGCAACAGGAATGGTTTGTTTAGTTGCTGAATCGTATACGTTTTGAATTGTTGCGGGCGCTTTTTCTCCATCAAAATAATCTGGCTGGCGTGTAAATAAAATATAACACCCAAAACAAATTAAGTAGAGTATGAAAACCGACCTTAACAACCGCTTTAATTAGTGAGGCTTCTAAAGTCTACGGGAACAAGTTTACTCACCCCTGGTTCTTGCATCGTTACGCCATAAATAACATCTACCGCACCCATGGTTTGCTTATTGTGTGTTACAATAATAAACTGTGAGTTGTCGCTAAATTTCTTAATCATTTGCGTAAACTTACCCACGTTGGCATCATCTAATGGCGCATCTACTTCATCCAAAATACAGAATGGTGCTGGCTTAATTAAATAGATAGCAAATAATAATGCAGTAGCCGTTAATGTTTTTTCTCCTCCACTAAGTTGTGTAATAGATGATGGACGTTTACCCTTAGGCTTAGCCACAATATCAATACCCGTATCTGCCAGGTTGGTAGGATCCACAAGTACCATGTCGGCGGTATCTTCTTCGGTAAATAAAGCTTTAAATACTTTTTGGAAGTTTTCTCTTACTTTATTAAAGGTTTCAAGGAATTGTTGGTTCGCAGTAGCTTCCACTTCCTGAATGGTTTGAAGTAAAGATTCTTTAGCAGAAACAAGGTCATTTTTTTGCTCTAATATAAAGTCGTAACGCTTACGCATTTCGGTGTAGGCCTCAATAGCGGTAGGGTTAACCTCTCCCATATTTTCGAGGCGCTTACGCATCCGCTCCGAAGTGCTTTGCAGTTCTTCAAGTGGCGTTTCAGAAGTACGCGGCTGATCTAAAATATCATCTAGTTCAACTTTAAATTCTACACTTAGGCGTTCTTTCATGCCGGCTAACTGCAATTTCAAGTTGTTTAATTTGTCTTTGATTTCTGTTACCAAATGATCAATCATTTCCTTACTCTTAGACTTTAAACGGAGTTCACTTTCTTTTTCTTGAAGTGCGTTTCTTAAGTTATAGTAAGCCTGATCTGCTTCATTTAATTTTTGTTCCTCTACTTCTTTTTGTTGCATCAGTTCCACTAAAAGTAATTCTGACGCAGCAAGCGCAGCAGCACCTTCTTCGATGTCGGTAGAGGCTTCTGATAACTGCGAAGTATTAGAATCGATTTGCGCAATGAGTTCACTTAACTGATTTTCTTTGAATAACAACTCTTGCTTGAGTGTAGTAATCTTACTTTGCTGACGCGTAAACGAAATATTGGTTTCGTTGTAAGCAGCAGAAGCTTCGTTGTATGCTTGCTCAGCTAATTGATAATCCTGCTCTACTAAACTAACTTGCTGTGCTGTTGTTTGTAAATCTTGATTGAGCTGTGTTAATGCATTTCGCGTTTCTGAAATGGCATCATGTTCATCTCCTAAACGGGCTTCAATATCTGCGAGGCGGTCTGTAGCAGTTAGGCTTGCGGCCTGTAAATTTTCAATTCTATTTTTAGCCGCAAAAACTTCGTTGGTAAGCTGATTAATTTCAGCCTCTGTTTGCTTGATATTGCCTTCTTTTAATTGATCATTAAAAGCAATAACCTCATTGTGCTTAAACTGAATATCTGATTTTAATAAATTAACCACAGACTCTTGATCGGTGATATCTTCTGCTAATTTTTCGAGATTTTTAGCACGGCCAATTTTTTTACCTTCAAACAAACCAACACTACCACCAGTTAATGTGTATTTACCTTTTACATACTTACCCGTTTTTTCGAGTACGATGGCGCCATTACTATTGTTAATAGCATCTTCGTTTTCGGCGATGTATACATTCGATAAAAGGTACTGTGCTAATTTTTTGTATTGCTCGTCTACTTCTACTACATCGAGTGCAGCAAATGTGCCAGCCGGTTGTGAACTTTCTGATCTGAAATCGGCAAACTTATCCAACATAAAAAAGTTGGCTTTACCTTTTTGATTGGCGTCTAATAAATGAACCGCTTGCAGCCCTTCTTGTAAATTATTAACAACGTAGTAGTTTAGGTAAGGCTCCAAAACGTTTTCAACGGCTGCTCTAAATTCTTCCTTCACATAAATGATATCAGAAAGTATAGGAGCCGAATGGTTCCAATCTGGATTGTTATGTAAAAATTTAATACTCTCCGGATACCCTTCCATCGAGTCAATTAAACTTTTAAGTAGGTTGTATTCGTTGCGCTTAGCGTCTAATTTTCTATTTTCTTCGGCTAGCTCAGAACGAAGTACTTCAAGCGCTTGCTGCGTTTCAAAAATACTAGACTTCGTTTTTTCTTGATGCGCCTGCAAGTCAGCCAAAGCATTACGCTTGTCTACTAATAATCCTTCTTTTTCAACAAGTGCTTCTTGTAACTGTGTTAGCTGCTGCGCGCGTTGAGATTGCTCATCGGTTAACTGTGTTTGTGCACGTTGTAGGTTTTGAATAGACGTATCTGCAACGGCAACCTTTTTTTCGGCATCAAACTGGTTACGCTGAATTTGTTGAAACTCATTTCTTAGGGCGTCTACACCAGAACGTCGCTCATCAAAATTACGGCGCTTATTTTCGATGTCAAGCTTTGCATTTTCTACGGCGTCTTGCAACTCCGCTAATTTTGCTTCTTCATCGCCAACCTGAATTTGTGTGTATTCGATAGAATCACCAATAGTTTTTACTTGACCAGTTGCCTTGTCCAAAAACTCTTTTAAATTGGTTTCTTTTTCTTTTAGGTAATGTAATTTTTGAGTGGCTAAGTTTTTATCATTTTCTTTACCACGTAAATTTTGAAGTAAATCGTTAAAAGCACCCTGCATACTTTGAAGGGCACGCTCTTTTTCAATAAATCCTACTTTTTCTTGTTCAAGTGCCGCTTCTTCTACTGCTATCTCTGCTTCTAATTGAACGCGCTTGTTTACCTCAAGGTCTTGCTGTTCGTTCAGCTCTTTGTAGGTAATGTTAAAGCCTTCGAGCGCTGCCTTAGCAAGCTCGATAGATACTTCTCTAAACTCACCCTTAATTTCAAAATATTTTTCCGCTTTTTTAGCCTGATTTTCGAGGGTCTTTAATTGGTTGTTGATCTCAAACAACAAATCTTCGATACGCGCTAAATCCTGCTCAGTAGCGTCTAATTTATTTTTTGCTTCTTTTTTTCTGGTTTTGTAAATGGTAATACCCGCTGCTTGCTCAAGCATTCTTCGGCGGCTATTTTCTTTATCCTTGATAATGTCATCCACCATACCAAGTTCGATGATGGCATAACTATCGGTACTAACACCGGTATCCAAAAACAAATTATGGATGTCTTTTAAACGACAACTTACATCGTTGAGGCGATACTCGCTCTCGCCGTTTTTATAAAACCTACGCGTAACAGTGACCGTGCTAAACTCGGTAGGGAGTAAATTTTTAGTGTTTTCAAAAGTCAAACTCACTTCTGCGAGTCCACTCGCACTTCTTGTTTTACTACCATTGAAAACGAGTGCATCGAGGTTTTCACTTCGCAGCGCCGATATTTTTTGCTCACCAATAACCCATCTAATGCTATCGATAATATTACTTTTACCACAACCATTGGGCCCAATAATCCCAGTGATCCCTTCGTCAAATGTTACCACTGTTTTATCAGCAAAACTTTTGAACCCTTTGATTTC
>CANHHX010000090.1 GCA_947461125.1 Bacteroidota bacterium | reverse complement strand
CTTTTGACAAATCGGTGAAGACAGATTATTAAATATGCCGTTTCTTTGCATCACAATTTGATGTTCATGAAAATTTGTGCTTTTATTCCTGCTAGATATGCTGCTACGCGCTTTCCTGCTAAACTCATGCAGCCGCTAGGAGATAAAACGGTTATTCGCCACACCTACGATAATACGGTAGCCACCGGACTTTTTTCGGATGTATTTGTAGTAACGGATAGCACCATCATTTTTGATGAAATCACCAATCATGGCGGTAAAGCTATTATGAGCATTCGTTCACACGAAAGTGGTAGCGACCGAATTGCCGAAGCTATTGCTGATTTAGATATTGACGTGGTGGTTAATGTGCAAGGTGACGAGCCGTTTGTAAAAAAAGAACCCCTTCAAAAATTACTAGAAGTATTTAAAGATAGTGCTCAAAATGTGCGCGTTGCATCGCTGATGCAAGTGCTTACCTCACAACAAAATATTGAAGATCCCAATTATGTAAAAGTGGCCATCGATAAAAATAGCAATGCCTTATTTTTTTCGCGAAGCGTGATTCCATATCCTAGAAGTACCGAAACTGCCATCACTTATTACGAACATATTGGTGTGTATGCTTTTAAAAAAGAAGCGCTGCTTGCATTTACCAATTGGGAAATGACGCCACTGGAAGCCGCAGAAAAAATTGAATGTTTACGTTATTTAGAAAATGGCGTACCTATAAAAATGGTTACAACCAATTATATGGGTGTAGAAATTGATACGCCCGAAGACTTAGAAAAAGCAGCCAAGCTTTTACAACAATAATTATCTGAAATAAAACAAAGCGATATGAGTTTTAGAAATTTTAAAATGGTTGACTATGTGGTGTATGGACGCGGTAGTTTTAATCAACTTGATGAAATATTAGCACCCAATAGAAAGGGTGATGCCCCCATGATTTTTTTAGTGGATCACTTTTTTGAAGGTAAGCCGCTCGTGCAAAGAATTCCACTCACAGGAAAAGATAAAATTGTTTTTGCAGACGTTACACATGAGCCTAAAACCAAGCAGGTAGACGCTTTGGCGGCTTCTCTCCGTGAAGAATTTGGTAGCGTAAGTGGTATTGTAGGAATTGGTGGTGGCTCTACTATGGACCTTGCAAAAGCGGTTTCACTTATGATGACGAACCCTGGATCATCGGCCGATTATCAGGGCTGGGACCTCGTACAACAAGCGGGCGTTTACAAAGTGGGTATTCCTACCTTATCTGGTACGGGCGCCGAAGTGAGTAGAACAACGGTGTTAACGGGTCCTGTGCGTAAGCTGGGTATGAATTCTGATTTTACGCCGTTTAATCAAATTCTACTGGATCCAGATTTAGCAAAAGACGCACCAGTAAACCAGCGTTTTTACACCGGTATGGATTGTTATATTCATTGCATCGAATCATTAGAAGGTACTTATTTAAATGAGTTCAGTAAAAGTTATGGCGAAAAAGCACTGGACCTTTGCAGAAAAGTTTTTGTAGAAAAAAATACTTGGGATGATGAAAGTGATGAACAATTAATGATGGCATCATTTGCAGGCGGTATGAGTATCGCGTATAGTCAGGTGGGTGTTGCGCACGCAGTGAGTTATGGATTAAGTTATTTACTTGGCACTAAACATGGTATTGGAAATTGTATTGTGATGAATCATTTAGAAGAATATTATCCAGCAGGTGTTGAAGAATTTAAATTCATGGTTCAAAAAAATAACATTGAAATCCCGGTGGGTATTTGTGCAGGATTATCGGATCAAGATTTTAATACCATGATCGATATTTCATTAAGTTTAAAACCCCTTTTGGAAAACGCACTTGGTAAAAACTGGGAAACAATAATGACGCGTCAAAAACTGCGCGCCCTTTACGAAAAGCTATAAAGCAAACGCTATTACAATAGATTATCAGATAGGGCCGTAATAAGCCCTATCTTTGTTTATAGACACATTAAATATTTTATTTTGAAGTTTATAGATTTAGGGTTGGATCAGCGGATACTGGATGGTATTGATGCGATGGGATATGAGACGGCAACGCCGGTGCAACAACAGGTAATGGTTCCCATATTAGAAGGAAAGGATATTATTGCTGCTGCGCAAACGGGCACTGGAAAAACGGCAGCATTTTTACTACCGCTTTTACACCGTTTATTAACCACGCAACACGACTCACACGATATCAATGCAATGGTTATTGTTCCAACACGTGAACTCGCCATTCAAATTGCAGAAAGTTTAGAGGGCCTTTCTTATTTTACAGATGTAAGTTCTATAGCCGTATATGGTGGAGGTGATGGCAGTTCTTTTGCTGCAGAAAAAAAAGCATTAAACACCGGTGTTGATATTGTGGTGTGTACGCCGGGCCGCATGATTGCTCATTTAAACATGGGCTATGTAAAACTAAAAGGCTTAAAATATTTAGTGCTCGATGAGGCAGACCGTATGCTAGACATGGGTTTCAACGATGACATTCAAAAAATAATTTCATTTTTACCTAAGCAACGACAAAACCTTTTATTTTCTGCCACCATGCCTGTAAAAATGCGTGACCTTGCCAGAAAAATTTTAACCAATCCGGTAGAAATAAATATCGCGATTTCAAAACCACCTGAGCAAATCATACAAAAAGCATTTGTTGTGTACGAACCACAAAAAGTGCCAATCATCACTGACATGCTTAGGAGTAATGTTTACAAAAATGTAATTGTGTTTTGTTCTAAAAAACAAAATGTAAAACAACTCACACAAGAATTAAAACGCGCTAAACTTGCTGCCGAAGAAATTCATTCGGACCTGGATCAAAAAGCAAGAGAGCAGGTACTACAAGATTTTAGAAACCACAAGCTTTCGATACTCGTAGCCACCGATATTTTAAGCCGCGGTATTGACATAGAAGAAATCGACCTTGTTATAAATTACGACGTTCCAAACGATGGGGAAGACTATATTCACCGCATTGGCCGTACCGCGCGCGCAGCCACTACTGGAACGGCTTTCACGCTTGTAAGTGAGCAGGAACAATATAAGTTTTTAGCCATTGAAGAATTACTCGGTGCCCCAGTTACAAAAGGTACCGTTCCACCCGAATTTGGCGAAACACCGGAATATGCACCTAAGCAAAGAAGTCGTGGTAATTTTAAGCAAAGACCGGGTCACAAAAAGCGTTAAATAATTTAGTAGATATGCAAAAAACGTTTTAATTTATGCTTCAATTAAAACGCTTGCCATGTCAACTAGAAGAGATTTTTTACAAAACGCAGGACTCTTAACAGGAGGCTCTGTTCTTGCATCTGCACTGGGTAACCAAAGTTTTGCCTATTTTAAAAACAGCGTCATGCCTTCCGACCGTGTTAACATTGGTGTGATAGGACTTAATGGAATGGGATGGGCCAACGCCGCTACTGCCATGCGCCTTCCAGGTGTTGTGATTGCTGCACTTTGTGACATTGATACAACAGTAATTGATGGCCGTATTGCAGAATTAAAATCTAAAAATATTGATACTTCTAAAATTGCGATCTATTCGGATTATAGAAAACTACTAGAAAATAAAGACGTAGATGTTGTTATTATAGGTACGCCCGATCATTGGCATGCACTTCAAATGATTCATGCTTGTCAGGCCGGAAAAGATATTTATGTAGAAAAGCCAGTAGGCAATTCTATTGTAGAGTGTAACGCCATGGTGGCGGCGCAAGAAAAGTACGGAAGAGCGGTGCAAGCGGGTCAGTGGCAACGCAGCCAACAACATTTTGGTGACGCTGTAAATTTTGTACATACCGGAAAATTAGGTGCTATCAGAAATATTAAAGTGTGGTGCTATTCTCAATCTACACCGATGGCGCCTAAGCCAGACGCGGCTGTTCCAGCAGGCGTTGATTATAAAACATGGTTGGGTCCCGCTCAGTTAAGACCGTATAACCGCAACCGTTTCCATTACTCATTTAGATGGTTTTGGGATTATGCAGGTGGTTTAATGACCGACTGGGGTGTGCATTTATTGGACTATGCATTATTAGGTATGAAAGAAACAGCGCCTAATACCATTTCTGCGGTGGGTGGTAAATACGCAGAGCCTAACGCTGCAAGCGAAACCCCCGATATGTTAAACGTACTTTATGGTTTTGATAAATTCAGTGTGTCTTGGGAACAAACCATGGGTATTACCAATGGTAACTATGGAAGAGACCATGGCGTTGCATTTCAGGGCGATAACGGCACACTTATTTTAAATAGAAATGGTTGGGAAGTGCTTGAAGAATCAAGAAGCGCTAATAAAATAATTGTGCCACTCAATAAATCGGTAGATAATGGTGTAGAAAAACATTGGATTAACTTTTTAGAAGTGGTAAAGTCGCGTGATTTTTCTAAGCTACATTGTTCGATTCAAGAAGGAGCCAAAGTGGCTACCATTTGTCAGATGGGTAACATTGCACACCGCAGTGGCAAACAATTACAGTGGGATCATGCAAAAAAACAATTTACCGACGCAGCAGTAAACGCAAAATATTTATCGGCTGTGTACCATAACGGATATAGCATTCCAAAAATTTAAGTGGATGAAAAAAATGATAGCAGTGTTACTTGGTGTAACACTCATTACAACAAATGCGTTTGCGCAACAAAGTAGAGAAGACAGTTTAAATAGAGAAGCGGCTAAAACAGAAATTTGGGAACCGAAGCCTACAAAAGTAGAACCCGGTAAAACCCCTTCCGACGCGCCTTCCGATGCTATTGTATTATACAATGGTAAAAACTTAGATGCTTGGCACCGTTTAGGTGGTGGTAAGGCAGGATGGAAAATAGAAAAAGACGGCACGTTAACTGTGGTGAAAGGATCTGGTGCCATCGAAACCAATCAGCCTTTTGGTAGTTGTCAACTCCATATCGAATGGCGCTCTCCTGCAGAAATCAAGCAATCGGGACAGTACCGCGCTAATAGTGGTGTGTTTTTTATGGGTAAGTATGAAATTCAAATACTGGATTCATATACCAATCAAACCTATGTGAACGGACAAGCAGGGGCTTTATACAAACAACATATTCCACTTGTAAATGCAACTAAAAAACCAGGGGAGTGGCAAACCTATGATATCATTTTTACCGCACCACAATTTTATGCCGATGGTAAAGTGCAAGTGCCAGGAAGATTTACCGTACTACACAATGGTGTACTTATTCAAAACAATGTAGATATAAAAGGAACCATTCAGTGGGTTGGTCCAGCTGTATATGAAGCACATCCGGCGAAGCTTCCTTTTTATTTACAAGATCATGGATTTGATGGCGGTAGCCCAGTAAGCTTTAGAAATATTTGGATCCGTCCTTTAGATTAGTAATTTTTAGACCAGGTATAAACACCTAATGTCCTTTGTTAATAAGGGTTTCACTAATGTAATATTTTTTTGAGGCAATGTAATAGCGTCTAGTTGTCAGCAATAATTAGGAAGTGATATTTATTATTTCCAAATTGAATAATAAAATTATTGCATGTCGGAACAGCCCAGCTTTTATACGCTTCTTTTGTTTTCCATACCGCTGCTCGGTGTCTTTATACTTTTATTTATTTGTGTGATTTATTTCTACCACAAAAAAAATAAAAACCTATTACATCAACTTATTACCACCGAAATCACCTCCGCCGAAAAAGAACGTAAAAGAATTGCCGCCGACCTTCACGACGATTTTGGTCAGTTACTATCTGTTATTAGACTTCAGGTAAGTAGTATCAATCCCGTATCTACCGCCGACAGGCAACTTATAAAAGAAGCTGCCACGCATATCGATGATGTGTTAAAACGAATGCGTGTTATGAGTGAAGCCATTGTGCCCAACCAGTTACTAGCAGCTGGTTTTTGCTGGGGTGTAGAAGAACTGGTAACCACTGTCAATAAACTAGGCAACATAAAAGTATACTGGGAATTAAGTGGGGTGTTACCCGAATCGGAACCAGACCACTGGTTGCATCATTACCGCATCATTCAGGAAATCTTAAACAATGCATTAAAGCATTCGAATGCAAAAAATGTTTGGATACATGCATCTATCGACGATAAATATTTTTTCCTATCTATTACAGATGATGGTATTGGTTTTGATAAAGACGCAGTAGCGCTTACGGCTACGGGCTCTGGACTTAGAAATATTTTTAACCGCGTTGCACTTCTTCGTGGTCAAATAATTATAGACACTTTGCCACAGCAAGGTGTGCGTTATCAAATTAAAACTCCCCTCAATTATGCTAAGTAAAAAAATCAAAATCGTTATTGCCGATGATCACCGTATTTTTAGAGAAGGCTTAAAGCTAATGCTAGCAGGCGTTTCTGGCATAGATATCCTTGGCGAAGCCGCCGATGGCGCACAATTAATTGCGCTGGTAGCTTCTACCGCGCCTGATGTTATTATTACCGACGTAAAAATGCCCAACCTTACGGGCACCGAAGCAGTAAAAATTTTATGCGCCAAATATCCGGGCATCAGAATTATTGCACTCACCTCATTTGGAGAAGACCAACAAATCATTGAAATGATTGAAGCGGGTGCCATGGGTTTTTTGTCTAAAAATATTGTTCATGAAGAACTCGTGAGTGCTATCAATTCGGTGTATCAGCACAATGCTTATTTTTCTCAGAGTATTACCGAAAGGCTTTCAAAAATTATTGCGCAAAAAACCACGGTCCGAAACCACAATGCAAGTATCAGTTTTACGGAAGTTGAAAAACAAATTATTGGATTGATCTGTAAAGAACTCACCAGTAAAGAAATTGCCGGTCAGTTAAAAATTGGTAAACGTACTGTTGAGAGCTACCGCATTAGAATTATGGACAAAATTGGGGCCAAAAGCCTTGCCGGAATTATCACTTATGCAGCGGGATATTTGCCTAAAAATCAACAAATTGCGTAAAATTGGCCTCAAAAACCAAAATAAAGCAGATTTGACTAATTTTTAACCACCGCCTTGATGTCAATTCAGTTATTTTTGTGGCCAATTG
>CANHHX010000089.1 GCA_947461125.1 Bacteroidota bacterium | reverse complement strand
CCGCATTGCCTGTGCAGCAAACATTGCCACCATATGAATTGACCGGATTCATTGGATCATAGGTAAATGCGTCAGGCATATCTTTATTAGGCACAGTTAGTGTTAATGCGCCATCGCCATTTCGTGTATTAGCTTTTCCTGCACTTGATAAATAAAAACTTTTTATATCGGTGTTGGGTAATGGAAAACTTTCTGCTTGTTGCCATTTGTTGGCACCCATTGTGTAGTAACGAACGCGCGGCTGCGTGCTTTTAAAATTATTTTGCGCACCTTTTAATAGCATATCAAACCAACCCCAGGTTAATTCATCATAGTTTAATCGGGCATCGCCTACACTTCTTTCACCCACAATTGTATTTTCTGTAGCACGCTTGTACGAGCAGTGTAAAACAGGCGCAATAACTAAGTATTGATTATCGGATACCGATTTTGATTTTGCTGCATTTCTTACATGATTGAAGAGTGCAATATTGGGTGCTGATGATACATCATACCAACTTACAAACCAGTATGCAGGCACTTCTAATGGCATATTGTCGTGATAAAGCCCTCCATTAAACCAAGCTGGATCGTTGGGTTTTCTTACGGCCATTTTTTCGTAAATGCCATTTGCACCTTGTGCATTTTTGATGATATCTAAAACAGGTAAATGTTTTAATCCTTGTGCCCAATCTACTTTTGGCATTTCAGGTGCCATGTCATAAAACTTTTGAATGCGTTGCAAATCTTTTTGTTGAATACCGGCTGGAAGCCTTGGTGCCATTAGATCGTGCTGGGTACCATATAACCAAGGGGTAAATAACAATTGTTGCGCACCCCCTCTATACCAGTTGCCCTGCTCCATAAATTTACCTACTCTACCCACACCTGCTCCAAAACCTTGCGCTACCATCGCTGCTAGGGCAGGATGATTTTGTGATGCAACAGCCATCTGCCATTCGGCAGTAGAAGAACAACCAATCACTCCAACTTTACCATTGCTCCATGTTTGCTTACTCATCCATTCAAGTGCGTCATATCCGTCGGTAATGGGCGTACCTAAAATATCCCAATCTCCTTCAGAAAAAAATCGCCCACGCTCATTTTGAACAACATAAACGTAACCTCTGCTCACTGCTTGGTAAGCATCTTCTAAAGTGCGTGTTGTCATTTTTCCATCTACCCATGAATTAAAATTATATGGCGTACGAGAAAAAACAATGGGGTATTTACCATCACCTTTGGGGCGGTAAATATCAGTGGCTAATCTAATTCCATCACGCATGGGCATCATTACTTTTTGATCAATCACTGCTATTGAATCTAGTTTTCTATAAATGCTAGCCGTGTCCTGCGCAGAAATAGTGGTTGTTATTGCAGTGTATGCAAAGAGGCTAATGGCGAGTAGGATCGTTTTATGGATGCTCATTGTATTTGTTTTTATCCTTAAATATACGATTCTAGTAGTAAAAAATTGCTAGATAATTATACCTTGGTTAATTTCTTAGTAGGTATATTTACTAAATAAGAAAATAATCATCTATGTGGGAAGAAACAAATAATCAACTCAAACGCAGTTTTAAATTCAAGCATTTTATAGATGCTTTTGCGTTTATGACCAAAGTGGCTTTTGCAGCCGAGCAGCTCAATCACCATCCCAATTGGAGTAATGTGTACAATCAAGTGGACATTATTCTCACTACGCATGATGCCGGAAACACGGTTACCGAAAAAGATTGGCAACTTGCGAAAAAAATTGATGAAATTTATGGCAACTAAAATATTTATGTATGCCCTTCTCTAAATTACTCCTTAGTTATATACTCACGTTTGTTGTTTTTTTTATAATTGATATGGCCTGGCTCGGATTTATCGCAAAAGATCTTTACCGAAAACACCTTGGTGGATTTTTAACGGATCAAGTAAACTGGACGGCTGCCTTTATATTTTACTTCCTATTTATAATAGGTATTTTTATTTTCACGGTAATGCCGGCGGTAGAAAAAAATTCATTGACATCCGCAATTACCCTAGGTGCTTTATTTGGATTTTTTACCTATGCTACGTATGATCTTACCAATTTGGCAACTTTAAAGGGATGGCCATTAAGTATTGTTTTTATTGATATTATTTGGGGTACTGTTTTAACTGCAATCGTGAGTACGGCTGGCTTTTATATTGTAAAATATTTTCAATAAAATGTTGGCCACTATTTTTCAAATAGGGTTATTGATTTGTTGTTATGTGAGTGTATGGTTTGTTATTTCTTTACTCATTAAAAGAAATGATATTGCTGATATAGCTTGGGGACTTGGTTTTGTAGCCATTGTAGTTTTTCTTTATTTTACCCACACACCAACATTACAATCAGGTATTGTTTATATCCTTACTATTATTTGGGGTATCCGATTGGCTATTCATATTGGTTTAAGAAGTAAGGGTAAGACCGAGGATTTCAGGTATAAAAAATGGAGAGACGAGTGGGGTAAGTATTTTGTGCTTCGGTCTTTTTTGCAAGTATATCTTTTACAAGGTTTTTTTATGTGGGTTATTAGCTTACCAATAATTGTGGTATCAACCGTAAAAAATCAAACAACGAGTCCATTAATATTAGCTGGATCTATTATTTGGTTAGTTGGTTTCTTATTTGAATCGATAGGGGATTACCAATTGATGTTATTTGTTAAGCACAAGCAAAACAAATCTGATATCATGCAAACAGGTTTGTGGAAATATACGCGTCATCCCAATTATTTTGGTGAAGTTTTAGTGTGGTGGGGGATTTTTATAATGGTATTGCCGCTACCGTATGGAATTTGGGCCATCATGAGCCCAATCACCATCAGCTTTTTACTACTTTATGTGTCTGGAATACCTATGCTTGAAGCAAAGTACGAGCACAATCAAGCATTTCAAGCCTACAAAAAAAGAAC
Source organism: Bacteroidota bacterium (assembly GCA_947461125.1). Lineage (GTDB taxonomy): Bacteria > Bacteroidota > Bacteroidia > Chitinophagales > Chitinophagaceae > Sediminibacterium. The sequence continues at coordinate 4,093 of CANHHX010000089.1, read as the reverse complement.
GAGTGCTTTTTTCCCAATGCTTCCTAGAGTCTAATTTTTAATCCTCCGTTTACTACAAAACCTTCTACGGGGGCATAGATATCTTTGAATACAGGATTGAAAATACTGCCTGTAAAAATATTGTCAAATCTTGATTGTCTAGTATTGGTGAAGTTTTCAAAATTGATAAAGAGTGACCATTTCTCCCAAAGTTTTTCTGCCATAAACCCTGTGATCCAGTATGACTTTCCAAAGCTGCCATCACTTAAACCTTGTTTTCCAATATAGTAGGCTTCTAGGCCTAATTTGAGTTTGTCCTCAATTTCATACATCAATACATTATTGAGGCGATGGCGTGCAGTAAGGGGTAATAGTTGTTTTGAATTTTTGAAATTAGTGTTAGCGTCTGTATACGTATACCCTATAAATAATTTGAAATCTTGGTAGGTAAATCTAAGATTGGTTTCCATACCCTTCGTATCTATATATCCATCGGCATTCTTAAATTCAAATTTATTGGATGCCGTATTATTAAGTACTAAAGGATGATCTAGTTTAGTATAGAAAAAGAGTTGATTAAAGCTTATTCCTACATCCCCAATGGAAGTTTTATAATTGATATCCCAGTTTACGCCCTTAGATCTTTCATTTCTTGAATTGATTAAATCAATGGGCAGAATATTTCTAAATTGTCTTCGCTCTGCTTCTTCTGTAAATATGGTAGGAGTTTTATATCCAAATCCGCCTCCAATTCGAGTTGTGAAATTTGTATTGAGCTTAAACATAGCTGCAATTCGCGGCAGTAGTTCAAATCCAAATTCATTAACATAATCACCTCTCAGTCCAGTTTCTATAACTACTTTTTCATTGACTGACCAAGCGTTTTGAACAAACAAGCCAGTGGTATTGTAGCGGTAATCAATTTTATCTTGGTTGATGATAAATGGATTTTCTGCAATATTTTCTGTAATTAAATTTGTTCCAATTACCCAGTCTGAATGGAGTCCCTTTTTATTCCATGAGAGCTCCGTAAAAGATGATTGCTGTAGCGCATCAAATGTATGATCAGGAGTTGACAAGATTCTGCTAAATCTGCTATAACTGTTTTTGAATTGTAATGTTGAGTTTTCTGTTAACCGATTTACTATCCCAAACTGAGTGGTGATTCTATCGGTATTGTTTTTTTCATAAAATCCTTTAACACCATTATTGATGTACTGCATACTTCCGCCAATTCTATTTTCAGTCATGTATGAGATTCCAAAATCGGTCGTTGTTTTATTGCCGTACAAAAAAATACGAGGATTGATTGTGTATCGCTGAAATTTGGGAATTGCCGTTAATCCTATTGATGCAGGATCAAATGGAGCATTACTATTGCTGGATGCAAAAACAGTAACGCCAACTCTCTTAAACTTTTGACTATAAAAACTACTAAGATCCAATCCGCCAGCAGAGGTTGCATTAGATAGAAAATCTAAACTACGCTTTTGTGTAGGGGTTTTTGAAACAAGATTTACAATACCCGCTATGGCCCCACCGCCAAAGAGTGTAGAGGAAGCGCCTTTAATAACTTCCACCTGTTTGAGGTCTAATGGAGCAATTTGTAAGAGCGAAAGGCTTCCCGAAAAACCGGAGTACATGGGATATCCATCTCTTAATATTTGCGTGTACCTTCCATCTAATCCCTGAATTCGGATGCCTGCATTAAATGAAGTAGCAGATGTTTGTTGTGTTTGAATACCTGTACTTTCATTTAACATCATTCTGATGTCTCCGGGTTTCATGTTTCCTTTTTCTGTAAGCTCTTCTCCAGATATAACTTCGGTTCTTGTAGGTGTATTTGTAATGGTTCTGCTAATACGTGTTGCAGTTACAACAATGTCTTCTTGCTCTTCTTCGTTTTCTTCGAGAAACACTTCATGAATTGTATCTGGTGTTTGAGGCACTGTTATGGTTACTTCCTTTTCTGTAAAACCTATATAGGAAATGACTACGGAGTAAGTTCCCTCTAATAAATTTTTGAAAAATACAGCACCTGTACTATCTGCTACCGCTGTTTTATTGAGTGTTATAATTTTTACACTAGCCCCTGTAAGTGGCTCTTTAGTTTCCGCATTTTTGATGGTTAACTTTAAAATAGATTGGGCATGGATGGAAGAAAAGGAAAAAATAAGGGAAATGCATAACCAAACTAGTGATTTCATTGAATCATGTTTTAAATTAATTGGATACTAAAATAACCAATAGCTGTGAATATTGCACAACGTAATAACACGCCTATACTGCACCAAAATACCATTTTATTGGTAGGTACATTAAAACCTACTCCAATACCAATACTTATAGGAGCTCCCACACTCATCGTTCCTAATAAGCCTAGTCCAATAACGCCATATTTCTCCCAAATTTTTAAGACAAATCCTGGTTCTTTCGCTACTTTATTGGACTTCGGTTTTCTAAACTTGCTTATCCATTTTTTGATGATGTCACCTAGGTATGCTGCTACAAAAACACCAATTAATCCTCCTAGTAAACTGTAAGAGAATATTTCTAGTGGATGTAGCTTAAAAGCAAATCCGGCGGGGATTGCTGCATAAATTTCAAAAGTAGCTAAACCAATTACAGTAAGAATCTTATACACCATTTTGGGGCTTATTTATGCCGAGGCGCAAAGGTATCATTATGTAGTGTAAGTTTTACTCATATTATTTGAAAAATCAAATCAATCAAAGATTCAGAAAACGGGTGACAAAAGGAGGGAGCTACCATTGGTTAATGATTTTTGCGGTAAATCGGTCTTGACTTGTTTTAACAATATGGTAGATTTAGAATGAATATTTCATTCTCTCCTAAAATCAACTGTATGATAACAACAACATCTACTAAGTGGGTCCTAATTGCTACTGTCACAACTTTTATTTTTTTCTCAATACTTATTGTAGGATGCAATAAAGAAAGTCAAAATGAGAGGAATCATGAACAGATTGTCGAAGAATACAAATTACTACTTTACCAGGATAAAGATTTCATTGAAAATTATAATTTGGACATAGCTATAACAAATTTGAATAGAAATAAAAATCTAATTATCGATGAAAGTAGAACTAGTTTATTGTTCGAAAGTTTAAAGTTGATTAAATCTACCGAAGAATTAAGCCATGTATTTGCTTCATTTGGTTATAGAAATCCCAATGAATTAGTTGCCCTATTCAATTCAAAAGCATCGGCATTAATTAATGTCAAACAAAAATTTCCATACTTATCACAACTACCAACGGAAGAGTTAAAAAAAATGTTTTTATATTCCTACGAAAGAGTTAGCGTAAGTCCCATTACTAATGAACATAAACCAGGCTGTTCAAATAATTGTTGTGATGCTTATGTTGATGGAATGTCTGACTGTGATTTAGATTTTGCAATTGTAAGTGGTCTTTCTATATTAGGCGGAGCGGTTGCATCGGTTTTTGCAACTCCAATTGTTGGTGCTACTACTGTTTCTTCGGGTATTGGTGGAGCTTATCTAATGCATGAAAAATGTTCTGCAACATCGGCAAGAGTTTATAGACAATGTATGGGGTACTCAAAATGAATTACAATCACTAAAAATTAAGTTTATGACACATCAAGTAAAGATCAAATTGTTTGTTTTTAGCTGCCTTATCCTTATTGGTTTTTGTTTGCCATTAATAATAAAAACGGTGATTATCAAAAGAGTCTTTCAATTTATTATTCTTTCTATTACAAGTTTTTTAATGTTGAGTTTTATTCAAGAAAAGATAAGAAACAAACAAAGTATAAATTATTTAGGTATCATTCTTGTAATCCTGTATGGTATTGGCTTGTTTTTATTGCTTCGAAAATAATAGCCTCGTCTGATATCATAATCCTCTGACGAAAATGCATGCAAATTGTATGCACATAAAAAAGCAGCTACGAGGTATGTTACGTAACTGCTTTTTTTCCAAGTGGGCCCACCAGGGCATGATCCTGGGACCCCCTGATTATGAGTCAGGTGCTCTAACCAACTGAGCTATAGGCCCTGATAATTTGGTTGCCCAAATAATCATGAGCGGCAAATGTAAAATATTTACCCTTAACGCATGGCATCAAT
>CANHHX010000088.1 GCA_947461125.1 Bacteroidota bacterium | reverse complement strand
GCGTACATTGGTATGTTTTTTGAAACCTATCAAAAAAAAGTGTTTGAGGAAAACATATTAAAGGACAGAACTCAATATCAGGCAATCGTTTATTTTATTGAGCGTATGAACATTGGTAAAATTGATGAGCTGTTAGATTATCATGAGTATAGCGACAAAGAAAAGTCTGTGTTTATAGGTTTATTGGATCAGGCTTTTGCTAAATTTAAAAATACAGGAAACGATAGATTGTATAGTAAGGGCGGTGTTTGTAAAGGATGCAATTATGGCTGTAAAGGTTTCTCATTTATTGGTGGGGTAGATGATAGCCATATAGAACTTGTTATGGAAGAGTCAAATGACCGTGTAAAAGACATTTACCACTGCAATGTTTTCTCGTATCTGGATGAAGGAAATCCACCTAATGGACCACGATTTCAGTTGTATGACGATGATGATTTGCCTTTTTAAGAACCCTTAACTGGGTACCAACCGAGAGCAACACTCCGCGGTTGTAATACGATGAGGACTTTCAGTCACAATAAAATGTAATCCCTATCTAGTTCTTGGTGTGATTTAATAACCTTAAAATCATAAGGCAATAACATCAATCTTCATTAAATTTACATTATGAAACCTAGGTTATACTTTGATACATCTGTTTTTGGAGATTACCTAGTGAGTTGGAATTTCAAACATATTGTAAACGTTTTTAGAATTAAAGGCTATAATGCAGTTAATTTAAAAAACGGGTATATTCAACTAGATATTAGATCACCCAAAGAATTTATTGATTATGAAGACTAAAGTTAGAATAGAAAAGACCTTCGATACAGTTAAGGTTTTCAGGGCTATCAAAGAAAAAATTGCTAAAGAAACTGAAAAGATGAGCTATGAGCAGTTTAAGGCTTATTTGAAAAAAAATCAAATAGAGCAGGTTACTAAATCATAAATTTGTTTGGCATTAAAATAGCGGAAATATTTTTTTTGAGCTTCTTTATGAATGCCCCTTTTTAAGTACCTGTTAAACTTCAACCGCCTCCATTCAATAAATTTTCTATCTTCGCCCTATCATCAAGAACCCTTAACTGGGTACCAACCGAGAGCAACACTCCGCGGTGGTAATACGATGAGGACTTACAGTCACAATAAAATGTAATCCCTATCTAGTTCTTGGTGTGATTTAATAACCTTAAAATCATACCAGTATGCAAATCGCTTACACTTCTAAAAATGGTCTTCAATTACCTGAGTCTATGGGCTATGGCTTTATTGATCCCAAAAGTATTGTTGAAACAGACAATCAGCTAACAGCAAATTACATTTCTCAAATTTCCCAAAAGCTAGTACATACCGTTACTTGGGATAAAGCGGGCTGCCAGTTAGAAACTTTTAATTCAAATGGCACTCGCAGCAGGCTCACCTTTAATAGATCTCTTCAAAAAGCCCTATTATATGATGCCACCTATTGGGATTTGGGTAAAGACCCTTTATACCTAGAAGCTTCAAATGCCATTACCTCATTAGGAAACATATTAGTAATGTATCCGGGTAAAACGGAGCTTAATTAATATCCAGCAGGCAAACTCATGACGTTTATTTTACCTGTTAAACAATTAGATGAAGATTATTTGAGGTTTAAGCAGGGGCTTATCAGTAATAAGTTAGCAGGGTTGTTTCAGGAGCAAAAGGGCCATTACATAGAATTTAAAAAGGAACTCACCATTCAAAACTTATACCTTGTTTCATTTATTGTCTCTATGACGCAAATACATGCTGCTGCTAAGTATTTTGCCAATTCGGGTATCATTGGGCCTGATAAACCAGACCGTCTTATTATTGATGATTCGGACAGTATGCGAACAAAGCACATGCGCGTTTTTACTACTAATGAGGGCGATGGTTATTATGCACTGCTGTTTCAAGAGCTAACTAAGCAAAATTATAGTAACGTTATGGAGTCGTTTTAAAAATTTTTAAGCTCTTGCAAATTTCAATAATAATTCCAAGTCGCCCTTATCTGCTTTCCTTATAGCTATAAGATATTTTTTACGCGAATCATTTTCATCAGCTAGGCTTTTACTACCCCATGAGAAAACAGGTAGCTGATAGATTTCTTCAATTATAATATCAGCTATCATTCGACTGTGACGTCCGTTGCCATTGGGAAAACAATGTATGCTTACCAATCTGTGTTTGAATCTTAAAGCAAATTCATCTGGTTCATAAACATTATTTTCAAGCCAATACGAAGCATCATCAATTAAGGATCTTAATGCCACGGGTATTTCTAATTTGTCGACACCAATATTCTTATTTGTTTTTCGGTATTCGCCAGCCCATCTCCATACGTTCTTATACATTCTTTTATGGAGTGCCAGAATAAATGTTTCAGATAAGATTTGTTCCGATTTAAATTTTCTTGTTAAACTCCATTGAATAGCATCTTCAATGTTCTGTTGTTCAAATTCATCCAATTCGCCTCTTGTAGCAATAGACTTAATTAATAGACCTTCTTTTTCGTCTTCATCAAGTGGAGTTTGGCCATCATTGTATATTAAATCTAGTCCCATAAAATTTTTGGGGTATTGTTAATAATTTCTGACGCTCTTTCCTTTATTGCTTTTTCAATACGCTCTTTTGAATTTGCTTGATCTTCTAATTTCATCGTATTGGAAGTTCGTTCTACAATTTTTTTGGCCATTTCTATAGCACGCGTTTCTATCATTTGTTCTAAATCACCTTCGTTAGGTACAAAGCCATAAATAAGTTTCATGTCCATGGCCTTTGCAATTTCTTGCATCGACTTAATAGTGATAGCTCCTTCCTTTTCACGCTTTTCAATATCCATAACCCCTTGCTTGGTAATGGAAAGTTTTTTTCCTAACTGTTCCATAGACATACCAATGCCATTACGAATTGCTTTTATCCATCCAATAGGTGGTACAATAACATGTTGTAAATCAGTTAATTGGGCCAATTTTTCATTTAGCTGTTGGAGCTGAAGTTTATTATTTCTCATAAAGTAAAGCTTTAACTTGACTATTTATGTATAAAAGTAAAGCTATTACTTTATATAAACAAATAATTTGTAAAGCTATTACTTTACTTTACCATTTTAAGATCGATATAAAATAGAAATCGCCCGCTCAGGACGCAACCACACAAAACCATAAAACAATACATAATAGGATAAATGAAACCCTGCAAAGCATATCGTAATTCGGTAATCATAATCACTAATATCATAATGAAATATAATGGGCATTAGTATACTGATTACAATAGATATGGGTCTTAGCTTATGATTAAATGCAAAACTAATAAATGCAAATAGGTAATAGTAAAGGGTGAGGGTGATAAAATAAAATGTAACCCACATGCCTAGTTTAAAGCCAGAATCGCCTTTTAGGTATTCTTCTCCCCAGTAATATTTACAGGAAAGTTTAATATTAGTGTCAGCTATTGCAAATACAGCAATCGGTAGTACTATGCCATATATTACTGTATTTAATAGACAGGTTAATAAGGGTCTCAATAGCTATTTGTTTTTAATATTGAATACACGGCTTAGTACAGGAAATAAAAAGGGGAGTTGTTTTGGATAGGAATTAGGCTTTTGCAAAAGGTAAAGTGCTTTTCGTGCCTTATAAGAGAGGGAAAATAAGTAGAGGGTATGTAGTGGCCACAGTATACAAAAAACGATTACGTTGATTTCGTTATAGGTAAGCCCAGTAATGTCTCCCAAAATAGACATGATGTCTACGCAAATATTAAATACTTCATCCCACATGGTTTTATTTATTTGTTTAAACCGAAATTAAAATGACAAAACATTTTAGTTTGTTATCAAAACCTAAAACCACAATACATTAACATAACAGTGTGTTAATGCGTTTTAATTGAATCGTTTTTCTTTTTTTCTACTGCTGCTGGTCTTTAACCATTGAGCTTGCTAAGTCAAAGATTTGTTTGGTCTTTAAATAGCAGTACTGTTATTTTGATTTCTTGATTCGGCAGCCATATTTGCATCAATTTTCCTAGTTTTTAAGCCAAATTTTAATATTTCTTTAGCTTTTCTAATTGTATTTTTATCGTAGTTGTAAAAAAAATATGCAATGAACGCAAAAATTAAGAAAAAAGGTATTTACTGTATCGAAGGGCTTTGGGATCATGGAAATATTCAAGACGAAACAACGGTACTTCCAATTTTAGATTTACTTGAAAAGAAAAATTATTGCGATCATATTTATCATGACTGTGCTACCAAATCTGAACTTGAATATTTTCTCGACAAATGGAAGCATAAGGCAATAAATGAAAAATACCCAATTTTATATTTAGCATTCCATGGAGATCCAGGCTATATTTTTCTAACACATAAAGACAAATATTCTCTTGCCGAATTAGCGGACTATTTAGGAGATAAGTGCACAGGTAAAATTATTTATTTTGGATCATGCTCAACTTTAAACATTGACAAGCGTAGAATTAATTCCTTCCTTAAAAAAACAGGAGCCATTGCTGTTATTGGATACAAAAGAGATATTGACTGGATACAATCTGCAGCTTGCGATTTATTTGTATTTGAAGCATTGCAAAGTGACAAGCTTGATACCACAGGGATTAAAAAAATACACAAGAAAATAATTAGTGATTATGGGAACCTACATAAACTTTTAAACCTTCGTTTTGTAATTAATGAGGAACTACATTTTAGTAGAAAGAGAAAAAAAGCTAAATAAGCACCCAGCTTCCCTCTTCAACCTCCGCTTCTAATTCCCCAACGTCCCAACCGCAATAGCCAATAAAAATTTGAATTTCCTGATTGTTGGCACCCCTATTGTTGATAGCTTCAATAACCTGATCCATATTGCCACCTAAATAAAGATTTTGGGTAACTTGTTCGCCTCCATCAATAAGATCGGGTCGCTTATGGAGTACAAAAAGGTGTTCTCTGTCGACAGGGCCGCCATCCATTAGTGGGAATGGTTTACTCTGATTGAATTCTATGAGTTCATGCAACGACTTTTGAAAGGGTGTATTAGTTACAAACCCTACACTTTCCTCATTATTGTGTTTAACAATTAAAATGGTTGTATGCTCGAAGAAACTACCGTTTAGCGCGTCGGTGCTTTTAATATAGATACCTGGTTTTAAATCACTCATCATTCAATTTGCTTCATTTACTGCTTCAATAAAAAAGTAACTGGAATATTTAATCTGCTTTTCCAAGACTTTTCGGAATGATCCTGCCCAGGCCATGAACGACTCATCCAATGACTAGGCCGGTATTTTTTCTCTTTCATGATAGCATCTACTTGTATTTGAAGTGATGCATACATAGAGTCTAGTGTTTCAGTACCATGATCAAAATAAATTTGATGTTGCTTAGGCGAAGGCAAGTTCTTTTTTAAGTAGGAAAAAAATACCGCAGGCACTGGATTGTTTTCCATCGATAATAGCCCGGGCCAATGTGTAGAAAGGCAAGCCGCACCGCCAAAAACATTTGGATACTCACATAGAGCATACAAAGAAATTAAGCCACCCATACTACTGCCTGCCACAAATGTATTTGAAGGATCCATTAATGTGCTGTAGGTTTTATCAATAAAAGGCTTGAGCTCTTCTACCAAAAATTTCAAATACTTATCCGATGAAATAGGGAGCCCCGAAAAAATTGATTGCCCACCACTTCTATACGCATTGTAAACTAGTTTCTGATCCTCTTTGGATAAAGCTTCGAAAGGTTTTTGAGGAAAATATTCGGGATGTCTACTTTTTCCTCCATTCCAAATACCTACCACAATACAATCACGTATCTTTTTTTGTTGCATCAATTGGGTTAATGTTTCGTCAACGCCCCATTCTTGTTTATTCCATGTGATGCTGCTGTCAAAAAGCATTTGCCCATCGTGCATGTATAAAACTGCATATTTTTTTGAAGCCGTGTAGTTATCAGGTAACCAAACATCTACATTTCGGGCAGGCACATACTTTGAATTAAATTTTTCAATTCTTACAATCTGGCCACTGCTTGGTTTAGCTAGTTGCGCAAATAATTTAACCTGACTTGACATCAAGAAAAAGTAAAAAACAATAAATAGATGCCTCATGTAATTTAATTTGTAAGTGTTAACTGAAAATTGATTTAAAATTACCAATTTATTTCATCTACTCTTTAATACACCTGATACTTCCTCCATAAGATCTATTGTGCGTTAACACAAATGATCCGGCACTGCTAATGTTGAGGTATCTAGATCCATCACCACTAATAGTGCTACTCCAATAGCTTCCGCTAACCCCTGCACCATTGATTGTTAATTCACGACTTCCAGCAACGGTAAGTTTTAGAGGAGAAGCAAATGCGCCATCCGCATTTTTTGTTGTCCAACTAGATAATTCAGCATTCCACTCTGCCTCTGTTGGTAAACGAAATCCAGTAGGACATGGGTTATTAATGCCGTTTACGCCTTGCCATAAGTTTGTATTTGCCGGATTTCTCCAATCTGTAAGTGGCGTATTGGGTAAAATAAAGTTTGCATTACCAGTAACATCAGTGCTTGATTGAGTTGCAATGAGTATTGATTTTCGTAATTGGTGTTGATCTGAACCTCGTCCCCACTGGTATAAATCGCCATAAGCGCTCGTATCAGTAGTACTTGTTGCAACTCTTGATGCGCCTAGATTTCGGTCCATCCAAACTTTTCCATTTGCACTTGTAACTGTTGCGAAACTGCCTGCTGCGCGTGTTGTAAAAGAAATTTCACTGCCATAATAGGTTCCACTTTGATTGCTAGCGTAAGCTCTTACAAAGTATTTGGTATCGGCACTAAGGCCTGTTATATTACTGGTAAAGCTATTTGTGCCAGCGTCGTTTGTTTTTGTAGACAGTAAAATTGTTGGGTTGTTACTCGTACTCCATACCACACCTTTCGCAGTAATCGTAAGTCCACCACTTGAAATAATGCTTCCCCCAGTTGCAACGCTGTTGGATGTTATGGAAGACACATCAGTTGTAGTTAGGCTGATTTGTGTATTTACATTTTCTTTTTTATCACATCCAAAAACAAATAAAAGTGAAAATAGAATAACAATGTTTTTCATGCAGGTAGTATTTACTTTGAATATAGACATTTTCTTTGTTTTCCTGACGATTTATGCTTGGTTCGCCAAATTGCCCTTGAAACCACCTAAACCCTTTTTATTTTGCCGATAATCTATTGAAATTGAATAGTTAAGACTAAAATAAACCGTTCATTTTGTAGGGATCTCTTTTTCTGCTACATTTGACAGAACTGTCAAGTATGTAATTATGAGATCAGGAAGAAT
>CANHHX010000087.1 GCA_947461125.1 Bacteroidota bacterium | reverse complement strand
CCTTCTAAAACCTGAATACTGTCGGCACCATAATTCTTATTCTGTGCTTCGTTGCTATCTAATTGTTCTTGGCTCATAAAATGCTTGTCTATCCTGAGTTTAGATGAAATATCAGAACTGGTCAAAGCTACTTAAAATAAGCTGTTTTTAGGCCCGTTTTTGCGCCGTGTTTTCCACATAAATTTGACAGTTCCATGACCGTTTTTAGGGCCATTTTGAGGCTAAAAATGCAGGCAGCGGGCAAACAATTTAGAAGGGTCAATTGTAATACATTAAATTTGCAGTTGGATGGTACAAGTGATGGACATATTAAAAGTGGCAAACCAAAACGTATTGGAACCAGGCATGAGCCTGATTTATAGCCAAGAACAGCAGGTTCCAGGCTCTATTGAGTACCAATTGAAGCGTTATTATGCCCTTCAACCATGGTCCGGATCGGACACGGGAATGCTTATTTACCATTATGACGCTAAAAAGCCCCTCAATAGTTATTTGGAACTCCGTTTTTGTATTTCGGGCAACCGCTTCTGTGAAGAAAAAAGTTGTGCACAATGCGAGCATTTGCCTACCAACAATTGCTTTGGTAAACACGAAACGGTAGACACCTTCACTTTTCATTTTACGGCCACTTTTTTACGCCCCTATGTGCAAAATGTAAAAGTGAGTAATTACAAAGATGATGTGCTTGCATTCAAGCATCCCAATGCTTTTACAAAAGTGTTTCCACTCTGTAATAGAAAGAGAGGCGTACTGGATACTTTATTAAATCATAGTTATACCGGCGCCCTCGAAAATATTTTTATCAATGCCAAAGTGCATGAGATTTTACTCTACAGCTTAGCTTGTTTGGTCGATGAAAAAGAAGAAGGCTTTACTTGTAAGTTTTTAGCAGATCCAGCGGGTAGAGAGCGTATTTATGAGGCCCGTGAAATTTTACTTCAACATATTGGAGACCCTATTACCATTAAAGAATTAAGCCGTAAAGTAGCCATGAACGAGTGCTATCTTAAAAAAGGCTTTAAAGAAATTTTTGGGACCACCATCTTTGATTTTTATCAGCAACAACGCATGGAGCACGCTAAGTATTTGCTCTATGAAAAAGGCCTTAGTGTAACCGATATTTCGGCGCTACTAGGCTACTCTTCTATTTCGCATTTTTCGGCTGCTTTTAAAAAGCATACCGGTTTAAAACCTTGCGAACTACTAAAATAAAAACTATCTTTCCTTTTATAAATTTATCCTATGCGCATACGTACATTGTTTGCTACCGCTGCTATTGCCCTATTTTTAACAAGCTGCGGAGGTCCAAAAAAAGTAGATACCCTTGTTGTTAACGGCGTTATTTATACAGTAGATAGTAGTTTTTCTACGGCGCAGGCCATGGCCATTAAAGATGGTATTGTTGTTGCCACAGGAACAGACGCGGAGATACTGGCAGCGTATACCGCGCCAGAAAAAATTGATGCAAAAGGACAGGCCGTGTATCCAGGATTTATTGATGCGCATGCACATTTTGTAGGATATGGTAAATCATTATTTCAGGTAGATTTATTTGGCACCACTAGTTGGGAAGAAGCTGTAGAGCGTGTAAAAGTTTTTGCAGCAGCGCATCCAGAACTTGCTTGGATTGAAGGGCGCGGATGGGATCAAAACAAATGGCCTGGTAAAAAATATCCAACCAATGCATTACTAAATACTTTGTTTCCTAACACACCCGTTGTGCTTCAGCGTGTAGATGGTCATGCAGCGATTGCCAACCAAAAAGCATTTGATATTGCTAGCGTGAAACCAGGTCAAACCATTGTAGGTGGAGAGGTTGAAACAAAAAATGGCGTCTTAACGGGTGTATTAATTGACAACGCAAAAGGCCTTGTTTACAATTCTATTCCCGCAGTTACCAAACAAACGTATACGCAGTGGTTGCAAGCGGCGCAGCAAAATTGTTTTGCGCAGGGGCTTACCACCGTTACTGATTGTGGTCTTGACATGAGTGATATTAATATTATTGATACGCTTCAACAAGAAGGAAAAATTAACATGCGCCTTTTTGCAATGCTTAGCGATAATCCTCAAAATCTTACCGCGTATTTAAAAAGAGGACCTTACAAAACCGATAAATTATTTGTGAACGGTTTTAAAGTGTATGCCGATGGAGCCCTTGGTAGCAGAGGCGCTTGCTTGTTACACAATTATGAAGATCGTAAAGATTGGACCGGATTTTTACTCGCCAATATTTCGCATTACGACTCACTAGCGTCGGTACTTGCTGCTTCTAGTTTTCAAATGTGTACGCATGCGATAGGGGATAGCGCCAACCGTCAAATTTTAAATATCTACAATAAATATTTACAAAAAGGAAATGATAGACGCTGGAGAATAGAACATGCACAAGTAGTAAATCCTGCCGACTTTAATTTATTTGGCGCCGCTGCTATTGTACCATCGGTGCAACCAACGCATGCCACATCTGATATGTACTGGGCTGCAGAACGTTTGGGTAACGAACGAATGAAAGGTGCTTATGCGTACAAGCAACTCATGGATCAAAATGGATGGATACCACTCGGAACTGATTTTCCAGTAGAAGATATCTCTCCGTTTAAAACATTTTTAGCTTCTGTGGGAAGGGTTGACGCCAAAGGGTTTCCGGAGGGCGGCTTTCAATACGAAAACGCTTTATCGCGCGAACAAACCATTAGAGGCATGACTATTTGGGCCGCTAAAGCTAGCTTTTTAGAAAAGGAAATTGGAAGTTTAGAAGCTGGTAAAAAAGCAGATTTTATTATACTGGCACAAGACCTAATGCAAGTACCAGTAAATAAAATATTGGATACCAAAGTTGTTGCTACATATAGTGGTGGTAAAAAAGTATTCTAATCTTTTTTAAAAACCAACCATGTCTGCTGGGATAACCCATGCATCAAATTCTTCTGGTGTTACATAACCTAATTTAACGGCCATCTCTTTTAGGGTCGTACCTTCTTTATGTGCTTTTTGTGCAATTTCAGCTGCTTTGTAGTAGCCAATTTTTGTATTGAGTGCCGTAACAAGCATTAAAGAATTATCTACGTGCTTTTTAATGTTGGCTTCAATAGGTTCTATACCTACGGCACACTTATCATTAAAGCTTACACAACCATCGCCAATTAAACGTGCAGAGTGTAGGAAATTATAAATCATTACGGGCTTAAATACATTCAGTTCAAAATGACCGTTTGCACCACCCATGTTAATGGCTACATCATTACCCATTACCTGAACCGCAATCATAGAAAGCGCTTCACACTGTGTTGGGTTTACTTTACCTGGCATAATGGAAGAACCTGGCTCGTTGTCTGGAATAAAAATTTCGCCAATACCACTTCTTGGTCCAGAACTTAACATTCTAATGTCGTTGGCAATTTTCATAAGGCTCACCGCTACTGTTTTTAAAGCACCGTGTGCTTCTACAATGGCGTCGTGTGCCGCCAATGCTTCAAATTTATTTTCGGCAGTGATAAATGGAAGGCCTGTTAAATTGGCAATATGCTTGGCTACATTTTCGGAATAACCTTTTGGTGTGTTAATACCTGTACCTACTGCAGTACCACCGAGTGCCAGTTCCGATAAATGCGCAAGTGTATTGTTGATGGCTTTAAGGCCATGATCTAGTTGAGACACATAACCACTAATTTCTTGACCTAATGTAAGTGGGGTAGCGTCCATAAAATGGGTACGACCAATTTTAACCACATGCATAAAGTCTTTACTTTTTTGCGCCAGTGTATCTCTTAATTTTTTGATACCCGGAATAGTAGTTTCTAATAATATTTTATAGGCTGCAATATGCATTGCCGTAGGGAACGTATCGTTTGAAGACTGTGATTTGTTTACATCGTCGTTGGGATGTAAAAACTTTTCTTTGTCGGTTAAGCTACCGCCTTTAATTACGTGTCCACGGTATGCAATTACTTCGTTCACATTCATGTTAGATTGCGTGCCGCTTCCTGTTTGCCAAACAACTAATGGAAACTGATCGCTATGGGTACCTGTTAAAATTTCGTCACAAACCTGACCAATCAATTCGCATTTATCTTGTGGTAAAACACCTGCGTCAAAGTTTGTGAGTGCTGCTGCTTTTTTCAAATAGGCAAAAGCGGCTATAATTTCTTTGGGCATGCGGTTGATGTCCGCTGCTATCTTAAAGTTTTCGATACTGCGCTGTGTTTGAGCGCCCCAATACACGCCTGATGGTACTTTTACTTCTCCCATTGTGTCTTTCTCAATCCTAAATTCCATGGTTACTATTTTAGTAATTATTAGCGAATCGTTATCTTTTGCAAAGGTAAGGGTGTAGGCGCTACATTTTTGCTTATTTTAGAGACTACAAAGCGTTAAAACTTATGAAAAAGGTATTCTTTATTTTATGTTTGGGACTTTCAATAGCTGCTGGTGCACAACAGGCTCAAAATATTATTATTGTTACCACCGATGGGTTTCGTTGGCAGGATTTGTTTAAAGGAATGGACGATACCATTGCTAGGCAAAAACAGTTTAATGAAGGCGATAGTTTGGGGCTTATCAAAAAGTATGGTGGCGCCAATAGTAAGGAGCGTAGAGAAAAAATCATGCCATTTTTTTGGAATACCATTGCTACAAAGGGACAGGTATATGGTAACCGTTTGTTTGGTAATAATATCAATACCGAAAATCCACATTGGTTTTCATATCCCGGGTATTCAGAAATTTTTACAGGTTATGTAGACGCGCGCATTAATAGTAACGAGCATCCTGCCAATTCAAACACAACTGTTTTAGGTTTTTTTAATGCACAACCGGAACTCAAAGGAAAAGTATATGCATTTAGTGCTTGGGAAGCATTTAATAGAATTTTAAATGAGAAATCCTCTGGAGTGCCCGTTACAGCTGCATATGACACGCTTGGCTTTAAAAATTTAACTGCTAACGAAAAACTTTTGAATCAATTACACCAGCAAAGTTACCGCCCTTGGGCCGAGGAGTGTTACGATGTGTTTACGCATTTTAATGCCATGGAAACATTAAAAAATAGAAAACCACGTGTGTTGTATATTGCTTATGGTGAAACAGATGAGTGGTCACATGCTGGTAAATACAAATCTTATTTAAACGCCGCGAATCAATTAGACAAATGGCTCGAAGAAATTTGGAATTTTGTACAATCGGATCCACAGTATAAAAACAATACCACTATATTTATCACTTCTGATCATGGGAGAGGAGATGTGGTAAAAGAAAAGTGGACCAGCCATGGCGATAAAATCGAAGGCGCTAGTCAAATATGGATGGCAGTGATGGGGCCAAATACACCAGCACTTGGCGAGGTAAAAACGCCGGCGCAATACTATCAAAAACAGTATGCGCAAACCATTGCAAATTTAATGGGTTACAATTTTACGGCGGAGCATCCAGTGGCAGATCCTATAACATCTACCAAACTTATTTCCCAGTAAAAACGGGCTTTCTCTTTTCTAAAAAAGCAGTTGTGCCTTCTACCATATCTGTGGTATCAAAGCAGGCGCTAAATGCATTGAGTTCTGTTTCGTAACCATTAAGCGATTCGTTATAAACGGCGTTAGCGGCTTCTATGCATTTTGCAACCGCAACAGGTGCTTTGCTTTGTATTACGGCAGCTATTTCTTTTGCTTTGGTAACTAACTGATCAGGCATTACTACATGGTTTACAAGACCCGATGCAAATGCAGCAGAAGCGTCAATCATACCTCCTGTAAGCATTAATTCAAGGGCTCTGCCTTTACCAATAAGTTGTACGAGTCTTTGCGTACCGCCATATCCTGGCATGATACCTAGGTTTACTTCTGGTTGACCAAATTTTGCATTTTCAGAAGCGATTCTAAAATGACAAGCCATGGCAAGTTCACAACCGCCACCTAGAGCAAAACCATTCACACAAGCAATCACTACTTTTGGACAGTTCTCTATTTTAAAAAACAAATCTTGACCACGGCGCGCCAGTGTTTTACCAGCCGCAGGTCCAGCACCAATAAATTCTGAAATATCAGCACCTGCCACAAATGATTTTTCGCCAGCACCCGTAATTAAAACTGATTTAATTGCTGGGTTGGTGTATACCTCATGCATCACCGCTTCTAGCTCTGCAATCACTTGTCCATTTAAGGCATTTAATTTTTCAGGTCTGTTAATGGTGATAGTAAAAATACCATTGTCGTTATGGGTAAGTAGTGTTGTGTACATGGTTAAAAATTTCTGTGTGTAGCAACCCATTCTTGAATGTAGGTTGCAATGGTTGTGGTAGGTGTGCCTGGCGCAAAAAGTTTCCCTACGCCAAGTTCTTGTAAGGTTTGGATGTCTGCATCTGGAATAATGCCGCCACCTGTAACAAGTACGTCATTCATTCCTTTTTCTTTTAATAGCCCCATAATTTTTGTAAACACGGTGTTGTGCGCACCACTTAAAATGCTTACACCAATGGCATCCACATCTTCTTGAAGTGCAGCATTTACAACCATTTCGGGGGTTTGTCTAAGTCCGGTATAAATAACTTCCATGCCTGCGTCGCGCAGTGCAGTGGCAATTACTTTGGCACCTCTGTCATGTCCGTCAAGGCCAACTTTGGCAACGAGAACACGAATGGGGCGTTTGGTTTGACTCATAGGATGCAAGTTATTTGTTTTATTAAATACAAAACTTTACAATAATGTTAATGCATGTTTAATTCTGGCTACGGCATCAGCAATCCCAATGGTAGCGGCAATTTCAAATACCCCAGGTCCAAATTTTCCACCCACTAACATAATGCGCATAGGCAACATGAGTTCGCCTGGTTTTAAACCATGGGTAGCGGTTAGTTCTTTAAAAATATTTTCTAATGCAACTGGATCATTGCTGTTTGAATTTTCATAAGCCACGCAAAGTGCTTCAAAGAAATTCTTTTTGTTGTCATCCCATTTAGGGGCAATAGATGCGGTATCAATGTTTGAAGGTGCGACAAAATAAAAACCCGCTTGTGTAATAAAATCGGGGAGTAGTATGCAACGCTCTTTGGTAATACCAATTATTTTTTCAAAATAAGTTTGATCCTGTATTTTAATGCCAGCCTCGTTAAAATAAGGTTGTACAAGGGTTGCTAAATAAGCGTTATCCGCGTTTTTAATCCATTCTGAGTTAAACCATTTTGCTTTTTCGTAATTAAATTTAGCGCCGCCTTTGTGTACACGGTCTATCGAAAACTTTTCAATTAACTCCGCCGTACTAAAAATTTCTTGATCGGTACCATCGTTCCAACCAAGCACAGCAAGTAGGTTTACAAATGCTTCTGGTAAAAATCCATGCTCTTTAAATCCAGTGTTTTTTTCATTTGTTTTTGGATCGGTCCAGTCCATGGCAAAAACCGGAAATCCTAAACGGTCTCCATCTCTTTT
>CANHHX010000086.1 GCA_947461125.1 Bacteroidota bacterium | reverse complement strand
TCAGAAAAGGATGCCATACCCATCAGGCCTTTAATGTTTACATTGGGCAACTGTTTGGCAGCGTCAAGTGCAGCAGCTAACTCCGGAGCGTCCATGCCAAATTTTGTTTCCTCTTTGGCAATATGTATTTGCAACAAACAATCGATAACACGATTATTTTTTAGCGCTTGCTTGTTTATTTCTTGTAGTAACTTTAAACTATCTACCCCATGAATCAGGTGTACAAATGGCGCGATATATTTCACTTTATTGCTTTGCAAATGACCAATAAAGTGCCAGTTGATATTGGAAGGTAAAACCGCCTGCTTTTCAACAAGTTCCTGCACATAATTTTCACCAAAATCAAGTTGCCCTAGATTGTAAAGCGCCTCAATATCGGAAGCAGGTTTTAGTTTACTCACCGCTACAAGGGTAACATTTGAATTTGCAAACTCCTGTTTAATTTGATGGTATGCTTGTTCATTAACCGCCATAAAACCTGCTATTTATACAAAGGTACATACAAGTGCTTATTTTCCCATAATAATGCTAGGTTGTAAGCAGGGCAGCGGTATTCGAACTTGGCAAACGCCAATTTACTTAATGGGCGCTTCACCGGATTTGGAAGCATGGAAGCCATATTGGCTATAAAAAACGGATACTTACTTTGTTCAATGGCAGCTTGGTCATGTGTTTGCGGAGTTGCATTTGCAACAGCAGTATGCCTTCCCCCAAAATGAATTCGTGCCGTTGACAACAAAACTTTTTCGAGTGGATCCGTACTTATCGCAAGTAGCGAATCTGTTTGATTTAGCAAGGCAGGTTTTAATACAAGTAAGGATTGAATATTTTGTTGATTTCCTGCACTTATTAAACGGGCAAGATGGTACATAATAACAGCAGGCTTTGCATAATGTGGGGCTATAAAATCGGCTTTCGTTACATGCCAATTGTTTTGAATTGCAGTTGTAATTAGTTGTAAAGAAGCCGAGTCTGACCCCGTCCATTGAATATCATATTCATTTACAAAACTAAGTACGTTGCAAAGTACTGCCATGTCAAAATCGATGGGCATTTTTTTACCAAACCAAGTAGAATATGCAGGTAATGTAGCAAACGCTGTTAGCGTATTTTTTACCCTTTTACCCTTTGTACTCACATACAGCTGCATGGTGTCGTGTATGGCAGAGGCGCGCTCCCTAGAAACTTCCTGTGCCCAAAGCAAAATTACGGTATCATCAAAATCATCAGGTAAAGACTGGGATTTATCAAAGGTATTAAGCCAGCCCGCATTTGGAAAAATTTGAGGCGTGTCGGTGCGCCAAAAATTATAGGTATCTCTACCACTTTTATTTTTAAATAACCCTACCGATGATAATCCATCTTGTACAATTTGGTGAATCAACCCCTGCTGATAAGGTGTACATAGCTTCTGGTACTTTTTGAGGGTATGAACAATGAGTCCGGTAAAAAATACATTTGGGTCGTTTTTACTATTATTTTTATTGTAGGCATACACCCTAGTGGATGGAAAAATACCGGGAGGAAAACCTGTATTTGTTTGTTGTAGGGCCTGTATCTTTGTTAAAATCTGATAAGACCAAATGGTATCGGTGCTAGATTGTGTGTTACCCCGCACAACCAGGGCACAAAAAATAAGAAATAAGATACTTTGGATTCTTTTCATAAATTGAACAGCAATTTACAAGATTCGCTGAATAAACTGCCCACAAACCATTTAACATATGTATGTAAGACTCTCGATTGTTGTTTACCCGAACTGGTTTGGCTGGGCTGGTTTTTTATCCATGGCACTATTTAGATTTCCTCTATGGCTGTCAAAAGAACTACGATTTTGGAAATTAATGGGTACCGGTAAAAACGGAACATTCGATAAAAATCCCGATTGGAAAAGATGGGCTGTACTAGAAGTGTATGACACCCCAATAGCTACCCCATCATTTATTACATGGTGGTGGAAAATATTCAAAACAACCAACACCATTTATGAGTTAGAACCTATCGAAGGTCACGGACTATGGGATGGCAAACAAGTTTTTGGCGACCTGCCTAAACAATCGGATTATGAAGGAAAGATAGCTGTGCTTACAAGAGCCACTATAAAACTTTCGGGACTCAATAGATTTTGGGCACACGTAGACGCCATTGCTGAACAAATGGCCACTGCTCCTGGATTTATAACATCGGTGGGCATTGGCGAAGTGCCATTTATAAAACAAGCCACCTTTAGTATTTGGGAATCCAAAGAACAAATGCGCAGTTTTGCCTATAAACTTCCACTACACAAAGAAGTGATTAAAAAAACACACCAAGAAAAATGGTATTCCGAAGATATGTTTACCAGGTTTAAGGTGATAGAGGAGGGTTAAAGTTATTTTATTACAAATACATAACTATACCTGTTTTCTACCTGTTTGTTCTTGTCTTTATCTAACTCTGAACAATCCATCACAAGTTGCTTTTCACCAATTGGCATTAACACAAAATCATTACCTCCGTATTTCCCCAAGTCTTTTTTGATTTTTTGTGTTCTTCTACTAGACAATGCTTCGTTGTATGTATCTGTACCAATACAATCTGTTGCGGAAACAACCACAATGGTTACACCTCGTAAATCTTGTAAGCGGTCTAGTAATTCGTTATATATCTTCTTGTCCTGCTTAATAATATTTACTTTATCAAAGTCATGATGCACTAAAATATAATCTTTGGTGACAGACTTTAAAGAATCAATAACAGAAGTAAATGTTCTAGTTTGTTTAACAATAACAGGCTCTTCCTTTTTAGGCGTAATAAAATTAAATTGTCCTAAATCCTTATTTAAATTAACATATCCATTGGAGCCAATATCTTGTACAGACTTGTTCCCGTTTCCATCTTCAATTAATAATTGGTATTCGCGGTTGGGTCTAACATTAAATGCATAATTGCCAGTTGGTCCAGTAACCAAGCTATCAATTACAGTACCTGCTTTGTAACCATCCGTACCCTTCGAAATTAATTTAACTACTAACCCAGGCTTTTTCAAACTATCAATGGTTACTTCTCCGCTAATAGAGATGGTTGCCATTTTATACGCGTAAGAAAATATGTCGTCACTTCCGTATCTGTTGGAGCTGAAAAAACCTTTTTGATTTTTTGCACTGAACACTAAATCATCTTTTTCACTATTGATGGGTTTACCTAAATTTTCAACGCCAGTAGATTCAAATTTATAAATATCCAAGCCACCTAACCCTTCATGGCCGTTGGAACTGAAATACAAATTACCTTCATAAAAGGTTGGAAAAAGTTCATTGCCAGCGGTATTGATACCAGCACCTGCATTAGCAGTGGCATCCCAACTACCGTCTTCTCGTTTGTTAACATAATAAATATCTGTACCACCAATACCACCGGGCTGATCACTTACAAAAAATAAGCGTTCACCTCCGGGTGTAATAGCAGGATGAAAATATGAGTGAGCCGGATTGTTAAAATATAATTTAATAGGTGCTGTCCATCCATTCGCTACACGCTTAGTACTCCATATTTCTAATTGCTTAATACCTTTTGCATTTGTTTGGTTGCGCGTAAAAAAAGCTTGCATTCCATCTGCTGTAAACGAAATTGAACCAAAATTATAGTTACCTGCAAAACCAGGCGCAAATAATGGAGACTCTACCTTGGGTGCACCACTTAGTTTTTGTAAATCAAATTGATTTTGTAAAGACCGGTTATCATTAACAAGAGCGGGCGTTTTATCTGCAATACCTTTACTAATCTTTTTTTCTTTCCAATTGGCATATATGATACTATCAGAATCGATACCATTTGTAGTAAGCTGGTAATATAATTTTGTAAAAGGAAGACCATCCCATCCAAACTCATTTGAATTGGTTACTTTTTTAGCTCTATTTGATTCAAACACAAAACCACTATCGAGTAAAGCAGCACCAAACTCGTTATAAGGCGTATTGATACTTAAGAACTTAACATTATAATCCAAAGAATCCTTATCATATTTTGAACGGTTTAAAAAGCCTTGCAATCTGCGCTCATACATACTGTATAAGGGTGTTGACATATCAGTTTGCAAAGAAATTAACTTCTGGTAGGATTGAATAGCATGATCATAATTACCAGCAGTTGCATAAAGTTCTGCTAGTTCGTTTGACTGAATAGGCATTAATGAATCCAATTTTTGATAAAAATAAATAGCGCTATCAAACCTATTTTGCATTTTATAACACTGACCCAGCATAGATAAACTGGCACTATCAACCTTCCCTTCTTTAATATATTTTTTTAGAAAAGGAATAGCATAGGCATAACGCAACTGACCCATTTCAGTTCTAGCAAGGGTAAGCAAAGACTGCTTTGGACTGGGCTTTTGCTTTACCACTTGTGCCAATCCATAAAAATGGCTAGCAATAAAAACAAAAGTGAATAAAGAATATAATTTAACTCTGGTCATGTTACTTGGTTTCAAAAATCTTAAAAATACCTGGTTGATCTAATGTTGGTTTTATCCTTACTAAACTCATACCTGAGCATGATTTCATGCGTTCCTATGGTATATAATTTCAAATCAGAAATTGGGATATCATACGCATAACCGATTCTAAAATTCCTATTTGCCTGTAATTCAACCATTCCTAATACAGCATCGTTGGTTCGGTATGATACACCAACACCAATCAAATCTTTAAGCCAAAAATTTGCATTAAAATCATATTGAATAGGTGCACCAGAAACTACTTTAACCATGGCAGATGGTTTAAACTTAACCTGCTCGTTAATCTCATATACATAACCCATGGTGCCAAAAAAATGAAAGTCATTTACATTTTGAATACCAGAATTAATCAATTCGAAAGTTGCCAATCTGCTACGCAATAAATTAGGCATCGATGCCCCAATGTAAAACTTGTCGGTATTGTAAAAAAGACCCATGCCAACACTAGGAAGCCACTTGCTATAATTTTGAGTAAAAGCCGGATCACCTGGCGTAAATCTATTTTCAACTTTAGTAAGATCTGCCCTATAATTCATGGCACCAAATTGTAAACCTCCCGATAAAATACCATTTTCTGAAATTCGAACCCTTGCACTCCACATAGCATTAACCCCCTGTGCTTTTTCTACCCCTAACCTATCATCATACATCTGAATCCCAAGCCCTACTTTTTTATCATTAAAAGATTGATCCATTGTAATAGATGTGGTTTGTGGTGCGCCAGCAATTCCTACCCACTGTTTTCTATGAAACATATTCATACTCAATACTTCTCTACTACCTGCATAAGCAGGATTGATTGAAAGCATGTTGTACATGTATTGCGAATACATGGGCTCTGTTTGAGCAACTGCATCCTGTGCCAGTAGCAACCCTACTATCAGTAAAGAAAAATAATATGTCCTTGTTAAAAATTTCATACGTTTCAAATTATCTAATTAAGGTTACTGGTCCAGCAAATTTCTTTACTTCTCCACTAGGCAATATTGCCATCACAGAATAATAGTAGGTACCAGCAGGTAAATCTTGACCCAACATATTACCTATACCTCTTCCATCCCATTCATTTTGATAATTGTTGTTCTGATAAACAACATTACCCCATCTATTAAAGATTTGTAATTTAATGGTTGTGCCACCTGGTTTTAAAATAATAAACTTATCATCGGTACCATCTCTATTTGGAGAAAAACCACCAGCAATTACTAAATCAATTCTTGGAATAGCCACTTTATTAGCAAGTCCAGCACCACTAACTCTTCCACCAGATAAAACGGTGTCAATAGACTGTCTATTCACATTTCCCCACTTGGTTAATGCTGTTACGTCTGCTATGTTATTTACATCACCAACAAAACCATTTGGATTAACCGTCACACTAATGGTAACAGAATCTTTTCCATATCCTACGAGTGTACTTGCATTTGTTACTAAATCAATATTTGACCTTCCATCATAATTTACAGATCTAATAAGTGTACCACTAGCTGTGTAACCAGTTACTACAAAACTCATAGGCGTTGTAAATACTTTACTTAAATCATCCTTAAGTGTGATATTAGTAATCGTTTCTGGTCTTGTGTTTCTTACAATAACGGTATAGACGTATTTAAAAGTTCCGTCGGATTGCAAAATTGGTTTAGAGGCATGTTTTGTAACAAGCATCACTTCCCCATTTGGAATTTTATCATTGTTACAATCTCCAATCATCCAGGATGCACTTGGTGTAAGGGTTTGGCTTCTTAGATTTAATGAGCATGGGTCGTTAGGATTTGTTCCCTCCGCTTTTTCTGTTGCATCAGAAACACCATCGCCATCGGCATCAATTTCGTATGGATTTTGTTTACCATCGCCATCTGAATCGGGAGGCGTAAATCCACCTTTTGCAGCTAATGGAATACCCCTTGCATCTACACCACCATCAACCCTTCCATCTCCATTAGCATCTATACCTCCCGCTTCTATAACATCCGTTAATCCATCTCCATCGCTATCTAAATCTAAACTATTTGGAATACCATCCCCATCTGTATCACATGTTATTGAAGCAGGTGTACATGCAGCATTTTCTACTGTATCTAAAATTCCGTCATTGTCATCATCTAAATCAATATCATCAGGAATACCGTCTTTATCAGAATCTTTTACTACTGTAATGTCAAGAGAGGCTGATGCGGTTTCCGTTCCGTCAGTTATCGTAACAGTAATTGTAGGTACTTTTCCAGTATAAGTAGCTACTGGTGTAAATATATACGTACCATCTGCGTTAACAATAATAGTTCCAACATTTGGTATGGTTACAGTAGTACCTGCTGCATATTCTACTCCACCAATTGTAAACTTACTTACACTTAAAGGATTACCATCAGCGTCGATATCATTGGTTAATACAGTACCTGTTGCTGGCGTGCCTTCTGCAACTGTTTTCGAATCCGGTATTGCAACTGGTGCCGTGTTTGATGAAACAACTGTTATCACTAATGTTTGTGTAGGACAATTTGTTGTTTGACCTGGTGCACATACTGGTATTGTATACGTATATGTACCCGCAGTTGTTGCAGTGAAACTATAAGTTCCATCCGGGTTCACCGTGATCGTTGCTCCGCTAATTTGTGCTGGTTGTCCATAAGTAGTTCCGCTAGGCACTACATCGTTAGCACTTACATTACCTGGTTTTGGAACACCAGTAAATGCATTTGCTGCATCATCCACTAATGTATTTACAGGAACTGTAATTACCAAAGTTTGTGTAGGACAATTTGTTGTTTGACCTGGTGCACATACTGGTATTGTATACGTATATGTACCCGCAGTTGTTGCAGTGAAACTATAAGTTCCATCCGGGTTCACTGTGATCGTTGCTCCTGTTATTTGTGCAGGCTGACCGTATGTTGTTCCGGTAGGCACTACATCGTTAGCACTTACATTACCTGGTTTTGGAATATTGATGTATGCTGTTGCCGCGTCATCCACCAAAGTATTTACAGGAACTGTAATCACTAATGTTTGTGTA
>CANHHX010000085.1 GCA_947461125.1 Bacteroidota bacterium | reverse complement strand
GCAATTTCTTTTTTTACCGTATTAATGGCATTATCTAAGGTTTGTAAGTCTACCTTACTAGCTACGTCAAATGATGGCATATCGTATTATTTTAATTGTTTATTTTGGTTCCACTTACCTGCTTTCCACCACAAAAATACGCCTCCTAAAAATAGTACAAGGGCAATAATTTCTGCTTGTGTAGGTTGAAATGGAAGATCTACATATTTTGTGTTGACTCTAATTTGTTCGATCGAAAAACGCTCGATCCCATTAAACATAAGATAGAGTGCTGCTAACCTGCCCGCTATATTTATTCTCGTTCTCAAAAACCACAATACACCAAATAAAACAAGGCAAGCAATTACTTCGTAAAGCGCCGTTGGATATACGGGCATTGGAAGTTGATTGCAATAAGGGCCTACGCAATCTTTAATAGGTATTCCTTCACCAATTACGTTGTGTGCATACACCGATGACCAAAGTCCGTCAGGCAACCAAGAAAAAGGATTTGGTTTGTTGTTTACAATACCCCAATCACCATCGCCACTCACTTGACATCCTATACGGCCCATAGCATAGGCAAACATCATGGTTGGTGCCATTGCATCTGCTAAATGCACTACGCCAATTTTGTGTTTACGCGCAAAGTAAATGATAGCAACGGTTGCACAGATGAGACCTCCATAAAAAGTAAGTCCACTAAATGCAATTAAATTACCAATCGGATCTTTCACAAACTCGCCCCAATTTTCGAGGTTGTGAAATATTTTAGCACCTAAAAAACCAAATATAGCTGCGTACAATACAATATCACCTACCCTGTCGTGCGGCCAAATTTTAAATGTTTTTTCTTCGGGCTTAGGCAGTTTTACTTTATTTTTTTCATACCATTTTAAAATCAAAAAGAAGATACCTGTTAAAATTCCAACGGGTGCACTTCCGTTTGTAGATAGTATAAAAGATTGTGGATCATTAAGGGCAGATGGCACTACAAAGGCGCCAATAATTTTATAGCCAAAAATAAAGCCAAGTAAAAAATTAAAGAGTAGTTCCTGAATGGAAGCTGGTGCTCCAATTATAATTTTTTCTTCTTCGTGTATGAGTAGTCCCTCTTTTTCTTTTCTTTTAAGTTCTGCACTTAAAACAGCGGATGCAGATATAAAAGCAATGGCAACAAAAAAGCCAAAAGAATTGACGAGTTTGAGACCGTTAATTTCTATTCCAAAGAGGTCTTTGACAGCATAATATAAATTGGGATACATAGGCTGGTTGGGGTGCTAGTTCTTAAAAGTGAAGGCTCCACTTACGTGGAGCCCTTACTTACTAACACATCTAGTCAAAATTAAGATAAATTAATTGCAATGCTCATCAAAAATCGAGATCAGGTGCTGGGCAATAACCTGCGCAGGACGACCTTCAATTTGATGTCTTTCTACCATGTTTACCAGTTGACCATCTTTAAATAAAGCGATGGCTGGTGAAGATGGTGGGTAAGGCAATGACAGCTTGCGAACCTCATTAACGGCTTCAATGTCAAAACCGGCAAAACTAGTTGCTAAACGGTCTGGGCGGTTGGTGGCGTTTTGCACTGCCATCAATACACCTGGGCGGCAAGTGCCTGCTGCACAACCACATACCGAGTTGATCACCACAAGTGTGGTTCCTTGTTTACTTAATGTTTCTGAAACTTCAGCGGCTGTAACCATGTCATCAAAACCTGCGTCTGTTAATTCTGCCTTCATAGGAAGGACAATCTCTGCTGGGTACATATTCGAATGTTTTAATAGTAATTAAAACACAAAAATACAGCTAATTTGAAGGAATCTATTGACTAAATCCGGAAATTAACGCTTTAATGATTTGATAACCGCGTCAGGCAAAAATGGAGAGGCGTCTCCCCCGTTTTTAAGGATGTCTCTAACAATGGTAGATGCCACAGATGTGTATTTGGGCTCCCCAGTTAAAAAGATGGTTTCTATGTGCTTGTCGAGGGTTCTATTGGCGTCGGCAATGGTTTTTTCGTATTCAAAATCACTCACGTATCTAATACCTCTTAATATAAACTTAGCTCCAATTAAATTACAGTAATTCACTGTAAGACCTTCATAACCAACACTTTCTACTTTTGGTTCGTTTTCATAAATCTCATTAAACCACTCCATTCTTTGCTCCGGGCTAAACATAGGCGACTTGGAACTATTGATACCAATGCCCACATAAATTTTGTCAAATAAAGGAAGTGC
The DNA here is from genome assembly GCA_947461125.1 of Bacteroidota bacterium. Lineage (GTDB taxonomy): Bacteria > Bacteroidota > Bacteroidia > Chitinophagales > Chitinophagaceae > Sediminibacterium. Next base: position 5,817 of record CANHHX010000085.1, on the reverse strand, counting down.
ACGGTTAATGATATCGATATGACCAAGGGTTACGGGGTCAAAGGTTCCAGGGAATAGGCAAATACGCATGGTGTAAATTTAAGGCTTATTGGTCTCGATTAGCAAGTAAATATAAGACCGCCATTCTTACGGCAACCCCATTTTCTACCTGGTCTAAAATAATGGAATGTGGCCCATCGGCTACATCACTATCAAGTTCTACCCCTCTATTGATGGGGCCAGGGTGCATAATCACTATTTCTTTGTTGATACTTTCTAGCATGGAGCGGCTAATGCCGTAGGCTAAATTGTATTCACGTAGAGATGAAAATAAGGGTTGATTTTGACGCTCTAACTGAATACGGAGCACATTGGCTACATCGCACCAAGCAAGGGCTTTCTGTAAGTTATATTCAACGCGTACGTTAAACGCTTCTTGGATATATTTTGGAATCAGGGTTGGGGGGCCAGCAATGGTGATTTCGGCACCCATTTTTTGTAGTAAATACATGTTACTCATAGCCACCCGACTATGCATGATATCGCCTACAATGGTTACTTTAAGGCCTTCGAGCTTACCAAATTTTTCTTGCATGGAAAAGGCGTCAAGTAAGGCCTGGGTAGGATGCTCATTAATACCATCACCCGCATTTACAATAGCTGCCGGAATATGCTGTGCTAAAAAGTGTGGGGCGCCAGAAGCACTATGCCTCATCACCACCAAATCCACTTTCATGCTTAAAATATTATTAACCGTATCGAGTAGCGTTTCTCCTTTTGCTGCCGAAGAACTGCTAGCCGCAAAATTGAGCGTGTCCGCAGAGAGCCTACGTTCTGCTAGTTCAAAAGACATTCTAGTACGGGTGGAGTTCTCGTAAAATAAATTTACGATGGTAACGTCACGTAAAGAGGGAACTTTTTTTACCGGCCTTTGTAAAACTTCTTTGAACTGAGCTGCAGTAGTAAGAATTAATTGAATATCATCTCGGTTGAGATCTTTAATACCAAGTAAGTGTTTGGTAGATAGTTTCATTAAAAAACAAAGCTAATGTAAAAAAATGGAATGGTAAAATGGATCTGTTATAATAACACCACTTCGTCTACCTGGTCTCGCTCTTTCCAACACACTTTTACCTTTTGGGTAATGATGGTATCAATGGCTTTTCCGGCATAATCAGGCTGAATGGGCAGTTCCCTGCTAAATCGCCTATCAATTAACACGCATAAAGACACTTTTGAAGGCCTACCAAAAGCTAGTAAAGCGTCTAGGGCTGCCCTAATAGTTCGGCCTGTATATAAAACGTCGTCAATTAAAACCACCTTTTTGTTTTCGATACTAAAAGGGATATCCGTTTCATTGGCTAAATGAAGGCTTTTACGCACGTCATCTCTATAAAAAGTGATGTCTAATTTACCATATTCGATTTGACTGGGAGGTAACAATTGCATGAGCTCGTGTACTATGCGGTCACTTAAATAAATACCACGAGGTTGGAGTCCAATGAGCACCGTATCTGCTAATTGAAGGTTGTTTTCTAAAATTTGATGTGCCAGCCTTTTTACAGTTAATGCAAGCTGGGCTTCAGATAAGATCGTTTTCAACCGTTTTTTTTATAAAATTAATTGGTTTACCTCAAACAAAGTGCCTATAATTTGAAAACTAGTGCTTTAATTTGCCAAGATGTTCCAACTCACCCATTTATCCCTCACCCAGTTTCGCAATTACGCCCGTCGAGATTTTGTTTTTACGGAGCGCATTGTTGGTATTTGTGGTAAAAATGGAACAGGCAAAACCAATCTATTGGATAGTATCTATTATTTAAGTCTTACCAAAAGTTATTTTTCGCGCCCCGATGCTCAAAATGTGTTGAGGGGTGCCGAAGGGTTAAGGGTGGAAGGCAATTACGATATTGCTGGTAAGCCACATAAAGTGGTTTGTATTGTTCGGGAAAACAACAAAAAGGAACTTTCCGTAAACGACGAACCATACAAAAAGTTTTCGGATCATATTGGCCGCTATCCTACTGTTATGATTGCGCCCGATGATATTGAACTGATGATTGGTCCTAGCGAGGCAAGAAGAAAATATCTCGACACATTACTTTCTCAAATTGACGCTCCATACTTACAGCATTTAATTGCCTACAACAAAGTATTGCAACAGCGTAATAGTTTACTCAAAGCTGCCGATCATGCACCTATCGATACTACTTTACTAGAAGTGCTCAATAACCAACTCGTAAGTAATGGGCAATATATTTTTGAAAAACGTACCGAATTTTTAAAGACGTTTTTTCCGCTTGTTGCAAAAGTATACAAGCGTATAGCTGCCACCGATGATCATATTGATTTAGTGTATGAAAGCCCATTACAAACCCTGCCTTTTAATGAACTACTGGCACAAAATTTTCAAAGAGATTGCATTTTGCAACGCACTACAAAAGGGATACATAGAGACGACCTCGTTTTTACTATGGATCAAACAGCCTTTAAAAATGAAGCCTCACAAGGACAGCGCAAGAGTTTACTTTTTGCATTAAAACTAGCTGAGTGGGAAGTGCTTAAATCTAAAAATGGCTTCACCCCTATTTTATTACTCGATGATGTATTTGAAAAACTAGACGAAAGCCGTATGTATGAATTATTGCAATGGGTGTGTACCGCTTCTGATGGGCAGGTTTTTATCTCCGATACCCATCCACAAAGGCTTGAACAACAACTACATGCAATTAATTCTCCCTTCCAAATGATTGAACTCTTACCTTTGTAGTATGTCTGAATATTCTATTGGCGAGGCCATTCATAAGTTTTTACAACGCAGCCATTTAAAAAATGGGGTGCGCGCCATTCAGATCGAAGAAATTTGGGAAAAATTAATGGGTAAAACCATTGCACAATACACTGATAAAATTCAAATCGTCAACCAAAAACTTTTTATTACCACGAGTGTGGGTCCACTAAAAAATGAATTGACGTACCAAAAAAATCAAATCATTGAAAGAGTGAATGAGGAATTTGGTGAAACAATTATTTCAGAAGTAATTATTCAGTAAGTTTTACCCTAGGATCTACCACTACGTACAAGATATCTGCTAGTATATTTACGAGCATAAAAAAGGTAGCCGTTACAAGTACACTTCCCATAACTACCGGAAAATCTAATTTTTCTAGTGCCTCTACTGTTACTTTTCCAATACCCTTCCAGCCAAATATATACTCAACAAAAAAGGCTCCCGCTAGTAGTTCGGCAAACCATCCGGTTACTGCTGTAATAACGGGGTTTAAGGCATTGGGCAAAGCATGCACAAAATAAATGCTTGTATTTGATAAGCCTTTTGCTCTTGCGGTTCTTATGTAATCTTGATCTAATACATCTAGCATGGCACTTCTAGTTAATTGCGTTATAATCGCCATGGGTCTTAAACCAAGTGTAAGCGCCGGTAAGATTAGGTTTTTTAATTCGAGTGTCTTGCCAGCATACGGATCGATGTTAAATAAACTACCCGTCATTTGAAGGCCGGTATATTTTGTGAGCACAAATCCAAAAAAGTAGGCAATAATGATACCCATAAAAAACGACGGTGCCGATATTCCAAGTACACTACTAAATACGGCGCTACTATCCATCCAGGTGTTTTTTTTAATGGCCGCCAACATACCTAATAAAATACCAAATAAAGTAGCCACAAACATGGCGGCAAATGCCAGCAAGAGTGTACCTGGTATGGCTTCCATGAGTATTTCACTCACTTGTTTTTTACTCTGATACGACCTGCGCAGGTAGGGGATTTTAAATGCTAATTGTTTGTCTCCCACATTAAAAAAATAGCCCTTTAACTTTTTAGATTCGATGTCGGATACGCTATGAAGTGCAATAGGTGACACATCATTTAAGTACAATAAAAACTGCTTGGATTTGGGTTTGTCGAGTGCCAACTCTTTTTTGATATTGCTAATGGTGGTGCTATCACCACTTTGACCTAGCACCAAACGGGCAGGATCACCAAAGCCTTGAAACAAAAAAAACACGACCACCACAACCCCCATTAATACGAGTAAGCCATATCCTAATTTTTTAGTAATGAAGCGAATCATTACTTGCTATTTAGGCTGGTAAATAGTTTGTCGATACAGGGTGCTGATACTTTTTCAACAATGCGAGACCCGTTCATTAAAAAGTAAGTAGGCGTTACGCGCGCAGCTGTTTTTATAACAGTAGCATCCGATATTAAAATATTGATATTGCCAAAAAGTTGAGCAGCGCTAGCTGGTTCTGGGGTAACAAGTATTACTTCAATATTTTGAGCCTGCAATTTTTTATAAATCGTTTCAAATGAATTTTTCCAACCTTCTGCTCCTTTCATTTCTTTTGCAAATACAAGTACATATGGTTTTTGATTTGCAAAGATGGAAGCAGTTGTATCCGTTCCTTGTATGGATTGTAAATTAAAGTCTACGATTTTTGCTACTAGACCATTGCCTTTTTTAACCACAATGTCTTTACGATCTACGTACACATAAGTACTGTCAAAATCGGTTGGGAAATTGGCTTGGTCAAACCTAAGTTCTTTTCCGTTTTTGGTATATATAAATTCGATAGACGTACTGTCGGGAATTGCTCCAACAGGTAATTTCATTTGTTCTACAATATCATTGCCTTTTTTGTAAGGTAAGCAATCTACCACTGGTAAATAGGTAAGCGCATACCACTGAAAAGCAGCGGTACCAAGGGTAACGGCATAGAGTACAATTTTTCCAAAAATACCTTTGTTGGCTTTGCCCCCATTGGTTGCTAGTAAAATAACAATCAGAATACCAAGTACAATGTCTTTGGTAAATGACATGGCTGGCGTAAGTGGTAGGCAATCACCAAAACAACCACAGGTTTTAATTTTACCTGAAAAGAGTGCATAGCCTGTTAGGTAGGTAAAAAATACAATGAGTATAAATAGAAGCCAGGTTATTTTTTTGGTTTGCCAGTTTACAATAATGGCAATACCTGCACATACTTCTAACACATTCATACCTAATGATAGAAACAAACTCAATGGGTTTAGAAAATCGAATCCCCATACTTCAAAAAACTCCTGCATTTTATAGCTTAATCCGTGCGGATCATTGGCTTTGATTAGTCCAGAAAAGATAAACAACAATCCTACAAAAATTCGAATGGGTGCGTTTAATTTTTTCATGCAGGTGGGTTTAATGTTTGCCTTCGGAAATTAATATGAGCGCAAAAACAGAGTAATTTAAAATATCTACATAGTTGGCATCAATGCCTTCGCTAATCAGTGTTTTTCCATCGTTGCCTAAAATTTGTTTGATGCGCATGAGCTTCATCAGTATCAAGTCGGCAAAACTTTCTTGACTCATATCACGCCATGCTTCTCCATAATCATGGTTTTTATCTAGCATGGTTTGACGTGCAAAATCTACATATTGCAAATAGAGTTTCTCTACCTGTTCCACCGGTAATTCCTCTACTTGTGGGTTGCCAAGTGCTAATTGAATAAGACCAATAACTGCATAGTTCACAATCCCCTTAAATTCAGAATTTATAGTATCCCCTACCTTTTGGGTTTGTAAATCTTGAATGGTTCTAATGCGAAGGGCCTTAATAAATATTTGATCCACCACAGAAATCGTACGCAACACACGCCATGCGGTTCCGTAATCTTTGGTTTTTTTAATAAAGATGTCTCTACACGCTAAAATAGCCTCATCATATGCCTGATTGGTACTGCTCATTTTATAGGTCTAATTTTGATCCTTTGGTAATATCTTTGAAGCGGATGCAATATAATTGAAACATCAGAATGTTGACACTAAATAGCCAAG
>CANHHX010000084.1 GCA_947461125.1 Bacteroidota bacterium | reverse complement strand
GTAATGACGCAAGGCGATGTACAGCTTGTTAAAACAGTAAGCTGGTACGATAACGAAATGAGTTATGTGAGCCAGTTGGTGCGTACCGTAAAATATTTTGCAGGCTTAATTTCAAAATAATGATGAGCCAATTTTCTAGTCATTCATTTGCCGGTCAAAAAGCATTAATCCGTGTAGATTTTAATGTTCCTTTAGATGATGCTTACAACATTACAGATGACACGCGCATGCGTGCAACCATCCCTACTATTCAAAAGATTATTAAGAATGGTGGATCTGTTATTTTAATGAGTCATTTAGGTCGTCCAAAATACGGTCCTACGCCTAAGTATTCGCTGATTCATATTGTGGGGCATTTGTCTAAGTTGTTAAGCCTAGAGGTTCAGTTTGCTAACGATTGTATTGGAGAGGAAGCGGTAAACAAAGCGGCTGCACTACAACCTGGACAGGTGTTATTACTAGAAAATTTGCGTTTTTATAAAGAAGAAGAAAAAGGTGACGAGGCTTTTGCACAAAAGCTAAGCAAGCTAGGAGATGTATATGTAAATGATGCTTTTGGAACGGCGCACCGCGCGCACGCTTCAACAGCAGTGATTGCAAAGTTTTTTGCACCAGGCAGTAAAATGTTTGGCCTTGTAATGAACGCCGAAGTAGCTAGCGCCGAAAAAGTTTTACATGGTTCAGAAAAACCTTTCACTGCTATTATTGGCGGTGCAAAAGTGTCTGATAAAATATTAATTATTGAAAACCTGCTAGACCGCGCTACAGATATTATTATTGGGGGCGGTATGGCATATACCTTTTTTAAAGCACAGGGCGGAACCATTGGGACCTCTATTTGTGAAGACGACCGTATGCCACTTGCCCTAGAAATTTTAGCCAAGGCAAAAGCAAAGGGTGTAAACATTCACCTCCCTGTAGATAATATTATTACCACCGAATTTTCAAATACCACAGCGCGCAAAAATTGCGAGAGCATGTCTATCCCCGACGGATGGATGGGCCTCGACATTGGCGAAGCAACACGTGCCAAATTTGCAGCCGTTATCGAAAGCAGTAAAACCATTTTATGGAACGGTCCCATGGGCGTTTTTGAAATGGAAAATTACCAGGCTGGAACAAAGGCGGTTGCCGTAGCTGTTGCAGCTGCTACCGCCAAAGGCGCATTTTCGTTAGTAGGAGGTGGAGATAGCGTTGCCGCTGTTAACATCTTTGGCTTTACAGATAAGGTAAGCTATGTTTCTACCGGAGGAGGTGCCATGCTCGAGTATTTTGAGGGTAAAGTGCTACCGGGTATTGCTGCCATAACTGCATAGTAGCCTTAATTTCTGTTAAATTGTGATAAACGGCAAGCCCAAAGATTTGGGGTGGCATACTATTTGCTTACTTTGCTATATAAAATAAAAAACAAAATAAAATGAGTACAAAAAATTTAACCCTTATTGTCATTGCTGCCCTTGTATTATTATTAGGTGGATGCGGTTGTAACGGTTATAACGGATTAGTAACACTTGATGAAACTGTAAAAAATACGTGGGCAAATGTAGAGAGTGATTACCAGCGTCGTGCCGATCTTATACCAAACTTAGTAAACACGGTAAAAGGAGAAGCTAATTTTGAGCAAACAACTTTACAAAATGTAATTAGCGCAAGAGCAAGTGCTACACAAGTAAAATTAGACGCCAACGATTTATCTCCCGAAAAAATTCAGCAATACCAAGCAGCGCAAGGTCAATTATCACAGGCGTTGGGTAAGTTGTTAATGGTAACTGAAAACTATCCAAACCTTCGTGCCAACGATGCGTTTAGAGGTTTGCAAGCGCAGTTAGAAGGTACTGAAAATCGTATCAAGGTTTCACGTAACGACTTCAATGCTGCAGTAGCTGCTTATAATATTAAAGCGCGTACATTCCCTAACAATATTTTTGCGGGCATGTTTGGCTTTAAAACCAAAGAAGGATTTAAGGCAGAAGCTGGTTCAGAAAAAGCACCAGAAGTTAAATTCTAATCAACAGACTAATTAGCTTCATGTTTAACCTATTTTCTAAAAAGCCACAGTCCTATTTTACGGAGCCGGAACAGGCCCGTATTGTAGAAGCCATTAAAAACGCAGAAATGCGCACTAGCGGCGAGGTAAGAATTTACATCGAAAACAAATGTAGATTCATGAACCCCGTTCACCGTGCCCAGGAAGTGTTTTACAATTTAGGTATGCAGGAAACTGCTGCTAAAAATGCAGTGCTCGTGTATGTGGCCATCAAAGACAGGCAGCTCGCTGTTTTTGGAGATGCAGGTATTCATGAAAAAGTAGGCACTGCTTTTTGGGAGGCCGAAGTACAAAAAATGTTAGCCGCCTACAAAGGGGCTCATTATGCCGAAGGTTTAGCAAATATGATTACAGCAATAGGGGAAGCGCTCACGCAGCATTTCCCCTATGATGCTGCAACCGATAAAAACGAATTATCCGACGACATTGTTTTTGGATAATTGCCAGGCTATCTGCATATGAAAAAATTAATCACGCTTTTATTGTTCACTTGTTTTGCGCAAATTGCATTTGCACAAAATATTTTGCCGCGTCCTAATCCGCCAAAATTAGTAAACGATGTGGCGGGTGTTTTATCTGCGGAGCAGCGCGAAATACTCGAGCAAAAATTAGTAGCACTCGACGATAGCAGTTCCAATCAAATTGCCGTTGTATTAATTCCAACCCTGGATGGTTACCCCATTGAGGAGTACGCCAATAAATTATTTAGAGAATGGGGTATTGGGCATAAAGGCACTAATAATGGCGTTCTAATTATTGCGGCTATTAACGACCGCAAAGTGCGTATCGAAGTAGGTTACGGACTCGAAGGCGCCATACCCGACATTACCGCATCCTCTATCTACAACAACGAAATTGTCCCTGCTTTTAGAGAACAAAATTATTATAGAGGCTTAGACGATGCAATTAATGCACTCAGCAAAGCAGCCGTTGGCGAATACAAAGTTAAAAAAGAGAAAAAAGGAAAGTCAAAGGGTAAACCGCTTTTTACTTTTTTAGCGATGCTCATTTTTATATTCTTGGTTGTAGCAAGTGGCGGCGGTAGAGGCGGTGGAGGTTCTATGTCACGCCGCGGATATTCAGATATTGCTACCGGTATGTTACTTGGGTCCCTACTTGGTGGCGGAAGAAGCCATGGTGGTGGATTTGGTGATAGTGGAGGTGGCGGCTTTGGTGGATTTGGTGGCGGAAGTAGTGGCGGCGGTGGCGCAGGCGGCGATTGGTAATCAAATGCGGTCAAAAACTCATTTAAATAAACTCAGTTAAAAATAATCCCATGAAAAAAACAATCTTAGTTGCCGCTTTATTTGCAGCAGCTTTTTCAACCTCTGCGCAAGCACCCAAACTGCCTGCTGGAACAAAATTTAAAGTAGTAACAGAATCAAACAATATCACCAGCATGTCTATGATGGGTCAAGATATTGAACTTTCAAACGGTAATAAATTATATCAAAATTTTGAGCTTAAATCAGTATCTGGCGCCAGTTATCTATTGTCAACATCCATCACCAGAATTGCCAGTTCTGTAAGTGCCATGGGTAACGAGCAATCCTTTGATTCAGAAGATGCAAGTTTAAAATCTAACCCAATGGTGGCCGAGCAGTTAAAACTGCTCAACAAGCAAATAGATTACACCATCGAAAACAACAAAGTAGTAAATACAGCAAGCGCTACTGGTTCCGATCTTTTAAATACGTTGCTAACGCAAAGCAATGGCACTTCCGATCAAGCAAAGTATTTTTTAACCCTTCCTGCTGCTGCTATCAAGCCGGCGCATCAGTGGAGTGTGGTTGATAATAAACCAGGTGCATCTACTGAGTCTTTATTTGTAATTGCAGAGGTTACCGATACAGATATTAGCGTAAATGTTTTAACCAATGCAAAGATTACAAGCACCATGAATCAAAGTGGTATGGAAATCAAGCAAAATACGCAGGGTACTATTAAATTAAAGCGTATTTACGATGCTAAAACAGGATTGTTGAAATCTGAAACTGGCACTGGTGGCCTAAAAGGAACGATGAATGTAATGGGGCAGGATGCACCTATCGATTTAAAAGTAACAACAAAATCAAGTGTAGTACCCATGTAATAGGTACCACACTTGACACTATATTTTATTTTTTGGGAGCGGGTAGTTTTGTAGATACAAAATTAGCCGCTTCTTTATTTCCGGCACTCTCTAAGCTCGTTACAAGCCCAGTAAGACCTTTGTTGATCATTGGAGAGATCTGCGGCTTATAAGCTTCTGGAATAGATTCTCTGAAGTTTACAATGGCAGTAACACCCTCTTTGATTTTTGCCACATCATTTGATTTACCTAAGAAAAAAGCAATTTGATTTGTCATCTGAATTTTTTCCATGGTTAAACCCATTTTGTTAAAGCTGCTCATGATAAAATCATAAGAACTCGCATCGCCAAAACGGATACTGTTTTCTATCAGTGTAGCGTTTAATCGTCCCTTAGACGGCTGTTTATTAAGTTCAATGGTCATTTTTTTACCAGCAGCACTATCAATATCTGTAAGGGCTCTGAGGGCAGCCCCTGCTACCGTGTAGCTTGAATCATAACAGGCATTTGTAAATAAATCGGCTAAGATTTCGCTACGCTGCATGCCTAAATAATCAATGGCAGCGGCTCTCGCTATGCGTGAAGGATCTTTTTTAGCCATTTCCACCGCTTTATTAATCGCTACAGCATCAGAAGCTAATCTTGTAAATGCATTGATTGCAAAAGATCTAATTCTATAAGATGTATCAGATAATGCAGCCAATAAAACTTTTCGGCCAGGTTCACTTTTTGCATTGTCAATGTCATACATGAAAGCAACGGCTTCTCTTCTGTCTAAAAAGTTGCCCGCATGAAAGTACTGGTGTGCATAGGCTTCAAGCGTTTTGGTATCCTTTTTTTCTGCCAATAAAATTTTATCGGCGTCTACATTAATATTGTCTGGCTTAGCTGGTACGGTAAAATTAAAAGTGTCTACTTTATTTTCGGCCCAAACCATATGACGTGTTTTTGTATCGCCGTTCCATACGTCTATGTTTATAGGAAGCTTAAATACTTTATCGCCCTTTTGTGTTTGTGCAACAATGGCAGAAGCAGTGCGTGTAGCTTCGTTGTAAGCGTAACTAATTTCTAATTTAGGATGTCCGCTACCAAAATACCACTGGTTAAAATACCAGTTAAGGTCTTTACCCGTTACTTCTTCAAAAGCCATTCTTAATTTATGTGCACTACCCGTACCAAATTTATTGGCACTTAAATATTTATTGAGTGCTGTAAAAAAGGCGTCGTCACCAATATAATTACGCAGCATATGTAAGATGCGTCCGCCTTTATTATAACTCACGGCGTCAAACATATCCTCTTTGTCGTTGTAATTAAAACGAACTAAGTCTTTGTTTTGAGAACCGCTAAATAAGTAACCTTGCATTTCATTGTAATGCTCAAATAAGGCTTCGTCTTTACCTAGTTTGTGCTCCCACCATAATAGTTGACTATAATTAGCAAAGCTTTCGTTAACGGTTAAGTTACTCCAGCTCTCTGCGGTAACGTAATCGCCAAACCACTGATGAAATAATTCGTGCGCAATGGTAGATTCCCAACTATTACCATCCATTAATTCACGTGCATCTTGTTGGGCACTTTCTTGGTGAAGGGTAGCGGTGGTATTTTCCATCGCACCGCTCACATAATCACGCGCAGTCATTTGTGCATATTTAGCCCAAGGATAGTCTATCCCTAATTTTTTAGAGAAAAAGTCCATCATAGCAGGGGTTTCACCAAAAATTTTGCGCGCTACTTTTTCGTATTCTTTTTCTAGGTAATAGCTTACTTCTTTTCCTTTGTAACTGTCTTTTACAACCGCGTAATCACCCATGCCTATAAAAAACAAATAAGGCGCGTGTGGTTGTTTCATTTCCCAGGTATCTGTTCTAGTACCATCGTTATTTTTAACTTGACTTGTTAAAAGTCCATTGGATAAACTCACAAATTTAGCTGGCACTTTTAATCTAAATGTTTGTGTCGATTTTTGATTGGGCTTATCAACGGTAGGTACCCATACCGAGGTTCCTTCTGTTTCACCTTGGGTCCAAACCTGCGTTGGTTTATTTTTTTCGGCACCCATTGGGTTAATAAAATATAAACCCTTAGCATCCGTGATAGCTGCGCTACCAGTGCCTTTGTACTCGTTTGGTTTTGCAACGTAACTAATATAGATGGTGTAGTTTTCGTTTTTCACATAGCTTTTATCCAGTTGAATATTAAGCGTCATGCCATCGTTTGTAAACTTAACTGGACTATTTTTCCCGTTTTTTACAACGGCTACTTCTTTAACGTCCATACCTTTTGCATCTAGTACCAAATTATTTGTAGGGTAGTGGTGCGGATGGAGTGTAAGTTTTACTTTACCAATAAGTGTGGCGTTCGAAAAATCAAAACTAGCGTCTAGTTCTGTGTGCACTAGGTCATTTGTTTTGGTGGCTACTGCCTGATACACTTCTTTTTTTACAGAAGTTGCTGGTTTGTTTTGAGCCTTAGTGCTGATTGCAATGGCAAAAAGCATACAACTCATGATTCCTATTTTTTTCATATCTATTTATTGAGCCATAAAGATAGTAGACAGCAATTATTGCTGCATACTCATTTATTATGAGCGGTAGATTTTAACTTTCTTACTAGAATGAAGTAGATTTGGACCCACTAATTACATGCAATGGCAAGGTTTTTTATTAAAGTAGGCTACAATGGAACCGATTTATGCGGCTTCCAAATACAGGATGGACAGGAAACGGTTCAGTCTGTGGTGTCTGCTGCTTTGCAAACGGTTATAAAAGAGCCAATTGCGCTAACAGGATCTTCCCGCACCGATGCCGGCGTTCATGCCAAGCAAAATTTTTTCCATTTTGATACGGAGCAAGCCATCACAGCTAAACATATATATAGCCTTAATGCCATACTGCCGCCAACAATTGTGGTACATGCTATATACGCAGTAGCGCCAGATGCCCATGCTCGTTTTGATGCACTTTCAAGAACCTATACGTATACGATTACCACTAAAAAAGATCCTTTCTTAGTCGATAAAGCCTGGCATTTCCCTTTTCCTGTTTCCCTAGAAACCTTACAGGCTATGGCTTTGGAGCTTCCGAAGTACCAAGATTTTGAAGCATTTTCTAAAAAAAATGCAGGGAACAAAACAAATATTTGCGCGATCGAAATTTCCAATTGGCAAACCGTTAGCCCTACTGTATTTACCTATACCGTTCAATCTAACCGCTTTTTGAGGGGCATGGTGCGTGGGTTGGTGGGGACCATGCTTCGTATTGCTAGACAGTCTGCCACTACCGTAGAGGCTGTGGAAGCGTTTAAAGCAGTGATTGTGTCGAAGGATCCGAGCTTATGTGATTTTAGTACGCCGGCCAAGGGTCTTGTATTGGAAACAGTTGCCTATCCAAATGGCCGCCTGGGGCAGTGCATTTAGGTTCAAAATGAGCGAGTTACGCAGTAGAATCCCTTTATTTTTAAATTATTTTGCTTCTACAACCCTTGTCAGGCTTGAATTTGAATAAAATCTATTGAAAATCAATGCAAAAAGATTTGGCAGAAAGAAATTCACCCTTATCTTTGCAACCCGCTTTGAAAAAAGAGGGGGTTCTTTGAGACAAGTTTTACAGATAAAGGCAGAAAAAAATTCCAAGTTTCTTCAATAAAAATTTGGTGGCTCAAAAATGAGCCCTATCTTCGCCGCCCGTTCAACAAAAACGGGAGTTCTTGTAAAAGCAGCGTGAGGGGTTTAACGAAATTTTCTAGTATTTATTTTATATAAATTTTGCTAGTTCAAAATAACCTCTTATCTTTGCCCTCCGTTTGAAAAAAACGGGTTTTCTCAATTAGTTCTTAATTTGAATTTTTAGGTCAAAAACATCCAGTAAAAGACTCGTTTTTTTACAAATATTTTTGGCCAGTAAAATATCGGCCCTTACCTTTGCACCCC
>CANHHX010000083.1 GCA_947461125.1 Bacteroidota bacterium | reverse complement strand
TAGGAGATATTTTAGGAGAATCTGAATATGTGGTAAGGTATGAGCGTGGAACTTTTCAGAGTGGCTGGTGTTTATTAGAAGCCAAAAAAATTGTGGTCTTAAATAAGTTTTTAAATACAGAAGGAAGGATTAATACTTTACTTGAATTAATTCCGCAACTCAATATCGAGTACGATAAGTTAACGCTCGAATCTCAAAAATTATACGAGTTGGTTTTAAAGCAAGCCATTGACGAAGTGGCTGCATAAATTTTGCAACACCCAGCACTAAATATTAATTTTTTAGGAACCGGAACCAGTAGTGGTGTACCCATGATTGGATGTCATTGCGAGGTATGCCGTTCGCAAGATCCCAAAGACAACCGATTGCGTTCTAGTATTTTGGTGTCTTCTAATACCACCAGCTTTGTGATTGATACCACCCCCGATTTTAGGTATCAAATGCTACGCTCAAAAACCGTGCACCTAGACGCTATTGTGTTTACCCACCCCCACAAAGACCATATTGCCGGCCTCGATGATATTAGGGCCTTTAATCACTTTTCTAAAAAGCCCATAGATATTTACGCAGGTGCCAATACCGAAGAAGCGATTAGGCGCGATTTTTATTATGCATTTACAGAAACCCGTTATCCGGGTGTACCCGATTTAAATATCATTGGTATTGACCGTGATCCATTTATGGTGGGGGATATTGCCGTGCAGCCCATTCATGTGGCGCATCATAAAATGGCAGTACTAGGTTTTAGAATGGGTGATTTTACTTACATCACCGATGCCAACTATATTGAACCAGCGGAACAGGAAAAAATAAAAGGATCCAAAGTACTTGTGATTAATGCGCTCCGTAAACAAAAGCACCTGTCTCATTTTACATTAGCAGAAGCCATAGCACTAGCGAACACCCTTGAAATCCCAACGGTTTATTTGACGCATATTTCTCATCAGTTGGGTACTCATACAGCTGTTTCTAATGAACTTCCCGCAAATATTATGTTGGCTTACGATGGGCTTCAAATTAGCCCGTAGTTTGCCATGTGCGCTCCACCCATTCCAATAAATCAATTTCGTACTTCTATTTTTCCAGACCAGAAAGATGGGCTGCCTTTGTTTTACTGATCATGATTGGAATGGTTGCGGTGCTTCCCAAATTTTTATGGCAGCAAAAGCCAGACCTACTCATACCGCTAGCACTCGAACAGTTTGGAATGGACACCTTGTATAGGCGGGATGCTTTTGCGGAGGTTGAAGGCGCTACTGTTAAGGATCCCTTTGTTTTTGACCCCAACACGGTTTCAGTTACAACACTTCAATCATTAGGATTTAGTGCAAAACTTGCTAACACGCTTGCAAATTACAGGGCTAAGGGCGGTTTGATTAGATCCGGTAAAGACCTCTATAAAATATGGGGTATGCCAACCCTGCTAGCTGATCGTTTGGCGCCTTATGTGCGCACCTCCTCAATAAATAGCCCATCAAAGACATGGGCTAGTGGATTTACGCCTATTTACGATAAGGCCGCTCCCATAGACATTAATACCGCATCCATCATTGAATTTGAGGCGCTAAGGGGCATTGGGCCCGTTTTGGCAGCCCGAATTGTTGGATTTCGAGAAAAACAGGGTGGTTTTGTAAATGTTCAAGACCTTTTACTGGTATATGGTGTAAAAGATAGCCTGCTGAGGGCCCTTGCTCCTTATTTGCGCCTTGATGATAGCCGGGTACCCAAGGCCAATTTAAACCAAGCCTCGGTATTGCAGCTGGTACAAAAAGCTGGTTTACAAGTAGTTGTGGCGCAGGCCATTGTCCGGTGGCGGCAACAAAATGGAGCTTTTGTAACATTTGATGAGCTGGAAAATTTTGAGGGCTTGAGCGCGGCCAGTATGGCCGCGCTCAAGCGACTCTTTTTTATTGAGTAGAAGAAGGTTTCGCCCTAGGTCCCTAGACCCTAAAAAAATCAAAAAAACTTGTTAATTTCTAAAAATTGTGTAGTATTGACATTCAAAATGAGGCTGAAACGCACCATTTTAATTAAAATGTCTCTTTTCGATTGCTTGCTTATATTAAGGTCTCACCAAAAGTGAGACCTTTTTTTGCGCATCATTTTGTAAAATACTTACGAATGATTGTTCGTAATTATTGTGGCTTCGATTGTTTACTCTTCTTTTTTAAGTTGTGGCTCTCTTAAATTAACGGGCCTTATATATTTTTTACGCATACGCATATTGAGCAGTTCAACCGTAAATGAAAATGCCATCGCAAAGTATACGTAATTTTTTAAATGCATTTCGTGTGCATTTTTGGGATCCCAACCTTCTACAATTAATACTAGGCCAATCATCACTAAAAACGAAAGCGCCAACATTTTTAAAGTAGGGTGTTTATGAATGAAACTTGAAATATGCGAGCTAAATAAAAACATTACAATCATAGCAATTACCACAGCAGCGATCATAATTTCAATGTGCTTTGCCGTACCACCAGCAGTAATGATACTATCAAAACTAAATACCATATCAATTAAAATGATTTGAAAAACAGCAGTAGAAAATCCAAGTGGTTTGCTTGCGATACCTGCTTCTGCATCTGCTTCACCTTCTAATTTCTGATGAATTTCTTTAACTGTTTTATAGAGTAAAAATAAACCGCCGGCAAGCATTACAATACTAGCGATATCTAAATCATTGCCAAATAAACGAAGCACGGTAATGCCCTTTTGTGCAAGTAGCCAGCTTAGTCCAAATAACAAACAACAACGGGTAAGTATACCCATTGCCATCCAAATAAGTCTTGCTCTTTTTTGTTTTACTTTGGGTAAGCGGTTCATGATAATGCTTACAAAAATGACATTGTCAATTCCTAGTACGATTTCTAAAATAACTAGTACTAAAAAACTAATCAAACTCTCTGACGTAAATAAATAATCCATTTTTATAACTTATAATTTTGAACAAATATTTTTTACAATTGCCGGTCCTTCATATACAAATCCGGTCCATACTTGAATAAGAGTAGCGCCTGCGTTTATTTTACCTCTGGCATCTTCTGCTGTAAAGATACCGCCGCTTGCAATGATAGGAATTTGTCCGTATAATCCTTTTGCAAGGTAACGAACCACATCGGTGGATCTATTGGTTACCGGTTTTCCAGATAAGCCCCCCATACCAATGGCTTCAATTGTTTTTTCATTGGTATAGAGCCCACGTCTATCAATGGTGGTGTTGGTCGCAACAAGTCCATCTAATTGTAATTCGGTACTCAGTGCAATGATATCATCAAGTTGTGCATCCGTTAAATCGGGCGCAATCTTTAATAGGATGGGTTTTGGCAATTTTTTTGCCCCATTTATTTTTTGCAAATTAGATAGTATCGTGTGCAGTGCATCTTTGTCTTGTAATGCGCGAAGGCCAGGCGTATTAGGCGAGCTTACATTCACCACAAAATAATCCACCACATCAAATAATTTTTCAAAACAAATCTGGTAATCTTTCCAAGCGTCTTCGTTGGGGGTGATTTTATTTTTTCCAATGTTTCCGCCTACAATAAGTTTACTATTTGGATTTTGTTTCCGCCATGCTGCAACGCGCGCAGCAATAGCATCTGCTCCATCATTGTTAAAGCCCATTCTATTAATAAGGGCCTTGTCTTTTGGAAGTCTAAATAAGCGTGGTTTTGGGTTGCCATCTTGTGCAAGCGGGGTTACCGTACCAATTTCTACGGCGCCAAAACCAAGAATTTCTAATTCATGCAGGTAAAGCGCATTTTTATCAAATCCTGCGCCAAGTCCAACGGGGTTGGTAAAGGAAAGCCCAAATACCGTTTTTGAAAGGGTTGGATTGGATACCCCAAAGCTTTGCGTGAGCCAGTTTTTGATCCAAGAAATTTGGCATAGCCTTTTGAGCCAATTCATTGAAAAATAATGGACGGCTTCTGGGGGAAAGCAAAATAGGAGGTTTCTTAACAGGCGGTAGATCATAACCCCGCAAAGATAGGTTTGTACACCCAAAGAAGAATTTAGTTGCATAAACAACTTTTTATAAAAAATCACTACATTTGAGGTGTAAAAAATTAGCCATGCAAGAAGCTTACATTGTAGCCGGATTTAGAACAGCCGTAACAAAGAGTAAAAGAGGCGGTTTTCGTTTTTTTAGACCCGATGATTTAGCCGTTCAACTCATTCAAGGGTTGATGGCAACGGTGCCTGCACTTCCTGCGGCACGTGTAGATGACGTTATTGTTGGTAACGCAGTGCCTGAGGCAGAACAGGGTTTGCAGTTTGGACGTATGATTTCTGCGCGCGCACTTGGTGTTGATGTAGCGGGTATTACCATTAATAGATATTGTGCGAGTGGTCTTGAAAGTATTGCCATGGCTACCGCAAAAATTAGATCCGGTATGGCGGATTGCATAATTGCTGGCGGAACAGAAAGTATGAGTTTGGTACCAACCGCTGGGTGGAAAACCGTGCCTTCTTATGAAATTGCGAATAGCGATCCAGATTATTATTTAAGTATGGGGTTAACTGCCGAAGCAGTGGCCAAAGAATATTCTATTTCAAGAGCGGATCAAGATGCATTTGCCTATGCATCGCATCAAAAAGCAATGACCGCGCAACAAGAAAATCATTTTAAGTCAGGTATTTTACCCATCACGGTAGAAGAAGTATATGTGAATGAAAAAGGTAAAAAAGCCACACGTTCTTACGTCGTAGATTCAGACGATGGCGTTCGTGCAGATACAAGTATTGAAGCGCTTGCAAAATTAAAACCTGCGTTTGCAGTAGATGGAACCGTAACAGCAGGTAATTCGTCACAAACCAGTGATGGCGCAGCTTTTGTGGTAGTGATGTCTGAAAAAATGATGCTCGAATTAGGACTTGTCCCAATTGGTAGGCTTGTTAATGTTGCAGTAGCGGGTGTGCATCCGCGCATCATGGGTATTGGTCCAGTAGCGGCGATTCCAAAAGTGTTGCGTCAAGCAAATATGAGCATAAGTGATATTGATTTAATTGAGCTCAATGAAGCCTTTGCTGCGCAATCGCTAGCAGTAATTCGGGAATTAGATTTAGATACCTCAAAAGTAAATATTAATGGTGGCGCGATTGCTCTGGGTCATCCACTGGGTTGCACGGGTGCTAAATTAACGGTACAAACACTCCATGATTTAAAAAGATTGAATAAAAAATATTCGATGGTGTCTGCATGTGTTGGAGGTGGTCAGGGTATTGCAGGAATTATTGAAAATTTGTAATTACAAATATTTTCCAACAATCGGCATTCTTCTACCCACACCAAATGCTTTGGGTGATACGCGAATAATGGGGCAAAATTGATTGCGCTTGTATTCGTTGGTGTTCACCATTTTTAACGTGCGGTTTACCAGCTCACTACTATAACCCATAGCTACAATGCTAGAAGGGTTGGCGCGTTTTTCGATGTACTGATATAAAATTTGATCTAGTACACTGTAATCCGGTAAACTATCACTGTCTTTTTGATCTGGTCTTAACTCGGCACTCGGTGCTTTGGTAATTATATTGGTAGGAATAATTTCTTTTTCGCGGTTGATGTAATTGGCCAGTTCGTACACCTGAATTTTATAGAGATCACCCATCACACCAAGACCACCGGCCATGTCTCCATATAAAGTTCCGTAGCCGGTAGCAAGTTCACTTTTGTTGGATGTATTGAGTAAAACGTAACCTAGTTTATTGGCAATTGCCATTAAAATATTGCCTCTCGATCTACTCTGAATATTTTCTTCGGCAAGTGAAAAAGGCATGCCATTAAAAATAGGATCTAGCGTTTCTAAAAATGAATGGTATACATTTTTGATAGGCACTATATGGTAAGGATTGTCTAAATTTTTACTGAGTAAAACAGCGTCATCCACTGAGTGCTCTGTAGAAAATTCGGAAGGCATGAGTACCGCTAATACATTTTGTGCACCCAGCGCATCGGCAGCGGTAGCAAGGGTTACAGCCGAGTCTATGCCGCCCGAAGAACCCAGTATGGCTTTGGTAAAACCCATTTTTGTAAAGTAGTCTCGTATGCCTAGAACGAGTGCTTGATATATTTGATCAATATTTAAATCTGGCACAAGGGTGGCTGGATTTAATTCTTTATTAGGGACACGACTTGCGGGCTCAATAATGGGTTCCTGAATCGTGCCATCATCATTGCAGGTGTAAAATGAAAGCTCCGGTGTAAACATGGGAAGCGCGCCGCATAAATTGGCATTTTTATCAAATGCATAAGAGCCGCCGTCAAAAACAATTTCTGTTTGACTACCTACAGCGTTGCAATAAAAAAGTGGAATTTTATATTTTAACACATTGGCCTTAATCGTTGCTTTTCTGTCTTCGTCGTGGGTATAATCGAATGGAGAAGCACTTAAATTGAGCATGATATCCGGAGACTGTTTCATGAGTTCATCCATTGGACAAATTTTGTACAGCGGGTTGTCTCCAAGGTTCCAAATGTCTTCGCAAATGGTAACCGCTAATTTTTTTCCCTTAAATGGAATCACTTCCCAACTGCTCGCTGCTTCAAAATATCTATTCTCGTCAAAAACGTCGTAGGTAGGTAATAATGTTTTATGAATTTCTGCTACAATTTTTTGTTCATATAAGAAAAATGCAGCGTTAAATAAATCCTTGCCTTTTTTGCCCGGATTACGCGCAGGACTTCCAATCAGCACGCCAATGGTGTCGGCTGCTTTTCTAATGGTATCAATGCTTTCGTAGCATTTGGTTATAAAATCATCAAACTCAACAAAATCTCGGGCAGGATAACCACATACGCTCATTTCGCTAAATAAAATAAGATCAGCACCTTCTTTTTTGGCAAGTTCTATGGCACCCAAAATTTTTTCGGTGTTTTGTTCGAAATTTCCAATGTGGTAGTTTTGTTGCGCGATACTTATTTTCATAGCTATAACTGCGGTGGCTGCAAAGGTCAGTAACTTTTACATACCAAATACCACCTGTCTCATTTAAATCTTGTTTATTTTTTAACGAATTTAAATAACATCTTTGCATCAAATTTGTTCCATGACAAAGATTCTATTTATTGCCGCAACTGTTTTGTGCCTTAGTTGTAATTCGGGTCAAAAAACACCTGATATCAGTGCTATTGATGTGCCACTTACAACGGTCCGTTATGAGCAATCTTTTTTTGCAATTGATACTTTGCGTTTGGATGTTTCTTTGCAAAAAATAGCTGGACAAGAACCCTTATTTACCCAAGATTTTTTATATAATATTTTGGCCACTACGCCATCAACAGCGGCAAAAGACGTGCCTCAATTTTTGAGTGCTTACCAATCCATGTACAAGCAAACCAACACTCAATTTGCTTCGATTAAAACCGAAGAAGCGGCCATCAAACAAGGATTAAAATATGTCAAATATTATTTTCCGGATTACAAATTACCTACAAAACTCATCACATTTATTGGCCCCATTAATAGTTTTGGAAATATCATAACCATCGACGCACTCGCTATTGGACTTCAAATGTACCTTGGAAAAAATGATCCCATTTACGTATCGGAAGAAGGCCAAAGCCTTTATCCTACCTATGTTTCAAGACGTTTTGATCCTTCTTATATGGCCACCAATTGCATGAAAAATATTTTAGATGATATGTTTCCTTTACAAGATGCAGGGGCGCCACTTTGTGAACAAATGGTAGAAGCAGGCAAGCGTTTATATTTTTTAAAGCAGGTACAACCAAACCTACCTGATAGCATTGTTACCGGGTACACCGCTGCACAATTAGAAGGTTGTTATAAAAGTGAAAAAGATATCTGGTCGTTTTTTGTTCAAAACAATTTACTCTACCAAAAAGATCCTTCTTTAATTGGTGACTACATGATGGATGGTCCCAACACTGCTGTTTTTGGTGACGCATCTCCGGGATTTATTGGGCAGTTTGTTGGGTATAGAATTGTAGAAGCTTGGCTTCAAAAAAACAAAGCATTAACACTCGATAAAGTGATGCGAACCCCCGCGAAAATTATTTTTGAACAGGCAAAATATAAGCCCTAGTTACAGGCGCTGGTGTTTGTAAAAATCAGTTTAATTTAGAAGGTACAATCAGGTCAAAAGCAGGAATGGTAACGGTAAACAAGGTTTTATTGTTTTCGTTTTCCATTTCATAGCTACCCTGCATACGCCCAAGTTCCGATTTTAAGTTGCAGCCGCTGATGTACTGGTAACGGTCCGATGGTTTAATGATGGGTTGAATCCCAATAACGCCTTCGCCATCAACTACTTTGTGCTCCCCGCAGCTATCAAATATTTCCCAGTGTCTGCGCAGCAGTTTTACATTAAAATGGTTGTGGTTTTCGATGGTAATGCGGTAGGCAAACATGAATTCATTGGAAACGGCATTACTATAATCCGATTGGTAGAAAGTTTCTACGCTTATTTCGATGCCTTCAGAAATCATGGATGTCATAGGTGGCCGCTTTCACGTAAAAGTAAGGTTTCGGTTATAATTGGGCAAATAAACGGGCTTTTTGGGGG
>CANHHX010000082.1 GCA_947461125.1 Bacteroidota bacterium | reverse complement strand
GTTAAAGGAACCGACGCTTCCCCATAAAAAGAATATGTTTTTTGAATAGCCATTTGGTTAACTGCTTATTTATGTGCAATAATATAAAAAAAGAAGGTGATTTGAACACACTATTATATAGTAGATTTGCAAACCCTATGTCTAGCAGCCCAAACACGTCTAATTTACAGGTAAACAGCTCGCATAAGCAAATATTATCGATTGCGCTACCCATTAGCGCCTCTATTTTGGTGCCCCAAATAAATTTTATCACCAACAATATCTTTTTGGGTGGATTGGGTCAAGAAGCATTGGGACTTGCTGGTATTACCGGGGTCTTTTACCTCATTTTTGCCGTTATTGGCCATGGCCTCAACAATGGGTTACAATCCCTTATTTCACGCAGAGCCGGTGAAAATAATATTGCAGAAATTGGTAATCTTTTTTCGCAAGGGATCCGTATTGCACTCGCTTTTTCATTATTTGGTATTTTATTAACCTGGCTTGTGGTCCCCGCACTTTTTAAATTTGCACTCCACGATCCACTCCTTGTAGATAAAGCAGTTAGCTTTTTAAATATCAGAATTTTAGGCCTCCCCTTATTATTTGTGTATCAAATGCGCAATGCATTACTCGTAGGTACCAATCAAACTAAATACTTAATTATTGGTACTGCTACCGAAGCGGTTACCAATATCTTTTTTGATTACGGATTTATTTATGGAAAATTTGGTTTACCCAATTTAGGTTTTAATGGTGCTGCTTATGCTTCCATTATTTCTGAATTTGCAGGCCTCGCTGTTTTATTTGTACTCATTCATGTAAAAGGAATTAGTAAACAGTTCCAACTTTTTAAATATTGGGCTTTTGATTGGATGAATATTAAACTCATCTTAAAAATTTCTAGTCCAATCGTTTTACAATATGCGATTAGTATTATTAGCTGGGAGTTCTTTTATATTTTAATTGAACACCATGGTGCAAGAGATTTGGCAGTCTCCAATACCATGCGCAATATTTTTGGATTCTTTGGCTGTTTTACCTGGGCTTTTGGTGCCACCGCCAATAGTATGGTGAGTAATTTAATGGGACAAAATTTAAATGATCAGGTACCATTAGTCATTAACCGCATAATGATGTGGAGTGCGGGCATGGCCATTTTTGTGTGCATCCTTTTAAATATTTTTCCAACCCAAGTACTTTCTATTTACGGTCAAGGCCCTGCATTTATTGAAGCAGGCATTCCGGTATTACGCATTGTTTCGATGGCACTGGTACTAATGTCAGTGTCTGTAGTGTGGCTGAATTCAGTAACAGGAACGGGCAATACCCGCGTTAACTTATACAGCGAATTTGCAGCCATTATTTTATACTGCAGCTATGTGTACATTGTACTAGAGTACCTCAAATTACCTATTGAGTGGGGCTGGCTCAGTGAAGTTATATACTGGGTAACCCTGTTTATCCCTTCCTTTATTTATATGAAAAGTGGTAGGTGGAGAAAACTAGCCAAGTACTAATTTGTTAACTAGATCGATGTAAGCCCTCATCGCCTCTTCTTTGGACATACCCGCTAATTTTTGCCAAGCATTAAATTTAAACGTCGCAACAAAATCAAAAGCATTTTCTGGCTTGTTGGCATCTGTGGCATCTCCAATGGACCCTTGCTTATATAAAGAATACAAAGAAAGCAGTGTTTCGTTGTCAGGCTTCTCTGTTAAGGTTTTTGTTTTTGCAAATGCTGCTTCAAATTGTTCGTGTAGTTCCATGGTTGTTGATTTATTGGGCGGATGCAAGCATTTTTGCACCTGCTGCTTTTAGTGAAATATCTTCTGTTTTTCTGGTGGGAAGTTTTACCATTTTAGTAAGCACTTCAATAACTTTTGTTGGCTGACGCAACTGATCATAAAGTTTTGCAAGCTCTAAATAGGTATTTACAAAATAAGGATCCCCAGTTCTTGCTTTTTCTAAATACAAAACGGCACTATCAATACTTCCTTCGGGCAATCCTCCATACATAAGTTTTACAGCCGCCTTTTTTACAAGGTTTAAATTGGCCATTTCCATATGCCACTTGCCTAGTGTAAAGTTTGCTTTGGCATGACCCGGATTAATCGCAAGTGCTTCGTCGGCATAAATTTTTGAATTGCGCACGCACTCAATTAATTTTTTATTGTCGGGTTGAATTTCAGAAAGTTTAGCCTGTGTTAATGCCATTACATAAGCAGCTTCTGCATTTTTTGGATTCGCACCGTATGCACGTACTGCATATGCACCTGCCGATGATAAAAATAAATTTTTTGACTTCGCATCTTTTTCATTAAAGCCTGCAAGCATAGTAGAGAGCTCTGCTGCCCTCACCAGCGCGGTTAAATTTGCGGGGTCTTGACCTAATACTAATTTATATTTTTCTAATGCTTCAATTTCTTTTTGAGAGCGTTCTAATTGTAATCCTTCCTTTAATAAGGTAGCAATATCCTGTGCATGTGCGCTGTTAAAAAATACGCCAAAACAAACTGCTACAAAAAAGATTAAATTTTTCATGGCAACAAATCTTTACGGTTTAAAGTTAAACCCACAGCAACAGAACCTACCATACCTGCAATAGGTGGCACCATTTTTTGAATGTGAATTGAAATTTGTTGTGCAGAAGAAAACTGCTTAAAAACAGCTAAGGTAAAATTAGCTGCAACGGTTTCAAGTAGTGGCGTAGTCTCCCGCATTTGATTTTTTAAAATAGAAAATACGGCTCCATAATCGATGGTGTCAGACAAATTTGTAATAGGAAAACTACTGGGCGTATATACAACGGTTACGTTGATCTTAAAAGTATTGCCTACTAATTTTTCTTCTTCAAATAACCCATGATAACCATGTAATAAAACATCAACTAAATGTATGGTTTGGGTCATAACTAAAAATTAAGCCAATCCTTCTGCTGTTAAATAACGTTCTGCATCTAGTGCTGCCATACAACCGCTACCAGCAGCTGTAACTGCTTGTCTGTAATTTTTATCTTGCACATCACCTGCGGCAAATACCCCCGGAACATTAGTTTTGGTTGTACCCGGAATGGTTGTGATATATCCGGTTTCATCCATTTCAATAAAGTCTTTAAATATTTTGCTATTAGGCTCGTGACCAATGGCAACAAAAAATCCAGAGATTGGAATTTCTTGAGTGTCGCCGGTTTTATTATTTTTAATGCGGACGGCTTCTACTTTTTGTGCGCCTAAAATCTCGTCGGTATCGGTGTTCCAGTATACTTTGATATTGGGCGTATTTAAAACACGGTCTTGCATCACTTTACTTGCACGCATTTGCTCTCTTCTCACAAACATATGAACCGTAGTACATAGTTTAGATAAATACACCGCTTCTTCTGCGGCAGTATCACCAGCACCTACTATTGCCACTTCTTTTCCTTTAAAGAAAAATCCATCACAAACGGCGCAAGCACTTACCCCAAAACCATTTAAACGCTGTTCGCTTTCGATGCCTAACCATTTTGCAGAAGCACCCGTAGAAATAATTACTGTATCTGCTGCAATCCATTTTTCTTCATCAATTTCTACTAGAAAAGGACGCTTGCTAAAATCTACTTTTGTGGCCATACCATATCTAATGTCGGCACCCATACGCTTTGCTTGTGATTCAAAATGCACCATCATTTCTGGTCCTTGAATACCGTCTGGATAACCTGGATAATTTTCAACTTCGGTAGTAATGGTTAATTGACCACCTGGTTGAATACCCTGGTATAAAACAGGTTTCATGTTGGCACGTGCCGCATAAATAGCAGCTGTGTAACCAGCGGGGCCAGAACCAACAATGAGTACGTGAACTTTTTCTGAAATCTCTTGCGACATAGAATTATATTTTACAAAAAAGCCCCAACAAAAATATCTTGCAGGGGCTTTTCAATGATCATTTTTTATTAGCCCAAATAAGCTTTTAAGGCGTTGCTGTAACGTGCTTTTTGCAAACGTTTAATAGCGCGCTCTTTAATTTGTCTGATACGTTCTTTGGTTAAATCATATTTCATACCAATTTGCTCAATGGTTACACCATTTTCGCCATCAAGTCCAAAATATGCATTTACAATTTCTGCTTCGCGAGGGCTCAAAGATTTTAAAACGCGTTTGATTTCTTCTCGAAGTGAATCTTTCATTACGTCTTCGTCAGTGTCATCAGAACCTTCCAATAAATCACCCATCGCTACATCTTCTGCTTCGTGCACTGGTGCATCAAGTGAAGTATGACGGGTGTTTGATTGAAAAATATTATTGATTTCAGTTTCAGACATTTCTAAAATTTCTGCTAACTCCTCGGTAGAAGGCTCACGCTCATGTTCCTGCTCAAAAGCCATATATGCTTTGTTGGCTTTGTTGTAAGTACCAATTTTATTTTGAGGTAAACGCACCAAACGACCTTGCTCTGCCAATGCTTGCAAAATTGATTGACGAATCCACCATACTGCATAAGAAATGAATTTGAAACCTTTTGTTTCATCAAAACGTTGCGCAGCTTTTATAAGTCCGAGATTTCCTTCATTGATTAAATCAGATAAAGACAAACCTTGGTGTTGGTATTGTTTAGCAACCGAAACCACGAAACGTAAATTGGCTTGCACCAATTTGTCAAGTGCACGTTGATCCCCCATTTTAATGCGTTGCGCCAAAGTCGTTTCCTCTTCTGGAGTAATCATTGAAATTTTAGAAATTTCCTGAAGGTATTTTTCAACTGCTTGTGAGTCACGGTTGGTAATCTGTGTAGCGATTTTGAGCTGCCTCATGCTGTCTTACAATTAGTTCTTTGAATAGCTTATAAAGTGGGCGAAGATACAAAATTGCCCTACAAAAACCGCATAAAATGTCGATTTTATTACGATTTGGAATCTTATCTTCGCAGCCATGATAGACTTTAGGTCCGATACTGTAACAAAACCTAGCCCCAAAATGTTGGCTGCCATGTCCAGTGCGCCCGTGGGTGACGATGTTTTTGGCGAAGATCCTACTGTAAATGCCCTCGAAAAAATGGCTGCAACCCTCTTTGGAATGGAAGCTGCCCTCTTTTGTCCAAGTGGAACCATGACCAATCAACTAGCCATAAAATGTCATACAAACGCCGGTGACGAGGTTATTTGCGACGAACTTTCGCATATCTACCAGTATGAAGGCGGCGGAATCGCGTTTAATTCGGGTGCCTCCGTTCGATTGTTAAAAGGCGATAGGGGCCGAATTACAGCTAGCCAGGTGGCCATGTCTATCAATCCCGACGACATTCATAAGCCCCCTTCTACCCTTGTCTCTCTTGAAAATACAGTTAATAGAGCAGGTGGAAGTATTTATCAACTAACTGATATTAAACCAATTAAAGAGGTTTGTTCAACAAAAAATTTAGCACTTCACTTAGATGGTGCTAG
Organism: Bacteroidota bacterium; assembly: GCA_947461125.1. Lineage (GTDB taxonomy): Bacteria > Bacteroidota > Bacteroidia > Chitinophagales > Chitinophagaceae > Sediminibacterium. Next base: position 3,146 of record CANHHX010000082.1, on the reverse strand, counting down.
GCTTTTTAATGCACTTGTCGCCACGGGAGAAACGGCAGTTAGTTATGGTGAGACATTTGACAGCATTAGCATTTGTTTAAGCAAAGGCCTTGGCGCCCCCATTGGAAGTTTGCTTTTAGGTAACCAAGCATTTATTAAAAAAGCAAAAAGGTTTAGAAAAGTATTTGGAGGCGGTATGCGCCAGGCAGGATTCATTGCAGCTGCCGGAATGTATGCCCTAGAAAATAATATTGATCGTTTAGCCGAGGATCATACCCATGCCAAGCAATTAGCAGCAGCCCTATCGGAACTAGATTTTGTAGGAGAAATACTACCGGTAGAAACCAATATCATCATATTTGAAGTGAAAGGTCGCTTCACCGCACCAGAACTTATTAAGATATTACAACCATTTAACATATTTGCCTTTACGGTGTCGGATCACCAAATTAGATTTGTACTCCATTTAGATATTACCCCAGCTATGGTGGAAGAAACGATAGCTGTATTACATAAATTATAGAATTGAAGCGTTATGTTACCGAGAATTAACCCAACCAACACGCAAGCTTGGTTTGTTTTACAAAAGCATTATGAAGAAGAAATGAACCGCAGACACATGCGTGATTTATTTGCTGCTGATCCGGATAGATTTAAAAAGTTCTCGATTACACTTGGCGACATCCTTTTTGACTATTCTAAAAATATCATCAACGAAAAAACCCTCAAGCTTCTTTTACAACTAGCCGAAGATTGTAATGTAAAACAAGCCATTGCCGAGCAGTTTGCAGGTGTAGCCATTAACGAAACAGAAAATAGAGCCGTTTTGCATACCGCTTTAAGAAGCTTTGACCCAACTCCTATTTTGGTAGATGGCACAGACATAAAGCCGGGTATTCAAAAAGTGCGTGCACAAATGGAAGCATTTTGCGCGGCTATTCATAACGGAACGCATACAGGCTATACCGGAAAAAAAATCAAATACATTGTAAATATTGGCATTGGTGGAAGCGACTTAGGCCCTGTGATGGTTACAGAAGCCCTAAAACCATACTGGGTTGAAGGCATACAAACCTATTTTGTATCCAATGTAGATGGTACCCATATCGCAGAAACATTAAAAAAAGTAACGCCCGACGAAACTTTATTTTTAATTGCTTCAAAAACATTTACCACACAAGAAACCATGACCAATGCCAATACGGCACGTGATTGGTTTTTAGAGCATGCTACCGATCAAAAACATATTGCCCTTCATTTTGCAGCACTAAGTACCAACGAAAAAGCAGTAACTGCATTTGGTATCGATCCAAAAAATATGTTTGAATTTTGGGACTGGGTAGGTGGCCGTTACTCTTTATGGAGTGCGATAGGATTATCCATTGCCCTTACTATTGGCTACAACAATTTTGAAGCATTACTCAAAGGTGCAGAAGCAACTGACAAGCACGTAGCCTCTACCCCATTTGATAAAAATATTTCGGTACTGATGGCACTTATTGGTATTTGGTACACCAACTTTTTTGGTGCACAAAGTGAAGCCATTTTACCATACGACCAGTACATGCACCGTTTTGCTGCTTATTTCCAACAAGGCAATATGGAGAGCAATGGTAAAAGTATTGACAGAAGCGGTAACCCTGTTAACTATGCTACGGGACCAGTTATTTGGGGCGAACCAGGCACCAACGGGCAACACGCTTTTTACCAACTCATTCACCAAGGAACTTTATTAATCCCAGCCGATTTTATAGCCCCTGCCAAATCGCATAATGCTATTGGTGACCACCACGTTAAATTGTTATCTAACTTTTTTGCGCAAACAGAAGCCTTGTTAAATGGCAAATCTGAAAATGAAGTGATGGTAGAATTTATGAAAACATCGATGGATGAAAAAGATGTAAAACGATTAACCCCATATAAAGTTTTTGAAGGCAATAAACCTACCAATTCATTTTTATTGAAAGAAATTAATCCGTTTAATTTAGGAAGTTTAATAGCACTTTACGAACATAAAATTTTTGTGCAAGGGGTTATTTGGAACGTATTTAGTTTTGATCAGTGGGGCGTAGAACTAGGAAAACAACTTGCTAATAAAGTACTACCTGAATTAGAAAACAACGATACCATTAGTTCACACGACGCTTCTACCAACGGTCTTATTAATGCGTACAAGGCTTTTAGAAATGGACATTAATATAACGCCCATAGCACCGGAACACAACAAAGCACTTGCTACTATTATTAGAGCAGCACTTGAAGAGTTTGGTGCCAACAAGCCTGGTACCGTTTACTTTGACGATAGTACCGATCATTTATATGAACTTTTTTCTGGCACGCCACAAAGCTTTTATTTTGTAGCATTGGATGGCGATACAGTTGTAGGTGGCGCTGGTATTTTTCCTACCCAAGGACTTGGCCACACTACTTGCGAACTTGTAAAAATGTATTTAACGCCTAGTGCGCGCGGAACAGGGCTTGGCAAAAAATTAATCGCTACTTGCTTAGACGAAGCCCAAAAAATAGGATTCACAAAAGTGTACTTAGAAACCATGCCTGAATTAAAAAAGGCAGTGAGTGTCTACGAAAAATTTGGCTTTACTTACCTAGATGCACCCATGGGTAATACTGGTCACAATGGTTGTGACATTTGGATGCTAAAAGAAATGTAACAGGAAAATTTAATTTACCACTTATCTACCTCTTCGGTGCTTAGGTTATCACCAGCACTTACATCCGGTTTAGGCGTTGGAGGAGCTGGCGCTTCTTCCTGTGCAGGTGCAGTTGGTTCAGTAGGTGCAACTGGTGATGCAGCAGCAGGAGCAGCATGCGTGTAACCACCTTCTTGACCTTCACCCTCTTCATACTCATGGTTGAAAGCATCAAAATCAAAATCAGGCATTAAATCTGTTTTCACATAATCAACAGCCTCACCTAATGCTTTCACAAATTTGTTGAAGTCTTCTTTGTATAAAAATATTTTATGACGGTCGTAGCCAGAATCATCGGCACGCTTTCTACTTTCTGTAATGGTCAAATAATAATCACTACCTCTTGTTTCTCTTACATCAAAGAAATAAGTTCTTCTTTTTCCAGCTTTAATTCTTTTGCTGTAAACACTTTCCATTTTCCTATCGTTGTTCTCGTACGCCACAGTTGTAAGTTTT
>CANHHX010000081.1 GCA_947461125.1 Bacteroidota bacterium | reverse complement strand
CGCAACATGGGCCAAATCAAAGGCCGCAATGGCACCCACTTTATGCGCTGCCGCAGTAATGGATTGGATGTCAAAAAGTTGGCCGGTATAATAATTAATACCACCAAAAAGCACCATCGCTAATGATTCCCCAGCGGCTTCAATGGCCGTTACAATGGCACTATTTTCAATTGTTTTTTTGCCCCCTTCTGGTTTAATTTCAATAATAGCTGTTTCCGGATCCAGATTAAAATGCTTAACCAGTGTTTCTACGGCGTACTGATCGGAAGGGAAGGCGCCGGCTTCCATGATAATTTTAAATCGGGTAGCGGTAGGCTTATAAAAACTAAGCATCAAGAGGTGCAGATTTACAGTAAGGGCGTTCATTACTGTAATTTCATTGTCTTTAGCACCCATCATGCCTGCTAGGGTAGCCCTCGTATATTCCTGGTAATGAAGCCAAGGATTGGTTCCCCCAAAATAGCCTCCAATGGCTAATTCTCTCCAAGTGGTAAGTTCTGTTTCTATGGCAGCCGCTACGTTTTTTGGCTGAAGCCCCAGTGAGTTTCCACAAAAATAAATGACATCATTATCACCATGTTTTGGGAAATGGAACTGCGATTTAAACCTTGCCAGTGGATCATTGGCGTCCATGGTTTCGGCAAATGATGGTGACGCTATATATGAGTTAGAATATTGATACATAATATAAAGTTAACGCCCCTTATGCACAAAGGTTCACCCGGCTGTCATTTTTATATATAAATGTGTAACAGAATGGTCAATATTTTAGCAGAATGCTTATTTTCATCTCCTCTATAAAATCAATTCTATGAAGTATTGTACATCCCTTTTTTGCCTCTTTGTTGCCGCGTTATTTATGAGCGGTTCAGCTACTGCACAGCAGGTACCCGTAACCAAAGCTAACTATGCGCTAGCCGCAAGGTTCTCACCTAAAAAAGTAGATAAACTTATTTTTTCTACATCGGTGGATCCGCATTTTCTAAAAAAATCGGAGCGCTTTTGGTATATGTATGAAACCACTGAAGGCAAAAAATGGTATATCGTAGATCCTGTAAAAGCAGAAAAGAAATTGCTTTTTGACAATGCCGATTTGGCTGCAAAAATTACGCGTATCGTAAAAGATCCTTTTGATGCGCAGCATTTAGCCATTGATAGTATGCGTTTTATTAGAGACGAAAACTGGATTCAATTTGAAGTAAAAAGTACCCAAGAAATTGAAAAGAAAGATTCGACCGCTAAAAAAGGTACGCCAGCTGTAAAAGAAAAAAAAGTGTTTTATTTCGAATACAACTTACAAACCGCAGAACTGGTAGAGCTTCCTGAATTAAAGAAGCCTAAGCGCAAGCCAAGTTGGGCGAATGTTTCTCCAGATGGAAATTCAATTATTTTTGGTAGAAGCAACAACCTTTACTGGATGGATAAGGCTTCTTATGAAAAAGCTTTAATCAATGAAAACGATTCTACCATTGTTGAAAAGCAATTGACCAAAGACGGTATCGAAAATTTTGGTTATTTCAATGACAATAACCTGTCAGGTACCGGCCAAACCGACGAGGAAAAAGAAAAGGATAAAAAGAAGCGTAAGGGGGCCTATGTAATGTGGTCGCCTAATTCTAAATATTTTGTGGTTAAAAAAGTAGACAATACCAAGGTTAAAGACTTGTGGGTTATTAATAATGTAAGTGGCCCTCGTCCTACACTTGAAACCTATAAATATTGGATGCCCGGTGAAAAAGAAGCACCCGTAGACCATTTGTATTTGTTCGACATCACTTCTGGTTCTGGCAAAGAACTCAACGTATCTAAATTTAAAGATCAGGGCGTTGCTGTTTGGTCTGACCCAGGAAAAGTGAATACCAGAGACGATGATTTTAGAGCATCTGTTTGGCTGGGCGACAATAGTAAATTTTATTTTACAAGAACCAGTCGCGACCAAAAGCGAATTGATGTTTGCACTGTAGATGTTGCAACCGCTACTGTTAATCCTTTAATTACTGAAACCTTTAATACCTATATCGAAAACAAGCGTGTAGGACTTATTAATGGAGGTAAAGAGCTTATTAAATGGAGTGAGCAGGACGGATGGGCACATTTTTATTTACACGATGAAAATGGCAAGCTTAAAAATCAAATTACATCAGGGACGTATCATTGCGAAGAAATTTTAGGCATTGACGAAGCAAAGCGTGTCCTTTATTTTTCGGCAAATGGTAAAGAAGCGGGTGAAGATCCATACCTCTTACATGCATACCGTGTAAACTTTGATGGTACGGGTTTAAAACTTTTAAATCCAGGAAATTTTGACCATGCCATGCGCATGAACGATAACAATACTTTTTTTATTAATAATTTTTCGCGTGTAAATACGGTGCCCGCATCGGTTCTTTACAATGCAGAGGGTAAAAAGGTAATGGATCTAGAAACCGCCGATTTATCTTCATTAATGGCTACTGGTTATAAGTTTCCAGAAACTTTTAAAGTAAAAGCAGATGATGGCATCACTGATTTATATGGCGTGATGTACAAGCCTTTTGATTTTGATTCTACTAAAAAATACCCAATTATTGAATATGTATATCCGGGTCCTCAAACTGAGGCGGTAAACAAAGCATTTGCAAAAGGGATGGACCGTATAGACCGCCTTGCCCAAATGGGTTTTGTGGTAGTAACCATTGGTAACAGAGGTGGACATCCTGCACGTAGTAAGTGGTACCACAATTATGGGTATGGTAATTTGCGTGATTACGGACTTGCCGATAAAAAAGCAGCAGTGGAGCAATTAGCCGACCGTTTTAAATTTATTGATATTGATAGAGTAGGTATTCATGGTCATTCGGGTGGTGGATTTATGAGTACCGCTGCAATGCTGGTGTATCCAAACTTTTTTAAAGTAGCCGTTTCGTCGGCGGGTAACCATGATAATAGCGTGTACAACCGTTGGTGGAGTGAACAGCACCATGGTGTTAAAGAAGTGATTGGTGATAAAGGCGATACCAGCTTTTTGTATAGCATCGAAAAAAATCCGGACTTGGCTAAAAACTTAAAAGGGCATCTCATGCTTTCTCATGGCGATATTGACAACAATGTGCATCCAAGTAATACCATTAGAATGGCCAATGCTTTAATCAAAGCAAATAAACGTTTTGATTTGGTTATACTTCCGGGTCAAAGACATGGTTATGGTGATATGACAGAGTATTTCTTTTGGCGTCAGGCAGATTATTTTGCAGAACATTTATTAGGGGATAAAACGTCAAGATCAGCAACGGAAATAGAAGAAATGACCAAAGAAATGGAGCAGTCTAATAAGGCGGCAACAGGTGGCAGAAGAAATTAAAAGTGCCATTTTTGGCATACAAATAGGTAGGCATGAAAATTTTTCTAGTAGGGTTAATGGGGTCCGGAAAAAGTTATTGGACAAAGCAGTTGGCTAAAAAATACAAGACCGGAGGATATGATTTAGACTACTTAATTGAAGTAAAAGAAGAAAAAACCATTGCCGAAATTTTTGCCGAAGACGGTGAAGATTATTTTAGAAAAGTAGAGTCTACCGTGCTTAAATGGTTTGACCAAAAAAAGACGTACGTGCTTGCCACAGGCGGGGGTGCTCCTTGCTTTTTTGATAATATGGCTTGGATGAATAAGCAAGGCATCACTATTTGGCTGGATGAGCCCTTAACAACTATTGCGGCTAGGTTGGCTCCCGAAAAGGCCCACCGTCCTTTAATTGCCAAATTATCAGATTCGGAGCTCCTAGCTTTTTTAGAAAAGCAAAGGGCAGAGCGGCTTTCTTTTTATAGTTCGGCACAAATACATTTACAAGACGAAACCATTACTTCCGACATTTTTAAAAAAGCACTTGCTAAACTATAAACGATGTTATCAAAATTTTATATTCCTATTGCTGCTTTTTTGGGTGCATTAACCGTGGCCCTTGGCGCTTTTGGTGCACATGCTTTAAAAGCTGTTTTATCGCCTGCGGCACTTATTACTTATGAAACAGCCGTGCGTTATCAAATGTATCATGTGGGCGCGTTACTAATTACAGGAATATTATTACAGAAAGCCTCATCTCCAAAACAACAAAAGCTTTTAAATAGGGCAGGGCTATTTTTTATTGACGGCATTGTGCTTTTTTCGGGCTCCTTGTATTTTATTGTGGCAAAGCCTTTTTTGTGTATTGAGGGTTTGCCTTGGGTGGGTATTATAACACCCATGGGCGGCCTTCTTTGGATGATTGCTTGGGTGCTATTAGGGCTCTCTCAATTGAAGGGCGTGGAAAACTCCAAAGCCGATTAGCATTTTTGCACATCGGCACCTAAGAGGGTATAGACCGGCTCCCTTAACTTATATTTGTTTCCATGGCAAATAGTTTAAGAAAGAAAGCAACCACTCCTCCCGACCCTGAGCAGTTAACGCCAGACAAGGAAACAGAAGTAACCGTTACGGAAGTTGTTAAAGACGAGCGTACCACTAAAATAATTGGCTCCGTAACATTGTTGTTTGCAGGATTCTTATTTGTTGCCTTTACCTCTTATTTATTTACATGGCAAGAAGACCAAGATAAAGTGCATCAATTTGGGATTAAAATTTTTGCAGAAAATGGCTTGCGCGTAAGTAATTTATTAGGTGTATTAGGTGCTTATGTGGCACACTCTCTATTTTACAAAGGTTTTGGACTTGCTTCTTATTTAATTTGTACGTTCTTTTTTGTTCTGGGCGTTAATTTAATTTTTGGTAAAAAAATATTTAATCTTTGGCGCAATGCACGTTATGTGCTTGTTGGCTTAATCGTGTTAAGTACTGCTTTTGCATTTGTAGCATCGGCAAGTTCTTTTTCTTGGGGTGGTGCCGTAGGGGAGTTGTTTACCTCTTTCTTACAAAAATGGACCGGTACATTTGGTACGGGTGCTATATTGCTACTAGCCGCATTTAGTTATTTTATCTGGCGCTTTAATCCTGTTTTTACAGCGCCCAAATTTAATTTCAACGCCAACAAAAATGATGCTTCCGATTTAGGGGTTCCATTTACCACCGACGACGAAAAGCCTGTTGTGCAAGCTTGGGATGAAGCGGGTGCACTTGTGCCAGATTCTAACACGCCATTAGAGGAGGAAGAACTTGGTAACGAAGAGGATCAGGAAAAAAAAACGGCAGTAGTGCCGGTAGTAACTAGTGGCAATAAATTAAAATCGGAAGGGAGGGCAGTCTCTGTGATTATGCCTGATGCCCCCGAAGAAATGATGCCGGATACATTAGCACCGCATATGAGTGGCGAAGAACCTCTTGATCTAGAGGAAACACTTGAAGATGAAATCGAAGAAGAAGACAATGAAGATTTATCTTTAGAAATCAATGAAACACCTGTTGAGGAAGCAGCGCCTGCTGCAAAACTTGGCTCATTAAATACCAAATACGATACCACACTTGATTTAAAAAGCTACAAGTATCCAAGTATTAATTTACTAGAAACACATGGTAGCGAAAAAATTGTCCACGACCCACAAGAATTGGAGACGCACAAAAATCAAATTATCGCTACCTTAAAAAATTACGACATTGCCATTCAAAAAATTCAGGCAACAGTAGGTCCTACCGTAACGCTTTACGAAATTGTTCCTGCTCCGGGTGTTCGTATTAGTAGAATTAAAAACCTCGAAGACGATATCGCGCTAAGCCTTGCGGCACTTGGAATTCGTATCATTGCGCCAATACCAGGTAAAGGAACTATTGGTATAGAAGTACCTAATATTAGAAAGTCGGTGGTGAGTATGAAAACGCTTTTAGCGAGTGATAAATTTAGAACATCCGATTATTCTTTACCGATTGCAATTGGTAAAAAAATTGACAACGAAAATTTTATCGTAGACCTTGCAAGTATGCCACACCTTTTAATGGCGGGTGCAACGGGTCAGGGTAAATCGGTGGGGTTAAATGCGATACTCGTATCGTTACTCTATAAGAAACATCCATCGCAACTTAAGTTTGTTTTAGTGGATCCTAAAAAAGTGGAGTTGAGTTTATACCGTGTTATTGAAAAACACTTTTTAGCAAAACTCCCTGGCGAAGACGACGCTATTATTACCGATACTAAAAAAGTAATCAATACCCTCAATGCACTTTGTATTGAAATGGACAACCGTTACGATTTATTAAAGGAAGCGGGTTGTAGAAATATTAAAGAATACAATGAGAAGTTTACAGCGAGAAAATTAAATCCAGAAAAAGGACATCAGTACCTACCATTTATTGTGCTGGTTGTAGATGAGTTTGCCGATTTAATTATGACCGCTGGTAAGGAGGTAGAAATGCCAATAGCGAGGTTAGCGCAGCTTGCAAGAGCAGTTGGTATTCACCTCATCATTGCAACGCAACGCCCTTCTGTAAATATCATTACGGGTACTATTAAGGCCAACTTCCCTGCGCGTATTGCGTTTAAAGTATCTAGTAAAATTGATAGCCGTACCATTTTAGATGCCGGTGGCGCCGAGCAATTGATAGGAAAGGGAGATATGCTCGTGAGTTACAATGGTGAAATTACCCGTTTACAATGTGCGTTTGTGGATACCCCAGAAGTAGAGGCAGTTTGTGAATTTATTGGGGACCAAAAAGGCTATCCGCAAGCGTTTTTACTACCAGAATACGTGGATGAAAAGGATATGGAAGGGCGTGATTTTGATTCTGGCGATAGGGACCCCTTATTTGAAGATGCTGCCCGTTTAATTGTACAAAGCCAAATGGGTTCAACTTCTCTTATTCAGCGCCGTATGAAGCTTGGTTATAATAGAGCCGGCCGCTTGATGGATCAATTAGAAGCCGCTGGCATTGTAGGCCCTAACCAAGGAAGCAAGGCAAGGGAGGTTCGCTTTAAAACCGACTCTGAATTAGAGATGTTTTTAGAAACACTCTAAAACCTATCTTTGCCCGCAATAAGCCCAAATAAATCAACATCCATGAAAAAGTTATTTTCACTTTTTATTGTTGTCCTTTTAGTTTTAAGTGCGAACGCACAAAGCGATCCTAATGCCAAAAAGATATTGGATATGGTAAGTGCTAAAGTAAAAAGCTTTACCACCATCACAGCAAATTTTTCTATTAATTCGGTATCAAGTAAAGGGAAAAATAATGGGGTAAAATCGGGTGTTATTTCTATTAAAGGTGCTAAATATGTTTTAGCGCAAGGTAAAATGCAAGTGATTTGTGATGGAGTAAATACCTACAATTTTGATGGCGCTAAAACCATTACGGTAACGAGCATTGAAGAGAGCGGTCAATCATTAAGTCCCCAAAAGATTTTATCTGGCGACTATGCCAAAGATTTTGTTTGCAAATTAATTGGCACGAAGGCGGGACAAAGTGAAATTGAAATGAAGCCTATAGATCCCCGCAAAAACTTTTCTAAAGTTAATGTATTTGTAGACAATGCAAAATCAATGATTACCAAAGCAGTTATACTAGACAAAGGCAACAATACGCTGGTAGTAAGCTTCAGTAATTTGGTTTCAAATAAGTCACTAGACAACGCGCTCTTTGTTTTTAACAAAGCAAAGTATCCAAAAGACGTTGAGATATTAGATTAATACTACCCTCTACTGCACCAAAAAAGTAACGCCTTCTTGGGCTAAGTCTGAGTTGGCAAATACAGAACGGGCCTCCTCAACATGGCTTTCAATACTTTCATATTTGCTACTAAAATGTCCAATGAGTAAGCGGTTCACTTTTGCTTCACTCGCAATGGTTGCCGCCTGAGTGGTGGTGGCATGAAAACGCTCTGCTGCTTTTTGAGACTGGTCTTGTAAATAGGTAGCTTCGTGGTAGAGTAAATTGGCCTCCATGGCATGTGCCACCAAGTTCATATCAAAAATAGTATCAGCAGTGTATACATATTTTTTGTTGGGGCGTGCTGGGTCTGTTACAGATTCGTTTGTAATAAGTTGACCGGTTTTAGTTTCATAGTCAAATCCTTTTTTTAATTCGTCGTAATAACTAAAAGGGATTTCTGCCGCAATTGCTTTTTCCTTATTTATTTTTCGGGGCGCTTTGTTTTCTGAAATGGTAAATCCGTAACAGGGTATTCGGTGCTGGGTAGGAAAGCAGCTCACTTTAAATTTTGGGGTTTCAACAAGTATACCTTCACCGGTAATGGTATGGAAATGCAAAGGGTAGGGTATACTAGAACCCGCAACAGCTAATTGCATGTCAACAATTTCTTTGAGGCCAGGCGGACTAAAAATGGATAATTCGTTGGTCCGGCCTAGTAACCCCATACTGGTAATGAGGCCAATAAGGCCAAAATAATGATCGCCATGGAGGTGGGAGATGAAAATATGGTTGATTTTGCTCCTTTTTACCTTGTAACGGCTCATTTGTATTTGGGTAGCCTCCCCACAATCTATCAGAATGGATTGATCCTGAATGCTTACCACCTGAGCTGTTGGATGCCTATCGTAGGCTGGAAGGGCCGAATTATTGCCTAAAATAGTGACTCCAAACATATATTTATGGAAAAATGGCGTAAAAAGATGCCCAAATTTATCCTTTTTACATTATAATACCTACCTTTGCAGCCGATAAAAAATAGAAGAAAACAATTACGGAGTCTTATTTAAACATTTTGAAATGTCGCATTTAACAAAAGAAAAAACAGCAAGTATTT
>CANHHX010000080.1 GCA_947461125.1 Bacteroidota bacterium | reverse complement strand
GCAAGCGCAGGGCCTGTAGAGTTTTTATGCACCTGATGACAGGAAGCACAATTGGTATTAAACAAGGTTTTTCCGTCTTGGGCGGTAACGGTATTTGTAACTAAAAGGCCCAACAAGAAAACTGCACTAAATAAGCAGTTCTTGACGATGCGACTTGTGTTGCGTCTAAAAGATGTCATATACACAAACGGGTTCTGTAGTGGAAAAATATCCTTAATTGCGCGCAAAAATATGTCAGGAAGCTGACAAAAGCGAATACTAACAAACATTTTTTTTGTTAAAGACAATATTGACTTTCAAGTATTTGTCGGCTTTTTTGTGCAATTTTGGGGCATGTTTAAGCGATTGAAGGAAAAATGGAATTTAAGTTGGACTTCTTTTGTGCTCGTGTTTAGCACTTTTGCCATTGGTGGAAGTAGCTGTGGGTACCTAGGCAGAAAGCTTCTAACCCTTACTGGGCTTGAATCTGGCGTGTTTTATTATGCATTATACATAGTACTAATGTGTTTGCTTTGGCCCCTTTGTGTGATCGTTGTGAGCATACCCATGGGGCAGTTTGGATTTTTTAGAAATTATCTCCGAAAAATGAGCCAAACTATTTTTGGCCTATCAAGTAAGGCTCCAAAACCCCAAAATGAGAGTTTTAGTGTTAAAAAACGCAATTTGGCCTTATTTGCGTCCGGAGCCGGCTCCAATGCCCAAAAAATTATAGAACACTTTGAAGGTCATCCATCCATTAGGGTGTCGCTCATTGTTTGCAATAAGCCAGGTGCTGGTGTTTTGCAAATTGCTGCTAACAATGACGTACCGGTTCTAATGATAGAAAAAAAGGATTTTGAAAACGGCAATATGTACGTAAAAGAACTGGCGAAATATGAAATTGACTTTATCGTACTCGCAGGATTTTTATGGAAAATGCCGGAAGCTTTTTTAAATGCATTTCCAAGACACATGTTAAATATTCACCCATCACTACTTCCAAAATATGGTGGCAAAGGCATGTACGGCTCACGCGTGCACGAAGCTGTGATTGCTGCTGGTGAAAAAGAATCTGGCATTACCATTCATTACGTAAATGCACAGTATGACGAAGGCGAACATTTGTTTCAAGCTACCTGTGCAGTTGATGCAAGTGATACACCAGATACACTTGCTACCAAAGTACACGCACTAGAACATTTGCATTTTGCGCGCGTATTAGAAGATGTAATCGAAGGAAGGTTATAATTTTTTTTGCATATACACGACACTCGGTAGTGGATTATCGTAGTAGGCCGTTACCGTTTCAAATCCAAATTTTTGATAGAGTTGTATAGCTGCTTGTAACCGCTCTAATGTGTCTAATTTCATAGTGGTGTAACCAAGTGATTGCGCTTCTTGCAATAACACTTTTACAAGCGCATCTCCTATTCCAAGTTTTCGATAAGTTGGCGCCACATACAACCTTTTCATTTCGCAGGTTTGCACTTCTTGTAATGGTTGTAACGCAATGCAGCCAACAGGTGTACCATTATGGGATGCCATAAAAAGCGCGCCGGTAGGCGCGCTATACTTATATAAAGGATTACCTATTTCACTATCAAAAGATTGAAAACAAAGGTCTTCATCGAGCTCTTGTAAATAGGCTCTAAAAAGATCTTTCACAGATTCTAATGCAGTGCCCTCAGTAGTAACTTTTTGAATGTCTAACATGGATAATAGCGGATGCAATTAACCAGGCATTCTAGAAATATATTTTTCTATTTCCTTAACCTGATCAAGCACTTGTTTTGTAGTTGGCTTACACGCTTTTGCTTTTCTAAAAAAATCTTTTGCAGCTCTAAACTCACGCTTATTGATAAAAATTTGACACATGGTTAAATAAGCAACTGCTTCACTTTCTTTATCCGGAATACCAAGTCTAATAGCAGATCTGATATAAGACTCACCTTGCTTAAGATCACCTTTTTGCATCGCCATCATACCAAGTTGCAATTTATTGGCACCTTCTGCTTCTGGCATGGGTGAACCTAAATCGTTACTCATTTTTAGGTGCTTTTCGGCAGTATCAAAATCTTGCGACATCATCGCTAAATTTCCTTTGATGGTATAATACGTAGAACGAACAGGCTTATAAAGCAAGCCCGGAAACCAAACAGATTTTAATATTTTTTCAACCTCTTCCACATTACCCTGCTCCATTGGTTCTTGAATCAAACGAAGGGGTCCGATAAAAAAATGGCTTAAAATACCAATAACAAAAACCAGATATATAGGGAAAGTTGGCCAAAAACCAGTTCCGGTTAAATTTAATACGAGGCCGAGCACTAGTAGCATTAAGCTTAGCCAAAAACGATATTTGATGATGATATTATAGAATTGCATGCCTTTAAATTTGAGCCGCTAAGATACATTGGTTTTATGAAAAAGGGCCACCCCACAAGCATTTTGTGGCGGTACGAGATTATCTATTATTTTTGCTACCCTTTTAGGGATGGTCCCGTAGTTCAATGGATAGAATAGAAGTTTCCTAAACTTTAGATCCAGGTTCGATTCCTGGCGGGACCACAAAGGCTCAACACATAGTGTTGGGCCTTCTTCATTTAGACACAACGTCGAAAGCATGCTTTCGTAAGTTGGGGAGAGATGAAGAAGGCAACAAGCCGCGAAGCGGTTTGTTGAAAGCCTTTGGGTTAGTTCAATGCGGCAGGAAGTTAGCCGAAGGCTAACAGTCCTGGCGAAAGTTGGACGACAGTCCTGGCGAAAGTTGGACGATAGTCCTGGCAAAAGTTGGACGACAGTAATGGCGAACTCGTTCACAACAACAACAAATACGCAGCTGCTGCAAACCCACAAGCACCTCCTCCGTTTTGAGTAACTGCAATAGGACTTCCTGATGCATAACGTCCTTGGTAAATTTTATTTCCTTCAATGACACCTACTGGACTACCCGAAGCATACCTGCCTCGATAGATTTTATTTCCATCAATAACGCCTACTGGACTTCCTGATGCATAACGTCCTCTATATATTTTATTTCCTTCAATCACTGCAATTGGGCTTCCGGACGCAAAACGTCCTTGATAAATTTTTCCATTTTCAAAAACAGCAACTGGGCTACCTGATGCATACCTGCCTTGGTATATTTTACACTGTGCACTTGACACCCGCGCAATCACCATCAAAACGAAAAAAAATACAACGCTTTTCTTAAAGATCATAATGAACAATTTAGACTACTAATGTACAATAAGGGCACAAAAAAACACCACGCTCTAAATCAATAACTTCTCCCCCCAGATTAGTACGATTTATAACGTGGTGTCTACTACAAATCTAATGTAACCACCTACATATTCAATATTTTATCGTTACGTTTGCATTTAAATTGCAATCTATGAACCAGCTAGAAAGACTTCATTTTATCTATCAGCTACTAGAAATTGAGCCCCGAACCGTGCAAGACATTATTAAAGAGTTAGCAAAAAGTGGCTTTACAACAGCAAACAGACAAATCTATAACGACCTAACGCAGCTCGAAAAAAACTATTTACGAAAAAATCAAGCTTTACAAATTACAACTGGGCAACACAATCAAAAAACATACCGACTAGTATATTCAGATATCACAATACCGGTTACAGGGTTTGACGTGAACTCCTATCAATTGAGTAGGCTTTCTATGACTACTTACATTACAGAAGGGCGTGGCGAATCAATCAATAAATTTAGAGATATCGTAGCGAAAAAAATCATGCACCTAGGCAAAACAAAATATGCCGCTTTACCGCTTGAACAAAATTTTAATTCGCATTTTTTCGAAAGAAAATATACTACCGATTTTAATCAAATGTCAGAAGATATCATTTGGTCGATTGCGAATAATAAGATTATTGAGATCATCAATATATACGGAGACGCCACCAATGTATCTTCAGATATGTCGTATCCGTTTAAATTTAAACCACTGCTACTCGTATACCACAATGGAGCGTATTACACAGCAGGATTTATAGCAAAGAAAAACGTGTTTATTACAATTGACCTATCAAAAATAGTAGCATATAATATTACCAATCAAACCTTTGCACATAAAAAAGCGCTGCCAATTGCGAAAGCAGAACTATACAAAAGATTTGGCTTAACTGCTAATATTGACAATGAGGTATATGATATAGAATTAGAATTTTCAAGCATCACAGGAGAGTTTATAAGCCATTACAACTGGCACGCAACACAAAGCTTTACAACTTTAAAAAATGGAAATTACCGAATGAAAATGCAATGCGGGATTAATAGAGAATTATTTGGGTGGATATTTAGATGGATGGGGAATGTAAAAATTATTGGCCCTAAAAAACTAAAAGACCTCTACCTACAACAGCTTGAGATCATCAATAAAAATTACAGTAGCGATCAACGCCTCAACTATTCTAATATTTTTAAACCAACAGAAAAGTAATTTAATACCGCAGCATCTTGGTTTCGTTCACTGCTTCCAATAATACGGTATAATCTACCCAAATACCATCCATTTTTACTTGTTTAGCAATGAGCCGAATGCCATGGCTATAATCTACATACCAGTTTACATGCCCCGCATACACCGGCTGTATAGGCTTTCCATCTAATTTGTGCCAACCATAAATAGCCACACGGTTTGGCTTCTCGTGCTCTACTACTTTACTACTGATTACCACATCTTTTTTAATTCCGCTAATCAGACCTTTTTTACTTTCCCGCTGCCCTTCTATTATTAGATGGTGTTGCCACATGGTAATGGTACTATCCCTGTATGCATACATGGGCACAGGCGCTAACTTTATAGCACTAGCATTATAGATCGCATCTACTATAAAAGGTGTTGGCAAAAAACATCCGTACGCATCCCCAATTTTTTGAGCTGCCATTGGGGTTATAGGAACACGGGCCCAATTATTATTAGTTCCCACCATAAAATAATCGGGAGCCACATAAAATGTAGCTGTTACCTCTTTTCCATTTGCCGTTATTAACCTTGTAGTAACTGGTACAAACCTGAAATAAAAATCCGGTACCTGTCCGGCATTAGCATATTCTAGCGCCAATGAATCACGCTGCGCCCAATTATAACTTACAGCTTGTTTAAAAAAAGCTTCTCCGGTGCGTGCATCATTATCTGCTGCATGCGGCAACCCAACTGGGCGCATGTTTTTGGTGGAAGCACAAGCACAAAAAAACAATACAATAAGGAGGCAACTATTTTTCAATAGATCTAATTTTTTGTTCGATAGCGAGTGTAATTCTGTAAAATCCTAAATCGGTCATATGAGAACCATCAACGGTGGCTTCCCCATCTTCGCCAATTAAATTTGTAGTTTCTAAATAATGCAAATTACGCATTCCTTCTTTTTTTAAAAGCGCGTATGCATTTTTAAAAATTTGATTGACCTCATTAATTTTTTGCCTAGTTACCAAATTAAATTTTGCGGTGGGATACATAATATTTTCGACGAGCAAAATAGGTACGCCTGGTTTTAATGCGTGTAGTTGACGTAAAAATGGAACCGTTTTAGCCTCCGCCATAGCAGGTGTTAAATTAGGCCCGCAATCAATCACATACATAGAAGCATCGATACCCGACATAATAACGGCAAGCATAGAATCGAGCTGTCCATTCCCACTAAAACCTAAATTAATGGTTTCACGTTTTAAACGGCGTTCTAGCTGTGCAGGATAGGCCATGCCCGGACGCATAGCAGAAGCACCCTGTACAATAGAGGTCCCATACACAACGAGTGGCTTTTGCCCTTCAAAATAATTTTGTTTTGGTTTATGAATAGCAGCACCTTCTTCTATGCCAATAAAAAGTGAATCGCAGGTTTCATAGTCAGGTAAATACAATAGATATTGGCGCATGCTTCCATCCATATCTTTTACCAAATTAGCTTCTTGGTAAACAGCGGCATTTGGTTTTCCTACACCCGCAAAATACCATGTGTCCTTATCAAGTCCATAAAGGTCAAGCCCCTTTACCAGCGTGCCCGCCACGTGCTGAAAAACAACCGACGATCCGGTTTTCCATTTTGCAGAAATTTGTTTGGCATTGGTTTCAAAATAGACAGCGAATCCAGTTGGATTTTTACTCAAATCCCATACAGGCTTACGGAGTAAATTTTTGATTGTATCCGGAAATCGTTGATAAACCATTTGATTAGGCATGGGCCGCCCTAACAAGGTAAATTCCTGCATATCGTAATAAACTGTTTTAGTTTGCGCATTCGCACTAAACAAGGTAATAACAACATACAAAAGCGTCAAGCAATATTTCATGCTTCAATTTAATCCTTTTTAGTAAATACCTTGTGCTATTGGGCCTTACCTTTGCAAAAAATATCCCAATGATGCGTTTGTTGCTAGCAGGTTTATTATGTAGCTTAAGTATTTCCGTTTTGGCACAAAACACCCAACTATCAGACGTTGTGGTAACGGCAAGTATGCTACCCCAACAAGAAAAAGAAACCGGGCGCAACATTGTAAGCATCAAAGGATCTAGTTTACAAAACCTACCCATCAGCAGCATCGACGAACTACTCAAATATTTACCTGGTATTGAAACCCAGCAACGCGGCCCCGCAGGAACACAAAGTAATATTATTATTAGAGGGGGAACGTTTCAGCAAGTACTCGTAATAATTGATGGCATAAGAATCAACGATCCATTAACGGGTCATTTTAATGGCTACATACCACTTCACCCAGATGATATTAATCGAATTGAAATTATTAAAGGCGCCGCTTCTGCAATTTATGGTTCTGACGCCATTGGAGGTGTTGTAAATATTATTACCAACGGGCTACAACAAAAAAACGGCCACAAATTAAGCGTTGGTAGCAAATGGGGTAGTTACAATTCACGTTCCAATAATATTTGGTGGGGTGTTCAAAAACAAAGATGGAAACTTAGCCTGTCTTCACAACAAAATAAAGCCGATGGAGAACAATTAAGAGGCACCAAAGGCTATTTTAATAATTCATTTTACGCAGCTAATTTCAATTACAATTTTGCATCAAACTGGAAGCTGCATATTTTATACGCCAACGATAGTAGAGACTTTAATGCACAAAATTTTTACACCACATTTAAAAGTGATACTGCCTCAGAAATTGTAAAAAGCAATTGGACGCAAATGAGTGTACATAAGCAATATGCTCACACCACTGTAAAATTTGATGCAGCCTATAAAAACTTATCTGATCGTTTTAGGTTTAATCCATCAGGTAGTTTCAATGAAAATAAAACATCGCTATTTGTAGCGCAAGGAACGGTTCAGTTTTCACGAAACCCCAATAATCAAATTGTAACAGGTGCACAGTGGATCCATAAAAAAATCAGCTCCAACGACAGGGGCAATCATGATTTAGCGCACGGTGCGGCATTTGTAATTGCTACCCATAAACTTCCTAAAAACATATTTATTAATGAAAGCCTACGCATAGATTGGGATCAAAACTATGGCTGGGTGATTATTCCGCAGATGAATGCTTCATGGGTAAATGGCAATCTAACAACAAGGGCCTCTATTGGAAAAGGCGTTCGTGACGCAGATTTTACAGAGCGATATAACAACTATAATAAAAGCTTAGTAACTGGCGGTAGTATAGGAAACCCCTATTTACAAGCAGAAAAATCTTGGAGTTACGAGCTAGGTGCCGACTATAGAATGGGGGCTCAATTTAAATGGGGTGCTACCGTATTTTTTAGAGATCAAAATAATTTGATTGATTGGACCCCCACGCCATATCCCATGATGCCGCGACAATCAAATTTAATACTAACAGGAAATTATTCTTTAGCTACCAATGTATCATCCGTAAAAACAAAAGGGATAGAAACAGATCTAACGTACAACAAAAAATGGGGAGAGAATGTCGAATTAAATGTTAGCACTGGACTGGTATGGCTTGCTTCTACTAGCCCCAATAAAACGCCCTCATTTTATATTTCGTCGCACGCAAGATTTTTATGGAATGAGCAAATCATTTTTAGAGCGCGGCAATTACAATTATCCGTAAATAGTGTATACAAAATTAGAAATGCACAAACCGCTTCTGCAATTAATGCGTCACTCTCAAAAAGTTACTTTTTAGTAAATACCAAATGGGCCTATCTACTTAACAAGCGTAAAGGAAATGTATTTGTAGAAATAACCAACGTAACCAACACCCCTTACTCCGATTTACTAGGCGCTATCATGCCAAGCAGGTGGATTGCTGCTGGTTTTCAAGTAACGCTCTAAATAACCCCTACATTAAATTTGCTTTAATAAAGCTGGCTTTTCTTGATGCAATTTATAAATCAGTTCGCCAAATAAGGTATTGGCCCAAGCAAACCATTTACGGGTAAACTTAGTAGCATCATCTTTATGAAATGATTCGTGCATAAATCCAGTGCCCGCATGCGTTTGCATTAGGTTTCTAACACAGTGAGTAATTTCTTTATCATCCACACTTGTAATGGCGCGTAAAATAATACTCATTGGCCAAATGGTATCGGCACCTGTGTGCGGACCTCCAATGCCTTCACCAGCTTTTCCTTTATAGAAGAAAGGATTGTTTTCAGATAGTACCAATTTACGCGTATTTAAATAGAGCGGATTGTTAGGCTCAATAGCGCCAAGGTATGGAAGGGATAATAATGAAGGAACATTGGCATCATCCATCATATGAAAACTACCATAACCATTTACTTCAAAACCAATAATTTTTCCAAACTGCTGGTGTTGAAT
>CANHHX010000079.1 GCA_947461125.1 Bacteroidota bacterium | reverse complement strand
CCACCTAGTAAATTTCTAACAGCAGCGGTATCAATGGTTGTTTTTGGCCATATGGCGTTAGAAGCAATACCAACAGCTTTAAATTCCTGTGCCCAACCCAGCGCAAGCATACTCATGTTAAACTTGCTAATGGTATACGCTACGTGTGGCCCCAACCATCTTGGATCCATGTTAATGGGAGGAGAAAGCGTAAGGATGTGTGGATTGTTGCCTTTTTTTAGATGCGGTAAACAGTGTTTAACTACTAAAAAAGTACCACGCACATTGATGCTGTGCATGAGGTCAAACTTTTTACTTTCGGTTTGTTCGGTACCTGTTAATTGAATAGCAGAAGCGTTGTTAATGACTACATCGATGCCGCCAAATATTTCTACGGCTTTTGCAACCGCTGCTTCTATTTGATCTTCAAACCTAATGTCTACTTGAACCGCCAAACACTTGCCACCAGCAGCTTCTACCTCGGCAGCAGCCGTATAAATAGTACCTCCAAGTCTTGGATCTTCGGTTACACTTTTTGCTGCAATAATAATATTAGCACCTTCTTTTGCAAGTTTGATTGCAATGGCTTTTCCAATACCTCTGGTAGCACCAGTAATAAGAACGGTTCTGTTTTTAAATGACATACGTACTATTTTTTCCAGCCTAAAAACTGGGTAATTAAATTTTCTGTTTCTGCACAGGCAGTAGCTAAATCATCATTGACAACACAGTGGTTAAACTGATGACTAAATGAAATTTCGTAACTCGCTTTGTTGAGTCTGGTAGCTAAACTTTCTGGTGTTTCCGTGCCTCTTAAAGATAATCTTTTTTGAAGCGCTTCGATACTTGGCGGTAAAATAAAAAGCGATAAACTATTGTGCGCAAACGCTTGCTGCACGTGCACGGCGCCCTGTACATCAATGTCAAGCATCGGTATTTTTCCAAGACTCCAAATGCGGTCCAGTTCCGATTTTAGTGTGCCGTAATAACTTCCTTCGTACACCATTTCCCATTCTATAAATGCGTCTTCATCAATTTTTTGTTTGAACGCATCCACACTCATAAAATGATAATCTACACCATCAACTTCCTGCCCGCGCGGTGCTCTGGTGGCTGCCGAAATAGAAAAAGAAAGCGCCGGATATTTATCGAGTAAATACCTGGTAATGGAGGTCTTACCCGCGCCGGAAGGCGCGGTAAGAATAATTAATTTTTGTACACCTTTTTCCATTGACACAAAGAAACGCATTTTAGGGTTAAGGCTATCTGAACCACTCGGTTTTTTCAGAAGCAGTTCCATTTCTTTTACCGGCAGCGGCGGGTTCATTGGTATAACCTAGGTAGAGAAGCCCCATCACCACATCTTCCTCTGCGAGCCCCCAAAAACTTTTAAGTGCTGTGTGATGCGTCATGCCGCCCGTGCTCCAAAGTGCACTGATACCAAGGGCTTCGGCGCCAAGTAGTATGTTTTGCATGGCCGCGGCGGTAGCCGCGATTTCTTCTACTAGTGGTATTTTTGCGGGCACCTGTCTTTGCATGTATACGCCTATAATATGGGAAGTTTGGCTCCCCAATTTTTGCAGGCTTTCAAATTTAGTAGTGGTAAACACTTCGGGGTCGGTGTTTGTTTTGTAGAGCGCCGCGTGGGCTTCACAAAATTTAGTAACACCTTCACCGGCATAAACTTTAAAACGCCAAGGTTCTGTTCTTCCATGTGTAGGCGCCCAGTGTGCGAGGTTTAGTAACGCTTCTATTTGCGCATCTTCTATTTTGTTGCCGTTAAATGTACCTGGTTTGCTAGATCTTCTAGATACTATGATATCCGTTAAAGTGTTCAATTTTTCCATGCTGTAAATGTAAGCGCTGTATCTTATATTTATAACACCATAAATCAAACTTATGTTTTGTAAAATTGCTCGTATCCTTTTTATTTTGATGGCTGCCGTTCAGTTAGCAAACGCTCAAACTATTGGCACCACTGTGTTTGAGTCGGGTACCGAAGGACATAAAATTTACCGGATACCAGCTATTGTAAAGCTTCCGAATAAAAATTTGTTGGCATTTTGTGAAGGGCGTGTTAATGGTGGCGGTGATTTTGGTGATATCAATATTGTGCTTAAAAAAAGTACCGATGGAGGCGCTACCTGGTCTGCGCTTTCAACCGTTATTGATTATGATAAGCTACAAGCAGGCAATCCGGCACCTGTGGTGGACCTTACAGATCCGCGTTACCCAAAGGGACGTGTTTTTTTATTTTATAACACGGGCAACAATGACGAATATTCGATGCGGATGGGAAAAGGTATTCGTGAAGTGTGGTATGTAACATCAGAAGATGGTGGTGATACCTGGTCAACCCCTACAAATATCACAGCGCAGGTGCACCGCCCCAACCAACCAGGTATTAATAAGGCTTATTCATGTAAAGAAGATTGGCGCAGTTATGCCAACACACCGGGCCATGCTACACAGTTTTTAACTGGCGTGTATAAAGGCCGCATTTATGTAGCGGCTAACCACTCATCAGGCCCACCACAAAAAAACTTTGAAGATTACAATGCACACGCTTTTTATACAGACGATCATGGTCAAAGTTTTTCACTCGCTAACTCCATTATTTTGCCAGGAAGCAATGAAGCAACTGCCGCTACTTTAAGTAATGGAAAACTCATTTTAAATGCACGCAATCAAGCAGGCACTGTTCGCTATAGGTATGTGGCGTACAGTAATGATGGCGGCGTGAGTTGGCAAGAAAATTATTTTGATACCAGTTTAGTTGATCCAGTAAATGAAGGATCTATTCTTGAAGTAGGACATAAAAAAGGGAAAACAATACTTGCATTTTCTAATGCCGCCGACGCAAAAAAAAGAGACAACCTAACGCTTCGCATTAGTTATGACGAAGGAAAAACTTGGACAAACAATACCACAAAAAATAAAGCCATTGTAATTGCGAAAGCACCTGAAAATTATAAAGGTGATTACGCGGCTTATTCAGACCTCGTTGCGTTAGATGCAAAACGTATTGGCATTCTTTATGAAAAAGAAAACTACAGTAAAATTGTTTTTACAGTATGTAATTGGAAATAAAATTAGTAGCGCTTCTTAAACCCGCCACCACCGCGGTTGTCGCGACCCCCTTGGCCATTACCTTGGCCGCCACCGCCTGGTCTATTACCGCCACCACCGCTGCGACCCCTGATGTTATTGTTGTTGCGGTTGTTTCTGCCACCAAAATTTTGCTGCCAACGACCACCACCACTGCGGCCGCCGCTTCCGTAATCATCTCTTTCAAAATTTTGATTGCGGTGCTTAATATATGGCGTGTTGCTAAATTCTAATTCACCACCTGTGATGGTATCGAGTTCACTTCTAATGGCATCATCATGCACAAGTTCTTTGTGCCAGTTGCTGTACGCAAGTTTCATGTAATACGCAATATGATGTGCGAAGCCAGCCTTTTTTTCTGGATCTTCCTCGGCGAGTGCTTTATTAATCACCACTTCTAAATTTTTTCCTAAGTGCGCATATTTTGGATGACGCTTTGGATAAGGAAGTGGATCAGGTTTTAATTTGTAGGTTTCTTTTTGTGGAATCGGATACGGGCTATCAACGTCTAATTTAAAATCACTGATAAAAAATAAGTGATCCCATAATTTATGTTTGAAATCTTCTACATTTTTTAAGTGCGGATTTAAAAATCCCATCAGTTCAATAACGCCTTGTGCTTGTTGCTGACGTTTTGCTCTGTCTTCGATCGTTAGTAAATATTCAACCATCCTTTGTACGTGACGGCCATATTCTTTCATTCCTAAATAATTCCTTCCTGTATTGTAGTCCATGTAAATGTGGGTGTAATGTAAAAATGTAAACCCTACTAAACCTGTAATGGTTGTGTAATTATTACGTAGGGTAGGGCAAATGTATGAAATAGTGGCTTTAAATCATTTTTTAATCAGTGGCGCAGGCTGTTTATCTTTGGGAAATGGAACAGATTCTGCAACAAATTGAGGCCTACAAGTCTGAAATGGCTGCTTTTGAAGCTACAACCCCCGATTTGGTTGAGGCTTTTCGTATTAAGTACCTGGGAACCAAAGGGTTAGTTAAGTCGGTGCTGGGTGAAATGAAAAATGTACCCCCCGATCAGCGTAAAGAATTTGGCCAGGTTTTAAATGAATTTAAAGCTTTTGCAGAAGCGCGTTACGAGGCCTTACAGGGCGCAGCGGCTCCGGTGAGTGCTGCGGCAAATGCAGGTATCGATTGGTCTTTACCTGCCGATCCTACCGAAGTGGGTACCCGTCATCCTTTAAGTATTGTGCGCGGACAAATGGTTTCTATTTTTAGAAGACTAGGTTTTGCCGTAGCAGAAGGTCCAGAAATTGAAGACGATTGGCACAATTTTGGCGCCATGAATTTACCAGAAGATCATCCTGCCAGAGACATGCAGGATACGTTCTATATTCAACAAAATCCAGACTGGTTACTTCGCACACATACCAGTAGTGTACAGGCCAGGGTTATGGAAACACAAAAGCCTCCTATCAGAGTTATTTGTCCGGGCCGCGTGTACCGTAACGAAACCATTAGTGCGCGCGCGCATTGTTTTTTTCATCAGGTAGAAGGATTATACATTGATGAAAATGTAAGCTTCGCAGATCTCAAGCAAACACTTTATTTTTTCGTGCAAGAAATGTTTGGCAAAGATGTGAAAGTTCGTTTTAGACCTAGTTATTTTCCTTTCACAGAGCCTAGTGCAGAGATGGATATTAGTTGTCAAATTTGTAGTGGTAAAGGTTGTAATATTTGTAAGCACACCGGTTGGGTAGAAATTTTAGGGAGCGGCATGGTGCATCCGAAAGTGCTAGAAAATTTTGGCATTGATTCTACAAAGTATACTGGCTTTGCGTTTGGTATGGGTGTAGAAAG
Organism: Bacteroidota bacterium; assembly: GCA_947461125.1. Classification (GTDB taxonomy): domain Bacteria; phylum Bacteroidota; class Bacteroidia; order Chitinophagales; family Chitinophagaceae; genus Sediminibacterium. Next base: position 4,746 of record CANHHX010000079.1, on the reverse strand, counting down.
AATCACGCAGTTAAAATACCAGGTTAACGATTTAAGATTGTATTCTCAAAACGACATGCGTTTTCTGAAACAATTTACTGGCGCCTTATAAAAAAATATGCTGCATAACACCAAGGGTATTGTGTTACGTGTTACTAAATACGGAGACACAAGTATTATCACATCTATTTATACCGAGCTTTTTGGTTTGCAACAATATATTGTTAAAGGGGTTAGAACGTCTAGTAAAAAGGGCGCTAACAAAGGCGTTTTTTATCAGCCCGGCGCTATTCTAGAATTAGAAGCATATCACAGTCCTTTAAAAGCGATGCAAATTTTAAAGGAAGCTAATTGGGGTTATGTATATGGAGAAGTTTATTCCAATGTGGTTCGTAACGCAGTGGCCACCTATATTGTAGAAATTTTACAACAAATTTTACAGCCTGAACCCCACCCCGAATTATTTTATTTAATTGAAGATACCCTCAAGCAATTGGACAAAGGCGGTCCTGTACTGGTAAGTAATTTGCCCATTTATTTTTTAATTCATTTGAGTGAAACCCTAGGTTTTGGACTGCAAGGAAGTTATGGAACGGAGACTCCCTTTTTAGACGTAAAAGAAGGTCAGTTTGTGGGAGAAAAACCAGCGCATCCCTATTTTTTAGAAGGGGTAGAAGCGCAAACGGCGTCTAGTTTTATGACCCTTCAGTTTTATAATAATTTAGAAACGATTGAGTTAAACGGTGCCCACCGAAAAAAAATCCTGGAATTATTTCAGCTCTCTTTAAGTTGGCATTACAAAAAGTTTAATGAAATAAAATCTTTACCTATCTTACAAGCAGTCTTACACTAATACGCTTATGGAAGTACATCACCACTCGCACCATCCCAAAAAGTGGAAGGAATATATCACCGAGTTTTTAATGTTGTTTTTAGCAGTTACGCTAGGCTTTTTAGCCGAAAATTTAAGAGAAGTTTATGTAGAAAAAGAAAGGTCGCATGAGCTTATTCTTCAGCTACAATCAGATATAAAAAACAATATCAAACTCATTGATTCTGTTGTTTTACGCGATAAATCAATGCTAACAGAATTTGATACGGCTGTCGTTTATTTAATGTCAAATAAACAAATTTCTTTGGATAGCTTATATCAAAATTTGCCACCAAGCGTGTTTCGTTTTTTAAGTAAAAATGACACGTATGACCAAATGAAAAGCTCTGCGTCACTGCGGTATATTAAAGATTCAGTTTTATTAGATAAGATTTTACAGTATGCAAGTGATTGTGAAGCTGCAGAAGCAAGGAGTAGTTCAATGGAAACAGAATTTGTATTGGGCGAATATTCAAAAGAGTTGTATAAATGGATGCCGCAGTCTGTTGCTATGGAGAAAATAATTATTGAAAGATCTGGAATCAATACGGTTGTTAACAGAGAAAATACATCTCAATTATTAGTTGATTCGGCTCAGGTTGTTTTTTTGAAAAGTGCACAGAAGCCAAAACAAATTATTTATTGTTCGGAAGCTTTTTCAGAACAGATTAAAACGGAAGTACTTCCAAAAATCAATCGAAGAATAGGGCTACTAATAAATACAGTTAGGTTTATGGGAGTTGCTAAACAAAGTGGATTAGCACTGCTTGAATACATAGAACAAAAAGAAGAAAAGCATTAATATGGAAGTACATCACCACTCGCACCATCCCAAAAAATGGAAGGAATATATCACCGAGTTTTTAATGTTGTTTTTAGCGGTTACGCTAGGGTTTTTAGCAGAAAATTTAAGAGAAGAGCAAATTATTGCACACCAGACAGAGAGCGTTATTGGGCAACTGCGTTTGGAACTGATGCAAGACACTGCACAGCTTACTGTTACTAAAAATGCGCGCGCAAAATCTGATTCAGCGGTAGCCTTTATTTCTTACTTTATAAAAACCAATCAATTAGAGAAAAACAAAGAAACCTTTTATCTATTACATAATTATGTTTGTTACAGGTCTGGTATGTTTGAATCTGGGTGTATAGCGCTTGAACAATTAAAGTATACTGGGCTCTTAAAAAATATAAAAAACGAATCGCTAAGACGTGCTATTGAATTATATAACATTAGCTTGAAAAACATAGAAAATAGAATGCTTCGCGAAAATAATTTCATGGATAAATATATTGATGAATTAAAAACGGTACCCTTTGATATCAATAAAAATTTTGGCTCAAATCTGGATTATCTTAGTACCGAAAAAGGGAGAACAGTTTCTGAAGTAGATTTATTTTGTAATAATTCCTTTATTCATGTAAGGCTTTTACCTACTTTCATTCCTGATCAATTGCAGCTAAAACTTTTTAATAAGCAAGAATATTTAAATACACTTTTCAAACTCAATGGTATTCGAAACTCTACCCAAGACCGTCAAAGTGACCTCGCTTTTGCAAGGGCTGTTGATTTAATTAAAAATATTGAAGCAGAATATCCCAACACTTTAAAGTCCCAACATTAATATGGAAGTACATCACCATTCGCACCATCCCAAAAAGTGGAAGGAATATATCACCGAGTTTTTAATGTTGTTTTTAGCGGTTACGCTAGGCTTTATGGCCGAGAATGTTAGGGAGCATCAGATAGTTGCGCACCAAACAGAAAGTGTTATTGCGCAGTTATATCATGAACTGCAAAAAGACACGGCTAGTTTGCATAAAATTGATTTGGTGCATGACAAACAAGATACCGCTACCATTGTATTAGAAAACTATATTCTAAATACCGATTTAGAAGCCAATAAAGTCAACTTCTTTTATTTACATAATTATTTATGTACAAGAGAGGGCATTTTTGAAACAAATTGTATTGCACTTGACCAATTAAAATTTGCCGGTATTTTAAAAAATGTAAAAGACAGCAAGTTGCGCGATTGTATTGAAAAATATGATTTGAAGCTCTTACAACTTAAAGACCGCACAGAAAGAGAAGTAGACTTTATGAACCGCTATATGGATGATATTCGTATTGCTCCTTTTGATTATTACTTTCGAACAGCGAGGGACACTTCAGATTCATTTATTAACGTTAAGGGCAGCACAAAGAGTTCAGCATTAATAAACTACCGCAACAAAACCTGGGACTTTGTTTTGAACAAAACTTTTTTACCCGATAACCTTACTTTAAAAGCTTTTGATAAATCTATCTATTTAAACAGAATGTTACAGCTCAATGGCATTAGAATGTCAACAGATATAATTCAAAAAAATGGAATTTATAAAGCCGGCATTGAACTTTTACAAAATATTGAGCGTGTCTATCCTGATATTAATAGTGTGCATTAAATAATTTTTTCAACATAAGTTTTGGTCTCTAATTGACCAGCCGAACTTAAGTTTTTAATCAGTACAAGTCCTGGCTTTTTCCCTGGCTCAATACTGCCAAGTTTATTCTCCATTTGAAGGGCGCGCGCACCATTACTTGTAATCCAGGTTAGCATTTCTGCAAGTGGTATTTGCGAATTATGCAACTGAATCCTTTTTAATTCATTCAGCATATTTAATGACCAGTTGCTTGCATAGCTATCTGTGCCAATTACAATATTTGCATGTTGTTCTCGTAGTAATTGAACCGGCGGCATGGTATTTTCGATGTACTGGTTGGCACTAGGGCATAAGCACCAATAGGCATCTGTGGTAGTGGCTTGCACAGCATGTATATCTGATTTAGATGTAAAACTATTGTGTACCCAAATTGTTTTTGCAGCATCTTTTAAATAAGGAAGCACCGATTGTAAACTCGTCGTTTTTGTTGGTGTAAAAAAATCCAAGTCAACCCCTACTCTTGCATACATGTCTACAAACGCGCCTTTTTTATTTTCAAAAAAATCGTTTTCTGCTTTCGTTTCTTGGTTGTGTATGCTAACGGTATGTGATCCGTATTTATTTGCGAGTAATTGAAGTAACGCTGCTGGAACCGAGTAGGATGCGTGCGGAATAACCACTGCTTTTAAATTTGCTGCTTCATATTGCATCTGCAACAAAACCCCTTCCTTCATTTTTTGAGCAGCCAATAATGGATCTAAGCCATAAATTTCAACAAAATTATAGTAAGCTAATTTGCCTTTTGTTTTAGCAGCTATCGTATCTGCTGTGTTACAAATATCACCTACTGCTACAATACCATTATTGTACATTTCATTTTCTGCAGCTTCAATGGCCGCTTCAATCACTTCTGCAGGCGCCGCGCGTTTGGGCACTATTTGTTTTACAAATTCTGATAATCCAGTCTCCGTTGGAATCGCGCCTTTTAAATGCGATAATTCTAAGTGGCAATGCGCGTTAATAAAGCCCGGGCAAAGAAGTCCATCAAGTTCTTGAATATCTTCTCCCGCTTCTGATGCCGAAATTATATCTACAATCGTTCCATCCTTTGTTGTAACAACAACCCTGTTACCGCTATCAATAATGGTGTGTCCTGTAAAAAGTGATTGTGGTTTAAACTTCAAGTACATGGATATAACGGCTCAGACTATAAAATTACAACATTTGGTACGGATGGGCCCCGAGCTCAATTGGCACCGTATATTCAGTACACACATAACTAATTGATAATCAATATATATTTTGATGATTAATTTAATAATTCAAATTTATCATTGAAAATCAACGCTTTATAAAGGTTCGCGTAAAATAAACCTCAAAATAGTTGGTAAATCAGTTCAACTGCCTCACCTTTGCCGTCCATTTAAAACCAGCGGGATAGCGCTGGGTCATTAAAACTAAATATTATG
>CANHHX010000078.1 GCA_947461125.1 Bacteroidota bacterium | reverse complement strand
CAAAAATACTTGCCAAAACCTCGTTTTTGGTTTGTACTTTTGCCGTTCGGCCCTGCCGAAATCTTTCAATTACAAATAAATAACATGCAACAAGTTAAAAAAGGTGATACTGTAAAAGTGCATTATCATGGTAAGTTAACAAATGGTTCCACTTTTGATTCTTCGGAAGGAAGAGAGCCACTTGAATTTGAAGTTGGTGGCGGTATGGTAATTCCAGGCTTTGATGATGGTGTTACAGGTATGGCTATTGGCGAAAAAAAGACAGTTACAATTCCTGCAGATCAGGCTTACGGACCTAAGCAAGAAGAAATGGTGATGGAATTTCCAAAAGACCGTTTCCCAGAAGACATGGTTCCAGAAGTGGGTATGCAATTAAATATGAGCAATGGCAGCGGACAAAATTTCCCGGTTGTTATTGTAGAAGTAAAAGAAACATCTGTAATCTTGGATGCAAACCATCCATTAGCAGGTGAAACACTTATTTTTGATTTAGAATTAGTGGCTATCAATGGCGCTACTTCTATGATCATTATGCCATAGTATCATTTTACAAATTCTTATAAAAGAGCCGCTCTATTTAATATAGAGCGGCTCTTTTTCGTACATTTAAAAATATGATTACAGCTTATAATTTTACGGTTACCGAACGGTTTTTACGTTACGTGCAAATTGATACGCAGAGTGATTCTTCGGCTACTTGTTTTCCTAGCACGGCCAAGCAATTACACCTTGCGCAGTTGTTAGAAAAAGAACTGGCAGCCATGGGGTTGGAAAATGTTCATATTGATGAGCATGGTTATACCCACGCAACCATACCGAGTAATACCCATAAACAGGTGCCTGTCATTTGTTTTTGTAGTCATATCGATACCGCCCCCGATTGCAGTGGCACAGGCGTAAAACCCATACTGCATAAAGATTACACGGGAGCCCCCATTATTTTACCTGACGACCCTAGCCAGGTAATTACCACAGAAGCATATCCCTATATAAAAAATCATATTGGCCACTCCATTATTACAGCTAGCGGCAAAACATTACTAGGTGCCGATGATAAAAGCGGCGTGGCCATTATTATGGATATGGCGCATTATTTAACAACACATCCAAATATTGAACACGGCGACATTAAAATATTATTTACACCCGATGAAGAAGTAGGTAGAGGCACCGAAAAATTAGACCTGAGCAAAGTGGGTGCTCATTTTGGATTTACACTTGATGGTGGAGAAGTTGGAACATTTGAAGATGAAACATTTAGTGCAGACGCTGCCACTATTGTAATTGATGGTGTTAGTGCGCATCCTGGATATGCAAAAGGCAAAATGATCAATGCCATAAAAATTGCTGCAGAAATTGTAGCTGCATTACCAAAAGATTCCTGGTGCCCTGAGGCCACCAGTGGCAAAGAAGGTTTTGTGCATCCGGTGGGTGTACATGGTATTCAGGAAAAAGCAACCATCGAATTTATTGTGCGCGATTTTAATACCGCAATGTTGGCTGTTTATGAAAAAAAGCTATTTGATCTAGCGCAAAGCGTTGTTTTAAAATACCCGGGTGCAACCATTACTTGTTCTGTAACGGAGCAGTACCGAAATATGAAAGAAATAATTGACCAGCATCCACATATTACAAGCCTAGCAAAAGCTGCCTACGAAAAAGCAGGGCTCACCATGGTTAAAGAACCCATTAGAGGTGGCACCGACGGCTCCCGATTAAGTTTTATGGGTCTTCCTTGCCCCAATATATTTACCGGCATGCAGGCTATTCACAGCAAGCACGAATGGGTGGGGGTAACTGATATGGAGAAATCAGTAGAAGTACTCGTAAATATTTGTAATTTAAGTACCAATAGCGTTAACGAAAAGTAAGTTTATGTCTTCAAATACATTTGATGCGATTGTCATTGGTTCCGGAATCAGTGGCGGATGGGCTGCCAAGGAGCTCACCGAAAAAGGATTGAAAACAATTGTGCTGGAAAGAGGAAGAGACGTTGTGCATTTAAAAGATTACCCAACGGCCACAAAAAATCCTTGGGAGTTAGCGCACCGTAATAAAAAATCTGCTGCGTTTAAAAAAGAAAATCCAATTGTATCTAAGTGTTATGCTTTTGGGGAATCCTCGGAACATTTTTTTGTAAAAGACGCAGAGCATCCTTACGTGCAAGAAAAACCATACGACTGGATTAGAGGGTATCAAGTAGGCGGTAAATCACTTTTATGGGCAAGGCAAACGCAAAGGTGGAGTAAGTTTGATTTTGAAGGACCTAAGCGCGATGGCTTTGCGGTAGACTGGCCCATCAGATATGAAGACATTGATGCATGGTATACCCATGTCGAAAAATTTGCCGGTATAAGCGGTAATAAAGATGGTTTGGATACACTTCCAGACGGTGATTTTTTACCTCCTTGGGAAATGAATTGTGTAGAGAAAGAATTGGTCAATAAAATTAACACCATTTATAAAGATAGGCGCGTTATTCAGGGGCGCTGCGCGCATTTAACACAGCCCAACCCCGTGCATTTGGAGCAAGGTCGTGGACAGTGTCAGGCTAGAAGTTTATGCGAAAGAGGTTGTCCATTTGGCGGTTATTTTAGTAGCAATGCGGCTACACTTCCGTGGGCACAAAAAACAGGAAATTTAACACTTCGCCCTAACGCTGTGGTGCATTCCATTATTTATGATGATGCAACAAAAAAAGCAACAGGCGTAAAAGTGATTGATGCGGTTACAAAAGAGGAAATTATATTTTATGCAAAAATCATTTTTGTAAATGCGGCTTGCATCAATACCAATTTAATTTTATTAAACTCTATATCCAAAAGATTTCCAAATGGCCTTGGTAATGACAATGGTTTATTAGGAAGATATATTGCGTTTCATAATTATAGAGGTAGTATTACGGCTAGTTATGAGGGTCATTTAGATCAGTATTATTATGGCCGCAGGCCAACGCAGGTAATGATGCCTAATTTCAGAAACGTACACAAACAAGAAACCGACTTTTTACGTGGTTACATGGTTTTCTTTGGTGCAAGTAGAGGTAGAGCAGGTGCCGACGGTGTTGGTGCAGATTTTAAGGAAGCAATTACAGAGCCAGGACCATGGAGTATTTTTATGATGATGCAGGGTGAAACGATTCCAAAAGAAAGTAACCATGTTCGTTTGCATCCTACATTAAAAGACGCATGGGGGATTCCACAAATTGTAACCTCTATCGATTATGATGATAACGATGAAAAGTTATTGCAGGATTTTTTAAAGCAAGGCAGAGAGATGTTAGAAAAAGCGGGTTGCACAAATATTGGAACATATGATAGTAAGCAAGCGCCCGGATTAGATATTCATGAAATGGGTGGTGTAAGAATGGGTAGAGATCCAAAAACATCACTACTCAATGAGTGGAATCAAATGCATTTGTGTCAAAATGTTTTTGTAACAGATGGCGCTGCTATGACTTCTACCAGTACGCAAAATCCATCCTTAACATTTATGGCACTTACTGCGCGCGCTGCTAATTATGCAGTGGAGCAACTAAAAAACGGCACACTTTAATTTTAAAAATTCAACCTTATGTCAGATACAGCTTACCTAAACACCAAAGCCGCGGCTGGTAATACCTACGACGCCATCGTCATTGGATCTGGCATTAGTGGCGGATGGGCTGCTAAAGAGCTCACCCAAAAAGGACTCAAAGTTTTATTATTAGAACGCGGTAAAGATCATCAGCACATTAAAGATTATAAAGGAATTAACGATGATCCATGGGATACGCCACATAGGGGTCGCACTTCCGCAGAGCAGCAAGAAAAATATCCTGTGATACACAGGGGGTGGGCTGCAAATGAAGCGGTAATGGACGCTTGGACCAATGAAGAAGATTGTCCGTACACCGAGGTAAAGCCTTTTACTTGGTGGAGAAGTTATAGAATGGGAGGCCGTTCATTATTATGGGGAAGACAAAGCTACCGCCTTAGTGATTTGGATTTTGAAGCCAATGGAAAAGAAGGCGTTGGTGTAGACTGGCCCATTCGTTACAAAGACATTGCACCTTGGTACGATCATGTAGAAAAATTTGCTGGCATTAGTGGTTCAATCGAAGGCCTTCCGCATCTACCTGATGGACAGTTTTTACCACCCATGGATTTAAACTGTGTAGAAAAAGATGTGGCAGCCAGAATCAAAGAAAAATTTAAAGGAGATAGACATTTAATTATAGGAAGGGTTGCCAATTTAACAAAAGCCATTGAAGGACGCACCAATTGTCAATTTAGAAACAGGTGTTGGGAGGGTTGTCCTTTTGGAGGTTATTTTAGTACGCAATCTTCTACCATGCCCGCTGCCTTAAAAACGGGCAACTTAACGGTAAGGCCTTTTTCTATTGTTACTAAACTTTTATACAACAAGAATACCAAAAAAGCGGATGGCGTAGAAGTGCTTGATTCGGAAACGAATAAAACATACACGTTTAATGCTAAAATTGTTTTCTTAAATGCTTCTGCCTTAAACTCGGCGTGGGTGTTATTTAATACCGCTACAGATATTTGGCCTGGAGGTTTGGGTAGTAGTAGTGGAGAGCTCGGACACAATGTAATGGATCATCATTATAATTTAGGAGCATCAGGTACCATCGAAGGATTTGAAGATAAATATGTGTATGGTCGACGCCCCAATGGATTTTACATTCCAAGATTTGTAAACATGGGTAGCGATAAAAGAAATTATTTGCGTGGGTTTGGATACCAAGGAGGTGCTGGAAGGCAGGGTTGGAGTAGAGAAGTGGCAGAACTTTCTATTGGCGCTGCGTTTAAGGAAGCCCTTACAGAGCCTGGTTCTTGGACGATTGGTGCCACAGGGTTTGGTGAAATTTTACCGTATCACGAAAATAAAATTTCGTTGGACCCGAATAAAAAAGACAAATGGGGGTTGCCGGTGCTGTCTATGGATTGCGAGCTCAAACAAAATGAACTTGATATGCGTAAAGACATTGTTTTAGAATTAAAAGCAATGTTAGAAGCAGGTGGTGCAAAAAATATTTCAAGCTACGATAATGGGCACGCCATTGGTCATGGCATTCATGAAATGGGTACTGCAAGAATGGGTAGAGATCCCAAAACCTCTGTATTAAATGGAAACAACCAGGTATGGGATGCAAAAAATGTTTTTGTAACAGATGGTGCATGCATGACATCAAGCGCCAATCAAAACCCATCACTTACGTATATGGCATTAACGGCGCGCGCTGCTAACTTTGCAGTAGAGGCATTAAAAAAGGGAGACATTTAATGTCTCCCTTTTGATTTAGTTGTTTAACTTAAAACTTATTCAATAATCTGATCGGATATTTTGCCGGTGGTTTTGTGTTTAAGAATTAATTTTTTAGCACCGTAATGCGTCATCTCTTCTTTAATTAAATAATGATCGGCATCATATTCCACTAAATGACTTTCTTTGGTAAGACCTGTTTGCCCCCTCCAAATATCGAGTTGCACGGGTTCCCATAATTTTGTTTTAGCAGACTTGTAAGCCGCGTCAATAATAGCGTTTACAACATAGCCATCATAAAATGTTTCTTTAGGATCAACGCCTTTTTCCATGGCATTAAACATATCCATAAACATGTGGTTATAGCCAAGTTCATTTAACTCGTCGCCTACTGGAAATAACCAACCACTATTGCTTTCTGCTTTTTCTGCAATATAGTCGCCACCTTTTCCGGTGGTAAACATATCAAAGCCTGTGCGCAAAAAACTATTGATCCAAATCGTGCCTTCGGTGCCCATTACTTCATCTCTTAAATCAAGTCCACCTCTAAAAGTCCAGCTTACTTCAAATTGACCAATAGCGCCGTTTTCATATTTTACAAGACCAATGGCATGGTCCTCTGCATCAATCGGTTTTACTTGTGTGTCTGCCCAGCACATTACCTCAATGGGCTTGATATCTTTACCAATATAGCCACGTGCAATTTCAATACAGTGGCAACCCAAGTCTAAAATACAACCACCGCCTGCTTGTTCAATATCCCAAAACCATTCGCTGTGCGGGCCGGGATGTGTTTCTCTCGATTTAGCCCATAATATTCGGCCAAGTGCCCCTTCTTTAACAGACTGCGTGGCTTTAATAAATTTAGGGGTGTATACAAGGTCTTCTAGGTAGCCATTAAAAATACCCGCTTCTTCCACCGCAATTAACATGCGTTTTGCTTCCTCGGCATTACGACCAAGTGGCTTTGTGGTCATCACGGCTTTTTTATGTTTACAACAAAGCATCACTGCGGCTTCATGTAAATTATTGGGTAGTGCAATACATACAATATCTACATTTGGATTTGCAACCGCTTCCTCCATTTCTGTGGTCCAGTGTTCGCAAGCGTAATCTTCCGCAAACTTTTTAGCGGATTCTTCTCTGCGTGAGTATATCGACACTACTTTGTCTCTACTTCTATAACCTTGCAGCGCTTCTGCATAAAATCGGCCAATAAAGCCGGAACCTAACATGGCAATCTTCTTCATAATTTTTTACTGTGCAGCGAGCTGCTTTTTTTCTTTAAAAAATAAAACAAATAATAGTAGTACAACACTAGCAATAATGGCAGGGTAGAGCCAAATGGTTTCCCAAATATGCTGTTGAGTAGTAACGCCATTTATAGTAGTGCTTTGGTTGTAGGCATTTGCAACATAGCCACTATAATTAGTACCAATAAACATGCCCACACCGTAGGTGGCAAAAGTAAATAAACTTTGTGCTGCATTTTTTATTTTTTCACCCGCCATTTTTTCTGTGTACATATAGCCGGTTACAAAAAAGAAATCATAACAGATGCCATGTAAAATGACACCGGCATAGAGTAGCCACTCCGCTTCCATATTACCATATGCAAAACAGATATAACGAATTGCCCACGCAGCCATGCCGAGTATCAGCATTTTTTTAACGCCCAATCTGTAAAATAAAAACGGAATGGTGATAATAAATAAAGCTTCTGACATTTGTCCGAGCGTCATTTTAGCAGCCGTATTGGCACCCCAAAATTCACCTAAAAAGGAACCCGCAAATCCGTAGTAAAAAGAAAGCGGGATACAAATTAAAATGGCGGCAATAAAAAAGAGTAAAAACGATCTTTCCTTTAAAAGAACAAATGCATCGGCACCAAAAATAGCGCCAAACGATGTATTGCTAGCCGTAGATTTTGGCGGTGTATTGGGAAGTATAAAACTAAATACGCCAAGTAATGCAGAAGCGCCAGCAGCAATCATAAAAGTGGTTGTTCCATTTCCAATGGCTAATGTAGAAATTACAAGTCCAGCCACAATCCAACCGAGTGTTCCAAAAACACGAATCCATGGAAACTGTTTGCCCGGATCACTCATTTGAGCAAATGCAACACTATTACTTAATGCAATGGTTGGCATGTATAATAATGAATAGGCAAGTATCACCCAGTAAAAACTTGTGGTAGCCGTCATTTTTGTAGCATAAAATAGTAACGCTGCGCCAATAATGTGCAAGATGCCCATGATTTTTTGTGCAGCAAAAAAACGGTCTGCAATCATGCCAACAAAAAAAGGAGAGAGCATGGTAGCAATAGCGCCAGCGCCATAGGTAGCCCCTTTTGCAAGGTCCACAACGTTTTGCCCTTCTCCTTTAAATAAAGTATCCATGTAAGGACCCATGGTTACATACCAGGCACCCCATATGTAATATTGTAAAAACATCATGGTAGCTAACATGATTCCTGTTTTCATTTTCATAGGCAAATTGTTAATCGTTTTTCTTACATTAGGGTTCAATTTAAGTAATTTTCAAACGTTATTTATGAAAAATAAGGCAAACCTTTTACGCATTACTTTCTTATTCATTGCACTCGGTATTTTTGGTGCTGTTTCAGCGGCCGTAAATGCCCCAAAGCCACTTAAAATATTGGTATTTTTTGAAACAAAAGGCTTTTATCATAGTTCTATTCCAGTGGCTGTTGCTGCGCTTCAAAAATTAGGTAAGGCTAACAATATTCAAGTAGATACGACTTCTGAGTCGGCTACTTTTTTACAACCAGATTTAGATGCGTATCATGCTATTGTATTTATGAGCACCACCGGTGATGTATTTAATGATCAGGAGCAAGCAGCGTTTAAAAAATACATAAATAATGGTGGGGGTTTTGTGGGTATTCATGCCGCCACTGATACAGAGTACGGATGGCCTTGGTACAATCAGTTAGTAGGTGGTTATTTTAAAAGTCATCCGAGGCAACAAGAAGCAGTATTAAATGTATTAGATGGCAAGCATGCATCAACCAAACATTTACCTGCGCAGTGGAAACGTTTTGATGAGTGGTATAATTTTAAAGACATGCAACCAGGCTTGCAAATACTTATTACTATTGACGAAAAAACCTATGAAGGGGGTGAAATGGGCGCTTCACATCCAATGGCTTGGTGCCACAAATTTGATGGAGGAAAAGCTTTTTATACTGAGCTTGGGCATACCAACGAATCATATGAAGATCCCTTATTTCTAATTCATATTTTGGGAGGTATACAGTATGCGGCTAAATAGCAGCAAGCGCTCCAGTAATATCTGCAAGTATATCGTCTCTGTGCTCTAGTCCTACGCTAATACGGATGAGTCCGGGTGTAATGTTAACGGCAAGTCTTTCTGCCTCCGATAATTTTGCGTGCGTGGTGCTTGCAGGGTGAGAAGCAATACTTCTAGTGTCTCCAAGGTTAGCAGTGAGCGACAACATTTTTAAGTTGTTTAAAAATGTTTTACCAGCTTCTAGTCCGCCCTTTAATTCAAAGCAAACAATGCCACCGCCATTTGTCATTTGTTTTTTAGCAACTGCTTGTTGTGGATGGCTAGCTAAAAAAGGATATCGTAATGTTGCAATGGCTGCATGATTTTCGAGGGCTTCTGCAATAAATAAAGCATTGGAGGCATGTCTTTCCATACGCACATCTAATGTTTCGATACTCTTGCTTAAAAGCCAAGCATTAAATGGGGAAAGCGCAGGTCCTGTACTTCTGCAAAACAAATAAATATCTTTGATCAGTTCTTTTTTACCCACTACTATACCACCTAAAACTCTACCTTGTCCATCTATCCATTTTGTTGCTGAGTGCACCACTAAGTCGGCACCAAAGTCTATGGGACGCTGGTTTACAGGCGTTGCAAAACAGTTGTCTACATTTAAAATGATATTGTGTTTTTTAGCAACGCGTCCAATCATTTCTAGATCTAAAATATCTAAACCCGGGTTGGTAGGGGTTTCTAAATAAATCATTTTAGTAGCAGGCGTAATGGCAGCTTCCCACTCCGCTTCTGTTGCGGTGGCTAACACATAAGATGTGTCAATGCCATAATTAGGCAAGTATTTTGCAATTACAGTATGTGTACTACCAAAAATAGAATTACAAGAAAGTAAATGGTCGCCTTTTTTTAATAGCGCCATAAAGGAGCCAAAAACAGCACTCATACCAGACGCGGTTGCGTAACCAGCTTCGGCACCTTCTAGTGCACAAATTTTATCTGTAAATTCCTGCACATTTGGATTGCTAAATCTACTGTAGATATTATCATCGGTTTCATCGGCAAAAGCAGCGCGCATACTTTCGGCGTCATCAAAACAAAAGCTGCTCGTCAAATAAAGCGGACTGCTATGTTCCATTTCATTTGTTTGCGTAGTTCTAATTCTTATGGCGTCTGTTTGCGGCTTTGACATATTGGGATAATGTGCTTTACAACAAAGGTAAGCTTCGTATACTAGCTACCACCACTCGCTTTCTAAAATATTTTATGTCTAGTGATGAACTTGTAGTTATTTTGTGTCACATGCAGTCTCAAATCCAATACCTAAAATACAAACAGCCGTTCGTTTTAGAATGTGGCGAGGT
>CANHHX010000077.1 GCA_947461125.1 Bacteroidota bacterium | reverse complement strand
TCCTACTCTATCTGATAGCTCATTTAAAGAAACTTTTCTTTTCGCCATCATTACGTCTAAATTTACTTCTATTGCCATAGCTATACTGTTAAATCGTTTTCGGATTGTAATTCAATTCCTCTTTTAAAGATAGTAGCGATAATAAACAAAACAGCAGACATCAATATAAAAGCTACGCCATCTGTCCAATAGTCGTTCGATTGGTTTACATCATATCCCTTTTGTGCAATATTTTTTACAACTTCTTTTGCAACAATGCTGATTACACCAATTGAGAGTGTGAATTCACTTATTCTATTAATTTGTAAAGACACAAATTCACTAAATGGTTTTTGTAAATCTAGCTTACCAATAAGCTTAATGACCTCGTAAAAAAGAAAAGCTTTCAACAACGAAATCGATAAAATAAAGGCATAGATTATAAAGAAAAGATATTGTCTCCTCCTATACAAGTCACTTAAGTCAAGTTTGTTGTACAAGTTTTTTAATACGAGGGGGTTCCATAAACTATATACAAAATTGACTATCAGAGCACCTGTTTCGATACAAACGCCTACAAAAATGATCCAAGCCACCACTTCTAAGAATTTGAATACAAGAGCTGAATTTTTCGTCATATTTTAAATTTTATGACCCAAAACTAGCAAAAATTTATTGATAAACAATAAATTTTTATCAATTATCATTTTCTATGTACTTTTTAGCTGCTTCGGGATAAAGGGAAGTATATAGATCTCTAACCGCCTTTTGCCTAATTACATCCCTTTTCCTTTTATAGATTGCATCACACCTTTCTAATACATCGGAAGGTACCGAAATCGTATAGCCTAGTTGCTTTGATTGACTTTCAAAAAAGAAAGGGATGTCGGTTGCGGGCTTAAATGATGGTGCCTCCACAGCAGCATATGAAAACCTGTTTTTGAAAAAAATAGTTCTCAATCCATCATACGTTGCAATGGTAGGAACAGAAGAATGATCATCATCGGGATAGTATTTTGAATAAAAGCGCAGTCCATTATTTTTTATAGTTCTGACACCTGTGCAAAAAGCGAGTATGCTCCTTTCGTGTTCTGAATACATCGACGTTTCTTTTTTTACGATTAACGTATCTGCTATTTCTGTAGTATTTGCAATACCAACAAATAATGATTTTCCAGCATAATTATTTTTTGATAAACTGTCTAATACTTGTTTCGAAAATTTTCGGTCATCATACCAAGTACTCGGGTCGATAACGATATAATTGTCAAATAAATATTTGTGCTTCGCTAATACATTGAGTGCAAAAATTCCGCCAAAACTATGACCTACAAGCGTTCTATAATTACTTACTGGATATTTACTAGCAACATATTTTAAAATATCGTTTTCTAAAAAATGTATAAACAAATCCGCACCTCCGGTTTCTTTTGTATAGGGCATTTGTTTATTCTTAGCTATTGGATAGGGCGTTAGCTCATTGGTTCTATTATAAGGAGGAATACACACCACAATCATTTTTGGAATCATCATATTACCAGAAAATTCTGATAACTCCTTCACCATCCCTGCTACCGATAAATAATGGGAGCCACCATCAAGAACGTAAAGAACTGGATATCGAGCAGTACTATCTTTGCCTTCTCGAACATCTTTTGGTAAATACACAAAAAAATCTCTGCTTTTTTTATAGGTATTAGAATACACACTATCTAAGGTTCCAAAATAGGATTGGGCATGCGCACCAATACAAAAAAGAAGTGCAGTAGAAAGAAGTAATTTATAGAGTTGCGACATCTTTAAAGTTTTTTGCTAAGTATGGAATACTTTTTCATTTGCTTATCCATAACACTAAACCATACAGGAGGTACAAGTGCTAGTAAAATCATGCCTGGATAGCCTGTGGGCATTTGTGGGGCATCTTCCATATGACGAAGTACTTGGTATTTTCGAGAAGCCATATAATGATGATCACTATGTCTACTCAATTCAAAAAAGATAAGTCTTCCAATAACATGATTGCTATTCCAACTATGCGCTGGTAATACACGCTCGTAGCTTTGATCGCTTCTTTGTTGTCTTTGCAATCCGTAATGCTCGATATAGTTAACTGTTTCTAATAATGCAGCACCAATAAATGCGGCTACTAGAAAGTGGCTAAAAATAATAAGTCCAAAATTCAAATAAATAAGTAGGCAAAGACCTATTTGAATGAGTTGAAATAATGCCATCTCATTGAATAAAACCGGAAACTTACCTTTTCTTTTTTGCGCATCTTCAATAGCTATTTGCCAGGCTTTTACATAAGTGCCTTGAAATGTTTGCAGCCAAAAAGAATACAACGACTGCTTATACTTTGCTGTACTTGGGTCGTTAGGCGTTGCAACATGTTTATGATGTCCTTTATTATGCTCAATAAAAAAGTGCATATAAAGGCTGGTAAGTAATAAAGATTTTGCAAAAAATTGCTCGGTTTTATTGACTCTATGTCCAAGCTCGTGTGCTACATTGATGCCAAATCCACCACACAATAGGCCCATCGCAATGATTCTACCAACAATGTCTATTATGGTCAGCTGGTCATTAAAACTTTGTAAGAAAAAAAATAAAAAGACATATTGGAGTGGCACGGTTAACCATAAAATAAAGTCATACATTTTATTTTCTTTGGCCACTACTTCTTCGGTCTCCATTAAGTTTTTAGGATTAGGCTCTATAAACAATTCGACTATTGGAACTAAGAAAAAAACAAAAATGAATGGTATAAAACAATAGATACCAGTTCGTGTAAACGCTAGATAGGCAAAGAAATAAATAATAAAGGGGGATAGATAACGAAAGGTCTTAATAAACGATACCATAGCGTTTGGTTTAAAATTAGTAGTAAGATACAAAAACTACATATACAAACTATGATGCGTATAAACAAAAGCCCCTTGTAAGTGGTTAACTCACAAGGGGCTTATTTAAAAATCAACTCAAATTATTTGACTAAACCATAAAAGGTTTGTTCGATTTTTTTGTATTCGTCTTCAAGCACATCAATAGCGCCAATTCTCGAAGGAGAAAATGGTTCGATACCTAAAATAAGCGAGAAATAAACATCGCTGAGTCTTCTGCGGAATTTGAACTCATCAAAAAATACGGTTTTGCGTTTTGTTTCAATGATTTCTTTTCTTAAACTATCTAATGCATTATGTTTCTCTGTTTCAAGAGAAGATTTATTCTCTTTTTTTGAAAGTACAGCAATAGAGCGGTCTAGTGAGTCTACTAATACTGCTAATTTTTCATGCAATCTAAATAAGCGCATTGACTGCTCATGTAGTTGATTGATTTTAATTGCAGTAAAGCCTTTTTCATTGTTGGGCTCAATCAAAAATGTTTGTTCAAACTTTTGGTCACCTACTTCTAATACCGCTTTGTACTTACCGGTTTTAACTTTAGGCCCTAATACCGAAGAAAATAAAACACTTGACTGAGCTGTAAAGCCACCTAGTGCTACCTTACACGGATTTTGATCTAATCCCCAATAGACCCTGTTAAGTCCTTTATTGGAAGATGCATTAATGTCTTTGATTTTATTATTGTTAGCATCATACAAAACAATTTTTACAGATTGTTCTGAACGCTGTTTCAAATAATATTCAAATGCAGGCAGATTGGCTTTGTTACCTGCAACCCAACCCGCTAAATTACCGTCATCAGATGGTACTTGTGGTGCAAAATCGTATTTAAAATTAGCAACAGGATAAAACTGTACCTCTTTTGTAAGATCTGATTGAATGAGCCTTCTAAGAGATGCTAAATTATCAAGTACATAAATACCGCGGCCATGTGTAGCAATTGCTAAATCACCTGTTTGAGGTACTACTTTCAAATCTCTAACAAGTGCATACCAAGGAATATTTTGATACTTACTTCTCATCCAAGTAGCGCCTGCATCTATCGAAATAAATAAACCCATCTCAGTTCCTAAAAAAAGTAGATTTTCTTGTACTAAGTCTTCTCTAATCACGTGCGCAAATCCTGTAAATTCTTTAGAGGCAAATTTTTTCCAAGTTTTACCTGCATCGTTACTCACTACTACATAAGTAGCATGGTCGCCA
Source organism: Bacteroidota bacterium (assembly GCA_947461125.1). Taxonomy (GTDB): domain Bacteria; phylum Bacteroidota; class Bacteroidia; order Chitinophagales; family Chitinophagaceae; genus Sediminibacterium. The sequence goes on along the minus strand of CANHHX010000077.1, from coordinate 6,201 downwards.
TATGCATGATTGTCTAGTGTCACATACACTCTGTTTGGATTTTTTGAAGAAAGCTCAATACTTGAAATCCATGCAAATTTTGGAACACCCGCTGCCCAAATATTTGGAGATAAATTGGTCCAATTTTTGCCGCCATTATTTGTGTATTGTAAATGACCATCATCGGTACCGGCCCAAATAATATCTTCATTTTTAGGGTCTTGCGTCATTGTAAAAATGGTACAATGATTTTCGGCGCTGGTGTTATCCCCTGTGATACCGCCACTTTTTTCTGTATTCTGTTTGTTTCTATCGTTGGTGGTAAGGTCTGGCGATATTTTAGTCCAGTTATTTCCTTCGTCGGTAGATTTATACAAGTACTGATTTGCAGTATATAAATTATAGCCACCTACACGCTTGGTGCTTTTTGCAACAACAATAGGCGTGTTCCAATTCCATCTGTGTAAATCCTCTCCTAAATTTCGTTGAGGTTTAATACCATAACTTAACCCATTGGTAAGGTTAATGCGATTGATTTCACCACCCTGAGATTCGGCATAAACGATATTTGAATTAATAGGTGATGGTTGCACCCAAAATCCATCTCCACCGTTTAAAAATTTCCAATCGGTACTTGCCACACCACCTGGCGATGAGCTTGGCGCCATCCAAGAACCGTTGTCTTGCAAGCCTCCATACACGTTAAAATCTTTTTCGTTACTTACTGATACATGATAAAATTGTCCAACAGGTAAGTTGTTTAAAAAAGACCAGGAGATCCCTTTATTTTGACTAACATATACACCGCCGTCGGTTCCTAAATACAAAGTGTTGGTATTATTAGGATTGATCCATAAAGCATGATGATCGGCATGCGGAACTACATCTCCAATGATGGTATTAGACCATGCGAAACCGCCATCAATAGAATATTGAAAATCAAATGCAGGACGGTATACACGCTTAGGATCTTTGGGATCAAATTCTAGGGTACTAAAATAAAATGGGCGCGCCGTAATATTATCCGTGCTAGCAAGTTTAGTCCAGGTATCCCCTTCATCTTGCGATTGGTATAACCCCGGCACTTTTGCTTCTACAATGGCTAATACTTCTTTGGGTTTTGAGGGATTAATGGTTACTACAATTCTACCTAAATCGCCTTCTGGTAAACCAGCTTCTATTTTTTTCCATGTTTTTCCGCCATCTACCGATTTGTATAGCGCACTTGTGCTTCCGCCTGAATTAAACGAAAAAGGTTGACGTCTAAATTTCCAAAAGCTTGCTAACAAAACATTTGAATTGGTAGGGCTCATAGCAATATCTGCACATCCTGTTTCTTCATCGACATATAAAATTTTGTTCCATGATTTACCACCATCCTTAGAATGATAAAGACCTCTATGTTTACTTGAACTCCATAGTGGGCCTGGAACAGAAACAAATATGCTTTTTGAATTAGTTGGATCGATTATGATTTTACTGATATGCTCAGTGCTATCAAGGCCAATTTTTTGCCAATTAGATCCAGCATCTGTACTCTTATAAATTCCGTCACCGATAGATACAGAATTACGCATGTTGCTTTCGCCGGTAGCTGCATAAATGGTTTTTGAAGCATTGGGATCAATGGCTAATGCACCAATCGATTGACAATACTTATCAAAAATGGGGCTAAAAGAAATGCCACCATTCATACTTTTCCAAATACCACCACCCGCAGTACCAACATATAAATTAATCTGATTGTCAACGGTTACGCCTGCAATACTAGTTACCCTGCCACTCATTGTTGAGGGGCCAAGGTTTCGAGCAGTCATAGATTGAAAGAAAGAAGAATTGGTTAATATGCTTGACGCAGTGTTTTGTGCACGCAGTATTGTTATACTTAACAATAAGCATGCACTTATAAAAAGTCTTTGCTTTGTCATATTTGAGTATTATCCTTTGAAAATATTCTCGTCAATCGTAGCGTTAATTTGAATAACATCCATTACTAAAACTTGTCCCATTTGTTCTGATTTGTGTGGTATCTTAATTCCAAATGGTATTGTTTTATAATCGAGCAATTTGGTAACCATTTTCATTTCTTGGCCTTGCTGCTTCACTGTTTTTTCTTCTTTATAAATTAAAGAGGTGTTAACATCAAAAAAATAAACGCTTTCGTTTTTGTTTTTTGTAATCATTTTAATTTTATAAAATTCATTTCCGTCTTCTTCATCTTTTCCGATAAACTCAACAGTTGATCCTTTTGTAGCATAATCCACAAACTCATCTTGAATATCTAATTCATCTAATTTTTGCTGAAGCTCTTCACCAGAAATAGGTTGTAAAGTAGATTTTCCGCCAAATGGATTTTGAGACCATCCCATTGTTGGGGTAGTGATATCAATAATTTTTTGGCCTTGAAACTCAGCATCAACTCTTACACCAGTTCCATGAATCGCCTGTTGCGTAAAATTGATTTTGATGCCTTGAACCTCAATATATCCATTCACTTTCATGGATTTAACTTGTGACCATTTGTCTTTACCGCCAATAGCAGTAATGTACTTACCAATAATTTCATCGGCGGTTTGTGCATTCAATTGTGCTGATAAAAACACAAAAGATAAAATGAGCGATACGCTTAATAAGATTTTTTTCATAAGGATTGATTTTAATTACAAATATAAAAAATAGGCAACAAGCCCTGGCACCAAAAGGATAAATGGTGAGGGCGCATTTTAATTAGTAAGTGATTTGAAGAAGTCTCTAAAAATCAATACCAAGAAAACAATGATACCTACAATAATTTCAGCTCGGTATTTTTTAGCGAATTCAGTAAGCTTGTTCATACTTAATTTATTTAGTTTAATTTAATAGATGCCTTATCAAAATTAATGGTATTTACATTTATGGGAAAACTAAATCAAGTAAATTTCGTACAATGAAATAAGTAATTAGAGCAATTACAATAGCTACCCGATACTTGTGTTTTTTAACAAATACTATCAGTTTATTCATTTTTATATTTTGATATGAATAAAACCAATGATTATCAATTTTTGATATCTAAACGAGAAATAGAGTATAAATACTAGGTAATTGTATCAGATTCTATTGTCACTAGATTTCATACCGTTCTTTCAGTATACGCAGATGGTGCAGGGCATGACCAAAAATGATAAAACCGAGTGCATTTACAGAAATAGGGTTGTTGCTTGCGGTACCTAAATTTTTTAATTGATCGGTGCTAAATGATGCGAAAAGCAGGTTGGTGGTTTGTCTTACCAAACGCCACTCTTCTAACATATCTTCCCATTTTCTATGGGCTGCGGTCGCGTTATCTGCATATTCATTTTCATCAAAACCCGGAATGGGTGTGCCTTCGCCCCTTGCAACAGCAAGTGCCCTATACGCAAAAATGCGTTCAGTATCAATAACATGTTGAAGCATTTGCTTCACCGTCCATTTACCTGGCGCATAGGCGTAAGTGGTTTTTTGTTCCGGGATTGTGCACCAAGATTCTATTAATAGTTGATTGTAATTACTAAGTAGTGCATTGTAATCATCGCCACTTGTATAATTAATGTAGGTCTGGTAAAAACTACCATATTCGTTAGCGTTTGGACGGGGCATAATTAGGTTTGCTTGTTGTACTACAAATATAGCATGCGTATCCAATTCATCATCATAGTTTCACACCAACCGTAAGAAAGAAGTTGCGAGGCTCCGCAGGCATGATTCCAGGACCCGGATAACCGCTAGCACGTCTTGTAAAATACTTTTCACTGAATACGTTATTGATACCCGATTTTACAAAAAACTTTTCACTGAATTTATAAGTGCCGCTTACATCCACTAGCCTATAAGAGGGAATCAATCCATTTACTCCATTTGCAGTGGGTGTTACTGTATTATTTGCATCACTATATGCCTCTGAAACATAACTATATTGAGTTGTAAAAGTGAATGCCTTTTTTGTATACGTAATTCCAGTTCTAATAATATTTTCAGGCGCGTTTTCAACCTTCTTATTGTGTAAACTGGTTTCTACAAGCTGATTACCTTGTCTAGAAATTACATTAAAATTTGCATAGCGGGCTTGAATAAGAGCAATGGATGAAAACAAAGTAAAATGTCCAAACGTACTATTTTTCATCCAAGCCTTAGTAGGACTAAACTCTACCAATGCTTCCACACCTTTACTCTGGCTATTTCCTACATTGGTTCTAAAATTATAAAAACTTCCATCCACTTTTTGCTGTGCAATTACACCAATACGGTTATTGTATTGTAAAATAAAACCACTCACATCAAAAAATAAATAGTCTTTTACTTTACCACGGTACCCTAAATCAATGTTATATCCTTTTGCGTCTTGTAAATCTGGATCAATAATATCGGTGATAGGATTAGCCGTTAAGTCACTAAACAATACAGGACGATACGACTGCGCATAGTTTGCATAAATTTCTGTAGAACCAATATGGTATTCGGCACCAACACCCGGAAGAATGAACTGACGTGTTCTTCGCTCATTGCCTATTTTAACTTCTGAATTGCCAATTAAATTAACCCTACCGTTGGCATTGTTGTTAATCTGCTCTACTCTAAATCCTGGAATAAGTATCAAATGCTTGCCAAGCTTGAAAATATTTTCTGCAAAAAAAGCAATGTTCTCTGTCAAAAAATTAAGATCGGTTGGAAAGGGAGCAAGTGTATTTAAATTATAATCGAATCCCGTATCGCCTCTACCGTTTTGAAAACGGTTTGTTGCACCTCTAAAATAACGGATACCAGCAGATATTGTTTGATCATTGTTAGCCATTTTATACGTACTAATATAGCGCAGTTCTGCACCAAAGTTTCGGTACTGATCAATATCTACGCGTCTGTTATTGTATTGTAATGTAGCGGCATTAATCGTATCAGCAACATTCGGCGCAGACATAAATCCAATACTACTTCTATCGCCTATCATTCCAAAAGTTTTGAAGTTGATTCTACTTTGCGCATTTATCGTATAATCAAGATTGAGTGCTGCCATATTCCATTTTACTTCAAACCAGTTTCTGTTTCTGATGCTTCTATATGCATCTTTAGAATATTGAGCATCTGTTAATCCTCCTGGCTGCTTGCTCAAATAATCAAAGTGGGTGATTTCTATTCCAAGCTTTAGTTTACTACTAAGTTTCCAGGTATAATTTGCAAAACCCGTGTTCACCGTAAAGCCGCTGTTCTCTCTAAAACCATTACCTTTTCGGTGATCCCAAAAAGCATAATAGTGCGCTTTTTCATTTTGCCCCCCTATGGCATTGTATGAATTAAATAAACCAAAACTACCTGCTGTTTGCTGTGCTTCGTATTGAAAAGGTTTTTTGGTCTCGCTACCATTTTTTAGAATAAAATTTACGAGTCCACCAAACTGTGGTCCATATTGTAAGCTTCCTGCACCTCTTACTACTTCTACGCGTTGTACCGAATTGAGTTGAGGGGTGTAATACGCTTCGGGGTATCCAAATGGATCAGCGCTGATATCATATCCATTTTGACGAATATTAAATTCCCAGCTTCTGTTAGGACTAAGTCCACGGGCAGCAATACCTATTTGAATACCACTTGGGTCACTTTCCCAAATATGAATCCCTGGCACTTTCGCCATCACTTGTCGCATGGTATTGGTAACCACATTGCCCTGCACATTATCCATTACGATTAGTGCATTTTTTTTGCCGGCATTAATAGTAGTACCAACCACTTCTGGTAAAAAATGAATATCAGCAGCTGAGTTTCGGCCAACCAACGTAATGTCTGGTAAAAATTTAGGTACAATAAATCCAGTATCCTTTATTTTGATGGGCTGCTGCGCAGAAATAAGATTAAAAAGTTGAACAAAAGCCAGTATCAGTATCGTTTTCCTCATTATCATTTAAAATATGGATGCAAGTTGGCTCCAATTTTTTATTACTATTTACGGATATGGAAAACTGAGTAGCGATATCAGGAAAATAAAGGGTGAGATAACAAAAAATGGTAATAGAAATGTTAAAATGCTTAAACAATTGCGAAGAAAGTTGGAGATTTATAGTTTCAAACCACTGATTGATCATGAACAGCTGTCTTTCCAAACAACTCTCTCTTTTGAGTTTCCTAAGATCTGCCTGTTCGCACGTTCCCTAACTTTTTTGCTGTTACTGATTCATTCTTCAACACCGCACTATTGTTGCGGTAATTTTTATT
>CANHHX010000076.1 GCA_947461125.1 Bacteroidota bacterium | reverse complement strand
CAGAAGCAAATTTATTGTTCTCATCAGCGGCGTCTGGATATAACGTAATCATTTGATCTGTAATGTTTAACGCTTTTTGACAGGTCGCTAAAAATTGATCAACAACAGCGGTACGGGTACCATCAGATTTTACTTTAAAATCAGGGTTCTTTTTAAGGTTGTTGAACGCTCCAACATAGTACACAAGTTTGAAGTAAGCATTCACAAAAATCTCTTTTTTGTACTTGTCTACACCAATTTTAGTGTACACCGCATCTAACTCATCAAGTAATGTTACAATTTGAGCGGTATCGGTGGTGCTTTTTAAAGCAGCACGCTTAAAGAAACTATAGGGTTGTGGCTTGTCTGGGAAAGCGGCCATATAGGCTCTTGCATACTCAAGTGTTTCCGCAAAAGCACCGGCACTAAACGCAGTATTTGATAATTTGTAATGATCGGCTTCTGTTAAAGATCCTTTCATTTCTAATTGACGCTTCATCCATTTTAACTGCTCACCATAAACTTTTGCACGACCAAAAATATCGGCAGCAGTATTCATGTAGGCAATTTTATTTTGCTTCACCGTATCAAGTGAAATGGCTTTTTCAATATATGCCGAAGCCTGTGCTTCGCTACCCGGAAACTTGGTTAATACTTTTACGCCAAGTTCATAGTCGGCAGGCTGAATATCGGTGGCAGCAGCGTTATCCAGGAACCCTTGGATATACGTTTTTGCTTGAACAGAGTCGCCTAAACGGTCGTAGTTATATGCGTACACAACGGCAATACGTGGCACTTGCGCCATGCCAAGTCCAGCTTCTAATTCTTTTAATTTTGCTAAAGACTCTGCATACTTACCAGCTCTAAACAAATAGTCGGCAAATAAAATTTCGTTGCGTGGATCTTTATCAGCAGTGCTCACAAACTTATCTAAATAATCTTTTGCCTTGTTTACATCTTTATCAGAGTAGTAACGATATAATGCATAGTACACTGGTGGGAAACTTGCATCAGCAGCAATCGCTTTATTGAAAAATTCTTCAAATAATTCTTTGTTGTTTTGCGACTGATAAATTTTACCAATTCTGTAGTTGGCACGAGCATTTTTGGGATCACGAGCAGCTGCTTCGGTAAATGCTTTTACAGCTTCACCCCCATTTTCACCCCCCATTCTTAAATAGTTGATTCCGATGTTTACAAAAACATCAGCAGGTGCTAATTCTTGTTCTGCAGCAAGCTTTAGTTTTTCGATGGCATACAAATGATCGCCCTGGTTAGCGCCTACGCTGGCATTGGCACGACCTATGGCATTTAAAACAGCGCTATTTACACGGCCCTTGAATTTCCCTTTGGTTTCTGTGGCAGTGGTAATAGCCTGCTCAAATTTTTGTTTGATGCTATTGATGTCGCCACCTTGTAAAAGCTCAATATGAGCTAAACCTACTACAAGTAGTGGATCATTGGGAAGATCCTGGATCCCTTTTTGGTACACTGCCTTTGCACTGTTAACATCTTCTGGCTTTGGTGTCTCACCAACTTCAGAAACAATGAGGGCTTGACCATACCAATAAACCACTTGTGGGTCTTTTGAATTGGCGTCATAAGCCGCTTTCAAAGAAGTGCGCGCACTCTTGTATTTTTCATAATCGAGATGTCTAATTCCTTCCGAAACTTGAGCCATCAAACACTGAACAGCTAAAAGTGCTGTTACCATCAAAGAAACAATCTTCTTCATTTGCCTGTTTTTATAGTTGTTTTTAATCTGCGTTTTTTATCGTTCCGGTGCGTCTGCTAAATCCCATTTTTGCAGGGACCAAACTCGCGCGCCTAAAAATCAATTGTCCTCTTTCTAAACTCATAAAATTCATAAATCCAGTTCCTAATCCTGTTGCATTTTCTTTTAAGATATAATACACCGGACGAGAAAGTGCGTATTGACCTCTCGAAATAGTTGCCTGCGAAGGTCTAGCATACAAGCCTTTTTCTTCGCATTTGGTACATTCTACAAGGCCTAAATTTACTTTTTTAAGGTACTCAACTTGTGTTGCGTTGTAAGAATCGCCAATCCAACTAAGTCCCACAAAACCAATAGCATCAGCCCTTTCGGCCACTTTTGCTAAAACGTCTTCGCTATTTTTTGCAGCTACTACATTGGGTCCAAATGGAGTTCCATGTAAAATAGTATCACGCAAATACCGAACAGTGCTAGTTGCTGAATTTCCATCCATCACAACTGTGGTAGCCGTTTGACCACTTAAAATTTTACGTAGCTTTTCAAAAGTAAATACACTGTCTTTTCCTGCCCTGTTATATATAATAGCAACCGCATCGTAGGCGAGTTCACCATATTGAACGGGGTAAGACAATTGATTTTCAAAGAACGTATCCTCCTGTTGATTGAGCCCTCTGGCAACAATAATCATTCGGGTGCTATCTTGTTGTAAATCTCTAAAACAATCCGCTTCCGATTTGTAAGAAACTTCAATTTTTGTATTCGGAAAAGACGAATGGTGCACTTTTATTTGCTGCTCCATCACCGGCTTAAAACTCTCATCTACGCTGATATGAATGATCCCAGCAGTAGGAGAATCCTCCGAAGTTACTTTTGTGTTGGTGTTGCCGCAAGCCATTGTTAAAAAAACAACAGTTACAACTGTCCAATTTCGCCACATCTTTTTCATACACACATTTTAGTCTAGTAGTTTGGATAGATGCCTCTATACAACCTAAATCCACCATACAACAAACAAATACCACCAAATAGATACCTAAATAATGGATCTACATCCATGAGTTGAACAATGCCAAGTTTTGCTCCCAAAAACATCACGACCGCCATGCCTAAAATTAAGAATGACATCGAAAAATCATAGATTCTCCGCATCAAAATATAACTTTTCTCTTGTCTAGACCTAAAATCGTTATCCATTTAATAAAAAGATTTTAATGGGATGAGCAATTTACTTAATTATTTAAAAAAGTCCCCCTCTTTTTTAACCTGCATTTCCAAATTATTGTCTGATTTATAATTAGATAGGGTAAGTTTCAAATTCCATAAACCAGTAAATCTGCCCCATTTTGCAAGATTGAGTATCTTTGTAGTCATAACCAACCCATTTTATGAGCAAACCTTCCCTACCACAAGGTACCCGAGATTTTAGTGCTGCTGTTGTTCATAAACGGAATTACATCCTTCAAACCATCCAAAAAGTGTTCGAACTCTATGGTTTTCAACCACTTGAAACACCTGCCATGGAAAATTTGGAGACTTTAATGGGTAAATATGGCGAAGAGGGCGACAAGCTCATTTTTAAGATTTTAAACAATGGATTGGATAATCCTGCTAAACAGGATGCGACAACAGCGGCTTTTGATAAAGTATTGGCCGGAAAGAGCAGCAAAGACATCACAGAAAGAGCTCTCCGTTACGATTTAACCATTCCATTTGCGCGTTATGTGGCCATGAACCACGCACAGTTAACCATGCCCTTTAAGCGTTATCAAATGCAACCGGTTTGGAGAGCCGATCGTCCACAAAAAGGAAGATACCGTGAGTTTTACCAGTGTGATGCAGACGTGGTGGGTAGCAGCAGTTTATTAAATGAATTAGAACTCACACATATTTATGCTTCGGTATTTGAAAAATTAAAACTACCGGTAGAAATTAGAATCAATAGCCGAAAAATTTTAGTGGCATTAGCTACGGTATGTGGCGGCGCCGATAAAATGATTGACATTACCGTGGCTATTGATAAGCTAGATAAAATTGGTATTGAAAAAGTAAAAGAAGAATTAAGTGGGCGCGGTCTTAACGTAGTACAAATTGCAACCATCGAAAAATATTTACAAATTAGCGGTTCGAATGCTGAAAAAATAAATCAGTTAACGGCGCTTATTGGTGAAGTTCCAGAAGGTGTGGACGGACTCCAAGAAATCAATACTTTACTCGAACATTTTACGGCTTTTCCAAACGTAAATTTGGTAGCTGATTTTACTTTAGCGCGTGGCCTTAATTATTACACCGGCATTATTTTTGAAGTAAAAGCGTTGGGTGTTAGTATGGGTAGTATTGGGGGTGGCGGACGCTACAACGATTTGACAGGACTCTTTGGTGTCAAGGATATCCCAGGTGTGGGCATTAGTTTTGGCGTAGACCGTATTTATGATGTACTCGAAGAATTAAACGCATTTCCGGAGACCATCCAAAGTAGTACCAAAGTGTTATTTTTTAATACCGGAGCCACCGAAAGCGCAAGTGCATTTTTACTCTTACAAGAACTCAGAAACAGGGGTATCGCTGCCGAAATTTTTCATGAAAATCTAAAATTTGACAAGCAATTCAAATACGCAGAAAAAAAGAATATTGGATACGTTGTAATTATAGGCGAAAACGAATTAGCCGCAGGCACCTGTGTTGTTAAAAACCTAACAACAGGCACGCAAGAAACCATTAGCAGAGAAGCCCTACTTACGTATTTGTTTTAAGCGAATGGTGAGAAAATAAATTGCGCCAATTAACGCGTGAGGTAGTAAATTTTTTCATCTACAAAAGAAACAGCTTCTACTTTTACTGCTTCTAGCACCATACCGCTTACGCTGATAGAAAGTCCAATCACTTTTCTATTGCTATCTCTCTTGAATATAACTGGTGCCTGATAATCAGCAATATAATACTGGTCTTCGCCTGTTTTTTGAAGTACAACTGAACCCATCGCAGAAGCAGCAACAAGTGTGCCATTGTCTGCACTAATCACAACCTCCTGAACAGGACTGCCTTCTGCAAATTTAAACTTGCCCGTAAACTGCGTTAAGGTTGTGTCTTGGGCTTGAATAGTTATAAAAACACCGAGTAATAATGTGCTTAATAAAAGGATCTTTTTCATAGTTGTATATTATAAGTTGTACTCAAATATAACCATCAAGACTATAATTTGTTGTTACAGACCCTGTTAATTTTATGGTTTTAGCCTAAAAAATGGGTAATAAAAGGCCTAATAAGGCTTTGAACCCCCTTGAAAACGGGCTTTTTAGGGCCTAAAGGGTATCTTTGTAGTTATGAACAGGGATCTACCAAATATTAGGCATTTGAGCCTAGGCGAGTTAACGGAATATTTTGAGGGGCTGGGCGAGAAAAAATTTAGAATTCAACAGGTACACGAGTGGCTTTGGCAAAAGCATGCGCATTCTTTTGATGACATGACCAACCTGAGCAAAGAGCTACGTGCCAAATTAAACGAGACATTTATTTTACCCGCTTTAACCATCGATAAAACCCAAGTTAGTGAAGACGGTACGGTAAAATCAAGGTTTAAAACATTTGACAAGCATTTTATTGAAGGCGTTTTAATTCCTACCGAAGAAAGAAAAACAGCCTGCGTGTCTTCGCAAGTAGGTTGCAGTTTAAGTTGCAAGTTTTGTGCAACAGGCACCATGGACCGCAAAAGAAATTTAACCTACGACGAAATTTATGACCAGGTCGTGTTACTAAATAAAGAAAGCGAAAGAATTTTTGAAAAGAAATTAAGCAATATTGTTTTTATGGGTATGGGTGAACCCCTGCTCAACTACGACAACGTGCTAAAAGCCATAGAGCGCATTTCTGCGGAGGATGGCCTCTTTATGAGCCCACGCAGAATTACCGTTTCAACAGCTGGCGTTTCTAAACAAATTAGAAAACTAGGGGATGACAAAGTGCGTTTTAAACTAGCTCTATCATTACACGCTGCCAACGATAAAAAAAGAAATGAAATCATGCCTATCAACGAAACCAATAATATCAAGGTTTTGGTGGATGCCATGAATTATTTTTATAAACAAACGGGCAACGAAATCACGTTCGAATACATTTTATTTAAGAATTTTAATGATTCGCAAAAAGATGCAGAAGAACTTGTAAAATTATTCCGTCAAGTGCCCGCAGACCTTGTAAACATTATCGAATACAACCCGATCGATACGTTTAATATGACCAAGCCAGACGAACAAGGCATCGAAGATTTTATGAATTACCTAGAAGCCAACCGCGTAAACGCGCGCCTCAGAAGAAGCAGGGGTAAAGACATTGACGCGGCTTGTGGTCAACTAGCCAATAAGGGTAAATAATTACCAAACATCCTGTTGAAAAACAGCAAAACAATTGTATGCAAAAAAGAACCGACAACTTCAGCAAGTTTGCGAACCAAAAAAAAGGTAGCGCCGTAAAAGAAGCCTTCCGACAAGAGAAGAAAAAAATCAAACAAGATGCAAGAGCCGCTGGCGAAGAAATGCGCCAACGCAAAAAAGATAAAATGCGCGGGCTTGTTACAGAGCCACTCAAAAAATCAACAAAGCCGGGTGCAAGAAAAGGCGCCCCAACAGTTAGAGAGGATCGCGCACCACGAGCAACTTCTCCAAGATCAACTGAGGCAAACACTTCCGCATCAGTTAGACCTACTGGATCTGCAAGACCCATTACTCCGGCTAAAACATCACGTGGCAAAGAGTTTCAAGCTACGCCAGTAGCAGGTATGCCCGCTCCTATTGCGTTAAAAACCGCAGAACAAATGCCGCTCAATAAATTTATTGCGCATGCAGGTGTGTGTGGACGTAGAGAAGCAGCCGAACTTGTAAAGGGTGGTAAAGTAGTGGTGAATGGCGATAAAATATTTGAACCTGGTTTTAAAGTTGCCCAAACTGATAAAGTGATTGTAAAAGGCAAACAGGTATACCTTCAAAAAAATGCCGTTTATATTTTACTCAATAAACCAAAGGATTATATCACTACTGCCAACGATCCGGAAGGGCGTAAAACAGTACTTGATATCATTAAAGGCGCCACACCAGAAAGAGTATACCCGGTGGGTCGTTTGGACCGAAACACAACGGGCGTTTTGCTACTCACCAACGATGGTGAACTCGCACAAAAATTAACGCATCCTTCTTTTGAAATTAAAAAAATATACGAGGTTACACTTGATAGACCTGTTGCGAAAAAAGACCTAGAAGCAGTACTAGCAGGTGTTACACTAGAAGATGGGTTTGTAGCAGCAGATGCTTGTGGCTATGCAAATGCAAAAGATAAAAATGTAGTAGGGATTGAAATTCATAGTGGTCGTAACAGAATTGTACGCCGGATATTTGAACATTTAGGATACGACGTTAGAGGTCTTGACCGTGTTATGTTTGCCAACCTTACCAAAAAAAATGTAGACCGCGGCAAGTACCGTTTCTTACAAGAAAAAGAAGTGCGCTTACTTAAATTCATGAACAAATCATTTGTTCGTAAATCAAAAGAAGAAGCCTAATTTTCACCTTATTTTATTTTAGAAAAATTTTACGATGCGCTTATCTGTATTATTTGAAAACGACGCATTTATTGTAATCGACAAACCTTCGGGACTCTTAAGTATTCCGGACAGGTTTGGTATTGACATTTCTGTAAAAGAAATACTACGCCAACAATTTGGAAATATATTTACCGTGCACCGTCTCGACAAAGACACCAGTGGTGTGATTGTGTTTGCAAAAACCGAGGAAGCGCACCAATCACTGTCTGTATTATTTGAAGGAAGGGATGTGGAAAAACATTACGTGGGTCTGGTATTAGGTAATCCGGTAAATAATGAAGGCAGTGTAGATGCTTCCATTATGGAACATCCGGGTAAGAACGGAAAAATGATTACCCACGTAAAAGGTAAACCTGCATTAACAGATTATAAAGTAGTAGAAAGATTTAAAAAATACGCTTGGCTTTCCCTACAAATTCATACGGGTAAAACGCATCAGATTCGGGTACACATGCAGCATATTGGAAGCCCCATTGCTTGTGATCCTTTATATGGTAACAACGAACCTATTTTGTTGTCGTCCTTAAAAAAGAAATTTAAACTTTCAAAAGCAGAAGAGGAAGAACGCCCTATTATGGCAAGGCTAGCATTACATGCACATACCTTAACCTTTACGGTAGGAACCGAAACATTCAATTTTGAAGCACCCATCCCAAAAGATTTACGCGCCCTACTGCAACAGCTTCGCAAATGGGACGCCTAATATTATTCGGGCTTTTTAATGGTGCGCGCCTTTCGTAACACCGATTTACCAAATTTATTTTTTACCGCATCAATGGCCTCATAAAGCGCATGTTGCTCTGTTTTGTTATCAAACAAATTGGTTTGGGCACCGGTATCTGTAAGTCCGGCAAGTCGCACACCCAGTAATCTTACCATCGTCCCTGGCACATAGAGTTTGGTAAATAAATCGGTAGCTGATTTTATGATATCACTATCCGCAATGGTAGCCGGAATGGTAATTTGCCTAGTACTTGTTTCGAAATTTGCATTTCTAAATTTTATGGCAACACAAGTGGCGAATTTTTTTTCTTGCCTGAGTTCATAGGCCACCCGCTCCGCCTGCCCTACTAGTTGCGCTAATAAAATTTCTAGGTTGGATGTGTTTTCTTCAAAAGTATTTTCGGCAGAAATAGATTTTGATTCGCGGTGCGGCGATACCACCGAATCACTTTTTCCATTTGCTTGACGAATTAATTGCGTGCCCCACTTACCAAGTGCTTTTTCCAATAGCACCGCATCATACTTTAAAATATCTCCAATAGTGTAAATACCTAGTGCGAGTAGCGTTTGGTGCGATTTTTTTCCAACGCCGCCTAGTTTTTCGACAGGTAGTGGCGCTAAAAATTCTTTTTCTTTTCCGGGCGTTACAAATAAATAACCATTAGGCTTTGCTTCATCGGTGGCAATTTTTGCCACCAACTTATTGGTCGCAAGTCCAAACGAAATAGGAAGTCCCGTTTCATCCATAATGGTTTGTCTAAGTTTGATGGTCCATTCGAGTGGATTAAAAAAAGTATCCATGCCCGTTAAGTCAATATAAAATTCATCGATAGACGCTTTCTCGTATAGAGGTGCATTTGCTGCAATGATATTGGTAACCCAGGCAGAATATTTTGCGTACTGCGCGTACGAACTTTTTACAATGATAGCGTGCGGACATAACTCCATAGCCTTTCGCATAGGCATCGCACTGCGTACACCAAATTTTCTTGCTTCATAACTACAGGTGGTAACAACACCTCTATCCCTACTGCCACCCACTAAAACGGCTTTACCAAGTAGTGATGGATCTTGCAGCATTTCTACACTTACAAAAAAAGAATCTAAATCAAAATGGGCAATATAACGTTGAGGCGTTTGCATGGTAATTAAGACCTATACACATCTAGTAATCCGTCGGGTAAAATCACGTATACTTTTTTAGCATCATGATCTATGGAATCTAAACTTTCGGCGTGGAGTGGAATGAGCGCTTCATTGCCTTCCAACGAAATTTTTAATAACACTTGGTGGGGTTGTTCAATCACTTCTTCGATAGGGCCTAGATTTTCATCTTCATCGGTAATCACTTCGTAACCAAGTAGTGCAATCGGTGCCGACTTACCTGCTAATTTTCTAAAATCATTTTCTAATAGCCATGCCTGACGAGACACAAAACGGGCCGCTGCTTCTTTGGTGCTCACGCCTTCAAACTCTACGTACATTTCTGCTTCATCTTTGGCTTTTGAACCGCTAATAAAGTATGGGAGGTAAGAACCTTTTTGTTCTTCTACAAAAAGAACTTCCACGTCTTTGAGGTTTGTTTTTTTACCAAGCCCGTGCGTCAAAATAAGTTCGCCTTTCACACCAAACGTGGCCACTAATTTTCCAATGTGTACGTATTCACTCATGGCTGCAAATTATTTATTAATTGGGATATTATAGAAATAAAAACGCCCGCAACTTACGTTGCAGGCGTTTACTATTAGGTTGTAATAGAATTACGCTTCTGGTGTTGCTTCCGGAGCATCTGTTGCAGGTGTTTCCACTTCTGCAGCTGGTGCTTCTGGTGCTGCAACCGGAGCTTCTTCTACTTTTACTTCTTCTACTTTTTTAACAACAGGAACGTATACTTTTTTAGCACGAATTTCTGATTTGTGCGCTTCGCTTCTGCGGTTGATATTTGATTCATGCTCATTGTGCCAAGCTTCAAACTTAGTCATCGCTGTTGCTTCATCAAATAAACCAAGCTTTACACCACGCAATAAGTGCTTCAAATAAAGTACGCCTTTGAAAGAAAGGATACGACGAACTGTGTCTGTTGGTTGAGCTCCTTTGTTTAACCAATCCAGAGATTTTTCACGATCTAAACTGATTGTTGCTGGAACTGTTAATGGATTGTAAGTACCAATTTTTTGGATGAACTTACCGTCTCTTGGTGCACGACCATCGGCTACTACGATGAAGTAGAACGGTCTTTTTTTACTACCGTGTCTTTGTAGTCTCATTTTTACTGCCATGTTAAATAGAAATTTATAGGCGTTAAGAAATATTGTTAAGGGTTGCAAATATAGGCATTTT
>CANHHX010000075.1 GCA_947461125.1 Bacteroidota bacterium | reverse complement strand
TCCGTTATGGTGGCTATGTAATGCCAACTGGTATTAACTGGATGATTAGCCGTGGTTTATTAGAAGAGAGCTTACAGTTTATGGATAAAGAAAGCGGTGGTTTATCTTACTACAAAGACAGAACGTCTGGTAGATATGTACAAACCAATGCAACTGCAGGTCCTCAGGGCGAAAGAGTTTTCCACGATGGTATGTTATTACCTGGTGTGAAAGCTGACGGTACTAAAAATGATAACATTGTTCCTCAATCTTATTATTTCTGGAATACCTACAACTGGGGTGGTCCTCAATACAGTGCATCTCGTTATGATTTATACATGAAAGAGAATTCATATGTTAAAATGAGAGAAATTACAATTGGATATAACATGCCAACGAAAGTTGCTAGCATGATTGGTGCGAAAAAATTACAGTTCTCTGTATTTGGTCGTAACTTATTTTATATCTATCGTACGCTTAAACACTTAGATGCGGAGCAAACAACTGCTGGTTCACGTTGGTCACAAAACCTAACAAACGCTGGTGGTAACCCTTCTACAAGAAGCTTTGGTGTAATGTTAAGAGCTTCATTCTAAGGTTTTATTTCTCTGAAAATTTTTAAAAAAATTATATGAAAAAAATATTATTCATCTCAAGTTTAGCAGTAGCGCTTGTAGTTTCTTCTTGTAAGAAAGCAGACTTCGCTGATAGCTATACCGATCCATCTAAAATTGCGGTTTCTTCTGTTGAAAGGCAATTTTCTGGATTGATTAACTCAAACCTTGGCTACATCATGCCAGGTTACTGGAACTACTTTGTGGTTCAAAGAATTACCAACAACCGCTATACACAGTCTGTGGGTTGGTCTAATGCAACAGGACAGTATATCCCTGGTGGTGGTGCTGTATCTGATCATTGGAATTCTTATTATAACTTCTTGTCTCAGTACAAGGAAATGGTAAAAATCAACAAAGCTTTATCTCCTGCCGATCAAGCAGAGAGAAGAATATTCATGATTGCTGCTACTATTTATTTCTATGATTACACACAGAAAATGGTAGACGTTCATGGCGATCTTCCATGGTCTGCTGCTGGTATGTTAAGTGCCAATGGTGGAGATTATTTAGCTTCTTTACCTAAGTATGACAAGGCACAAGACATCTACACTAAAATGTTAGATGATTTAAGAGGCTTTTCTACGGAGTTAAATGGTTTAACTATCCCTGCTGCTATTCAAACAGCGTTTAATACTCAAGATTTTATCTTAAGAGGTAGTAGAGTTGCTTGGACTAGATACTGTAATTCACTTCGTTTAAGAATGCTTACGCGTGTTTCTGGTTCTACAGAATTTAGCGCAAGAGCTGCTACTGAAATCGCTGCAATGGCTGCTGCTCCTGCAACATTCCCATTAGTAAGTTCAAATGCAGAGAATATCCAAATCAATGTATTTAGCTTAAATACACCAGTTGCTGGTAGCAACTTCCAAGGTGGTTTAGAAGATTGGAATGGTAACCTTGCTGGCTCAACAATGATTAACCATATGGTAACAAATGGTGATCCACGTTTACCAGTTTTATTTGAACCAGGTACTGCTGCAGGTACAACTTACAGAGGTATTGATCAAATGGCTTCGGCTGCTGTAACAGATGCTTTAATTTTAACAAATACCGTGTCGATGTATAATCGTTCTACTACAAGTAGAAACTTTTTCTTCCCTGGTATTTTAATTAACGCTGCAGAAGTATCATTCCATTTGGCGGAAGCACATTTAAAAGCTGGTAACTTATCAGCTGCTAAAGATGCTTACAACAAAGGAATTGAGCAATCTACTGAGCACTATTTCAATATCCGTAGATTAACAACTAACACAACCAGCCCTGCTGTTGTACCTTTTACTGCTGCTCAAATTACAGCGTATCAAACTGCTCCTGGTATCAACTGGGATCTTGCAACAACAGCTGCTGCAAGACAAGCACTTATTTCAAATCAGCGTTGGTTACACTACAACGTAATTCAACCATTTGAAAATTGGGCTGAAGTTAGAAGAACAGATTTACCAGCTTTAAGATTCTGGGCTGATGATGCAACTCCAACAAACGTAGCGCCGCCTACACGATGGATGTATCCTTCTTCAGAGAACGTGTATAACAAAGCGAACTACGCTGCTGTTAGCGCAAACGATAAAGCAACTGCTAAAATTTTCTGGGATAGATAATTGCTCTAGAAAATTTTTAAGATACAAAAATAGCCGCTCGTAAGAGCGGCTATTTTTATTACAGCACTATGCGTGTTGCGAAAACGATTAGTGTGAAAGCTATTGAACGAAAACGATGTTGCCTAATTATTTATCAAACTGCACTCTAAATGCTTTTGGACAACAGTTTTTTGTTTCTTTAAATAGTTTATTAAAATTAGAAACCGACTTATATCCACAAGCATACGCTACTTCCGAAATGCTCCAGTCTGTTTCAATTAAATATTTGCAGGCTTGTGCAATGCGCATGTCGTTTAAGTATTCAACAAATTTTTTCTTGTTGCGTTTTTTAAATAATCTACAAAAAGATTGGGGCGTTAAATTAGCAAGCTCTGCTACTTGATTTAAAGAAATAGGTTGTTTAAAATTTTCATGTACATATTTATAGACACTGGCAAGTCTATCGGTACCATCTTTACTTACCGGTTTTGTATAGCCTTCGGTTGTTATGAGCTCGTTGTCTTTGGCGGTAGAAATTAAATGTAGCACTTCAAAAAGTCCAATAACGCGCTCAAAATCTTTTTGCGCAACCATCTTTTCTAGTTTGGCTCCAATTTTTTTTCTAGTATCATCCCCTATTTTAATGCCTCTTTTTGCCTTTTCAAACAAAGCTTTGATATTACTAGCTTCATCTAGTTCGTAAAAATTAGATCCAAATAAATTTTTATTAAAGTACACCACAATGGCCTTGGCTTTGTGTTTTTGCTGTCCATTGTAGTAGGTTTCGTCGTTTAACCATACATGCGGAAGGTTTTCGCCAATAAATACCATGTCATCTTCTTTGAATGGCTCAATTTTATCACCAATAATGCGCTTTCCATGGCTTTCTTTTACCCATACAAGTTCTAACTCGGGGTGGGCATGAAATGGGGCCATAAATTGTGGCTCATCTCTTTCTAACACAGAAATATAACTATTGGGGCTCTGTGTTATTTGTGTTTGAAGCAGTTTCATATAAATGGCGTTCAGTGTGAATCAATGAAAATTATCCTTACTAGCAAATCGTAGTTAAATCTACCTCTATTTTAACAATTAAACCTATCAAATATTAACCATAAACTCCTTAATATTAACAAAATAAAGAAATAAGTTTAACGATTTGTATCAGTTATTTTTATGAATTTGCAATTAGTAGTAAGCCATTTCAGTTTATGCGGGCTCTTCACATTAAATTGTATTGAAAATATGAAGCAAAGATTATTGTTGGTTGTTGGTTTTATTTTATTTACTCTGGCTTCTATTGGTCAGCCAATATTTGAAGCGCCTAGGTGTGGAGCCGATATGTTCCAACAAATACTTCGTAAAGACCCTCTCTATGTTTCCAACGAAAATGCAATGAATGAAAAAATTAGAGCGTGGGTGCTACAAGCTGCCGGGCAACGTAGCATAAAAATTTCTGAAAATAACGTAGGTAACAATAATATAGTGGTTGCGCCAACATCTGTTCCGGTAGTCACAGTTCCTGTTGTGTTTCATATTGTCAATCAAAATGCTGCTGCTATTACGGATCAAATGATTATAGATGCTGTGGCTGAATTAAATAAAGCATTTGCGCATCTTGGTGTGTATGGTACAGACCCAAAAGGTGTTGACACCCGCATTCAATTTTGTTTGGCTACCCGCACGCCGGATGGTGGCAAAACAAATGGCATTGACCGTATAAATAGTTATTATCAAAATATTGATGTAGACTTAGAAGCTGGAAAACTTGGATCGTTATCTAATTGGGATCCTTCGAAATACGCAAATATTTGGTTGGTGAATTCGATACAAGGTGAAATTCAACCTAGTGTTTTTGAGTGTGGTAAATGGGAGCGGATGGGCTATGGTGGTTACGCTAGTGCAGGTGGTGGACTTGTGGTTAGTAGTTTAAGTACACCACTTGTTGCGCATGAAATGGGACACTATTTATCACTCTTACATACTTTTCAGGGCACCAATTGTGCCAACAATGATTGTACCACCGATGGTGATTTGGTGTGTGATACTCCACCTGATAGGAGTATCAAAAGTTCTCCATGCAGTTCGCCTGAAAATTCATGCAATACCGATACCATTTCAGGTCCATTTACCATCGATGAACCTGATAATATTTCAAATTTCATGGACTACGGAAGTCCTTGCCCATCTGTGTTTACACAAGGTCAGGCCGACCGAATGATGGCGTTTTTAAATGTTTTTAATGGCGGCAGTTTATTAACCAGTAATGGTTGTTCTGCACCTTGTCCAGACAATGTAGTTGCTAGTTTTAATTTTGATGGAAATCCACATCCTATTGTTGGTAGCGCCGTAAATTTTATCAATACAAGTGTAGGAGCACTCACCTACGAATGGTATTTAGATGGTACGCTAGTGAGTACTGCTACTAATTATGCCAACAGTTTTGCAGCAACAGGAACGTACAAAGTTGTATTAAAAGCAATCACTGCGGGTGCAGGTTGCTACAGTACCTATACCGCCAATGTTATTGTTAATTGTGGCGTTGATGCAAGGTTTTCTCCCGAAAAAAGAATCATTGCATCTGAAGCGGGTGTATACAAAGACCCTGTAAATTTTTTAAATAAATCTTATGGTGCTAGAACCTATAACTGGTATGTATCTGATGCGTTTGGAGCCAACGAACAAATGGTATCTACGAGTAACGATTTATTATACGATTTTTTGAAACCTGGAAGCTACAAAATTAGACTTGTAGCAAGTGCAGGGGCTTGTATGAGTACATCACCAATCTATACTTTGCAAGTAAACAATCCAGCGGCTGATGGACAAATAAATATTTACAGTGTAAACTGTTATAAAAACGACAGCGTGCGGATTGTATTTGGGGTGCGCAACAACGGTTATGATACCATACCAGCAGGAGTTTCCGTTAATTTTTATGATCGTTATCCATCGGTTCCAGGTCCAATAAAAATGCTGAATAGTTTTGTTACCGATCAAATTATATTAGGCAAGTGCGAAAAAGTATATACCCATATTGTAAAAGCACCACGTTTAAATTTGGATTCTATTTCGCTTGTATTTGATGAGGAAAATAGTGTGGCAGAATTAAATGAAGGCAATAATCGAACAAGTAGAAAAGATTTTAAATTCAGGTTATTTGTTATTCCGAGTGACACAACGGTATTGGTTAATACAACGCTTGTTGTTAAAGATAGTTCGGCTCCTGATAAATTGGTATCTATTAAATGGTCGTCTAGCAAAGGCTTGCTGAGTTGTACTACCTGTTCAAATCCAGTACTCTCTGTTATTGATACAACCCTTGTTAAAGCAAATGCTATCAGTGTATTTGGATGTGAAGATTCGGCTTTTGCAAATATTAAAGTGTTTCCGGTTGATGCATCTATCAATAATTTAATAGTTCGTTGTTATAAAAATGATAGTTTACAAATAACAAGTACAGTTTGTTTAGATAATCAATACACTAGTTTATACCAGCCTACGCAAATACGCTATTTTGATAGTGATAGCACCCTGCCTACTAGTAAATTTTTAGGAGCTGGATGGATTTTGGCGAGTACATCATTTGCCGGAAACTGCGCAACAATTACGCATATTCTGCGCAATCAAAATGTAACCAATGTGGTTGCTTATTTAAATAGTGGACTTACGCCTTTCGAAAATAACATTACAAATAACAAAACCAGCGTTGCGTATATTCCATTTTCGATCCGGTTTAATCCTACACAGATAGATGTTTATAGGGGAGATCCTACAAACTTACAACCTATTAATAGTGGCGAAAAAGCAACCACGATTGTTTGGACCCCTTCAAAAGGGCTTAGTTGTAGCAACTGTTTAACGCCTGTTTTAACTACGAACACCAATACTTTATTAAAAATCGTTGGAACCACAGCACTTTTTTGTAAAGACTCGGCTACGCTGCAAGTAAACGCATATCATCGATCGCACATTGCACTACCCAATGCATTTTCACCTAATGGTGATGGTTTAAATGATGTATTTTATGTGATAGCCGGTAAAGATGTAAAACAGGTAAAACAGTTTCAAGTATTTAATAGATGGGGTCAAAAAATGTTTGAAAGAACAAATGGAAAAACCAATGATATAAGTTTTGGATGGAACGGTTATTACAATGGGCAGCTAGTGGCACAAGGTACCTATGTGTATCAAATAGTAATTGAACTGTTAACTGGTGAATTAGAAATTCATAAAGGAAACATTAGCGTTATAAGATAAGTAGCATGAAAAAAATATTTTTATTTATTGCTGTTTTATTTATTCATGCATATTCTTATGCACAGGATCCGCATTTTTCACAATTTTTTGCTTCACCCTTAACCATTAATCCAGCCAATACCGGGAATTTTAGTGGAACAATTCGTGCTGCCTTAAATAGTAGAACGCAGTTACCTGAGTATAATAATGCGTACACTACCAAAACATTATCATTGGATGCGTCTATTCTAAAAAAGTACATAAGAGAAGATGACAAACTAAGTGTTGGCTTATTAATTTTATCGGATCAGAGTGGCAATAAATTACTCAATGATAATAATATTGCAGCATCTGTTAGTTATAGTAAAGCGCTTGATGAAAACGCCAATCATTCTATTGCACTTGGTTTTCAGGTGAATTATAGTATGTACCGTTTTGATCCATTAAAAGCAAATTTTGAAGATCAATTAAGGGCTGGTGGATTTACAGGCAGTTCTGCTGAGATGATCCTTGGAAATAACTTTACCAAAAACACCACCGATATCAATGCGGGTATTTTATATACAGGATCTACTTCTGATAATAATATATTTTACATGGGCGCTTCTTATTATCATTTTGCAAAACCTACGGTCGGTTTTATTACGCCTACTTATTTTACAAACAGTAGGGTAAATGTTCACGGCGGTGCTTATTTTTCTTTATCGAGTGCCGCATCACTTCATACGAGCTTTCAATACCAACAGCAGGGGAACACCAATGAGCTTTTGGTGGGAGGGGCCTTTAGTTATTATTTGGGAACCGATAATGGATTTGAACTATATGCTGGACTTTGGAGCCGAATAAAAGAAAGTATGATTCCTTATGTTGGACTCGAATGGAATCATATAAGAGCAGGCTTTACCTACGACATCGGTGCCGGCAATTCATTAGCTTCTTCGCGATTTTATCAATCCTCCGAATTCTCACTCATTTACATTTTTGACAATAAAAGCAAGGCCTTTAAAATGAAATGTCCGAAATTTTAATTGGCTTCTATTTTACAAATAAGGATACAATAAAATAAGTGATGGCAGCAAGTGTTGCACTCACTGGTATAGTAAGTACCCAAGCCCATAATAAATTGGTTGTTACACCCCACCTAACCGCGCTTAATCGCTTGGTGGCACCAACTCCAATAATAGAACCTGTAATGGTATGTGTAGTTGATACTGGGATACCCATTTGTCCTGTAAAAAATAAAGTAAAAGCACCTGCTGTTTCAGCAGCAACGCCTTCTAGCGGTGTTACTTTGGTGATTTTTGAGCCCATTGTTTTTACAATTTTCCAACCACCGCTCATGGTTCCAAGCCCAATTGATAAGTAACAAGCAATTGGTACCCAACTTGGCAATTGTCCAAAATCTTGAATACTACCACTCGCAATTAAAGCAGCTCCAATAATACCCATTACTTTTTGAGCATCATTACCGCCATGTCCAATACTAAATGCAGCCGAACTAAACAGCTGTAATTTCTTAAACATGTAGGCAACCGTATAAGCAGTTGGTGTTTTTATTTTTTCAACGTATAAGTAAATCAAAATAAAAATCAAAGAAGAAATTAAAATACCATAAACAATCATCGAGTTATCCGCCTTATCAATTTCACTAGCGAATGATTTTTCGATATTAAATTTCTCAATCTTTTTCTTGACTTTATCAATATTTTGTGGCTTAATTGGATAAATCGCATTCACTGCTTTGATAGCAGAGTCCATCGAAATCTCACCAGCTAAATACAATTTTAAAGGTTCTTTATAACCTTCTGTTTTTTCTTTGGCAATATCATATTCGGCTTTTGCCGCTTTGTCTGATGGAGCTTTCGATTCTAAAACTAGGAAGTCATTTGAATTTCTAACCGCGTCTTTAATTTTGCTTACAGCAGCACTTTTAAGCCATCCGCTATCATTTGCAATTTTAGCAATTGCATTGGCACTTGAATTGTCAAAGTCGCTAATGAGTGGTTTAACATGGTTATAGTAAACCGTTGCTTTATCTAATTTTTCTTGATTGAGTGCTAGCTTTGCAAGTAGGTCACTGTTGCCTTGCTTGGTTTCTAGCTCTTCATGAATACTAGCTACCTCTTTTTGATATTTATCTATGCCATAAAACTTCTGAACGTTTTCGTTCATTTTATTGTTTTCGAAATTGTCAAATAATACTGCTGTGCCAAGGGTTACCACAATAATGATAGCGATCCGTAGCCAAATATTACGCATGATTGTCACCACTGTAATAAATACAGAGATTACGATTCCAATGATGGGCGCTAAAAAAATGAAAAAAACCGTTATTAAAATGGTATGGCTGTCTACAATTTTAGACCAAGGATAGTTGATTCCTTTTACTGTTAAAGCATGCGCAATTGCAGCACCTGCAAATCCTCCAATTAAAGTGTGTGAGGATGAAGAAGGTATGCCATACCACCAGGTAAGTAAATTCCAAAATATCGCCGCCAATAATCCTGAAAAAATAACGGGTAGCGTAATAAAGTCTTTGAATACGGTTTTGCTAATCGAATTGGCAACAGCGTGGTCTTTGAATATAAAGAATGCCACTACGTTAAATAGCGCAGCCCATAATACAGCTTGGAAAGGGGTTAATACTTTTGTGGAAACAACCGTAGCGATTGAATTTGCTGCGTCATGAAAGCCATTGATATAATCAAATATTAACGCTAATGCGATAATGACAATTAATAAACTCATTATTCTTTAATTAAGCGTACTTGATAATAATTGATTCAATTACATTTGAAACATCTTCGATTTTGTCGGTAGCAATTTCAAGTACTTGATAGATCTCTCTTTTTTTGATGATGATTTTAAAATCATTCTCTTGTTCAAATAACTTTTCGATACTCATGTCAAAAACATCATCCGCTTGGTTTTCGATGCTATTTACTTTTATCATAGCGTCTGTCATACCCTTGATATTTTTCATATCACGAAGTCCGAGTACTGCTTTTTTAGTTTCGATGGTGCCTTGTAAAATAAGTTCCGTTAATTTATGGATACCTAAATCGTTCGGGTTGATTTTGTAGAAATTTATTTTTTTCGCAGAGGCATAAATATAGTCTGCAATATCATCAAGTGAAGTTGCTAGGTAGTGAATGTCTTCTCTATCAAAAGGTGTGATAAAATTTCTACCTAGTTCTGTAAAAATGTTATGGGTTAAATCGTCGTTGGTATGTTCTAGATTTTCAAGTTGGGCTAAAATGCTCGCTCTCTTATCGGGGTCAGCCTCGTTCACCATTTCTTTTAGCTTGATGCCCATTTCGTGCACATGCTCTGCCACTTCTTCGAATAGTTGATAAAATACGCGGTCTTTTGGTAAGAATACTTTGAAAATTGAGTTAAAATCCATGGCGATCTTTTGTTTAATTTATTGATTGTAAAGGTCTTAAAATACCATGCAAATTGACGGCAGCCTGTATTATCAAATTGTTAACTCGGGGAAAAGAAAATTATTTAATTAATTGATAATCAATATAATATAATAATTATTGGTATAGTTTAACCCAATCTACAGTCATATTAATTGGAAGCTCCTTTAAGTTGGTGACTTTGCCAGGCCAGCTTCCTTCTAATTGTTGATCAATTATTAAATAAAAAGGTTGGTCAAAGGGCCATTGATAGGTACCACCTCCTTCAACTTTTGGATAGGTGATCGTTTCAATACCATTAATGGCATACACTAATTTATTGGGGTACCAGCTCACGCTGTAGGTGTTATAGCCGTTAGGATCAATTTTGCCGGTATTAAATTTTTTAGGTGTTTCTTGTTTTAATGTGATGGTAGCATGATTGTGCGTTGTTTGATAAGCAAAACCATCATGATTGAGCCTTTCCATAATATCCATTTCTCCATTATTTTGATTTGGATAAATATCTTTTTCGGAAAGCATCCAAATAGCTGGCCATGCGCCCTGAGCGGGATCTAATTTTGCGCGCACTTCGAT
>CANHHX010000074.1 GCA_947461125.1 Bacteroidota bacterium | reverse complement strand
TTGGCATTTTAGCGATTCTAGCCTAATTTTGCATCTCTTTAAAAAATAAGTGTACGGCCAAATCCGTACCACCTAAAACCCATAATTATGAAACAAGGTATCCATCCAGAAAATTATCGTTTCGTTGTTTTCAAAGACATGTCTAACGGTACAACCTTTTTAAGCAAGTCTACAGCTGCTTCTAAAGAAACTATCACATTTGATGATGGTAACGAATATCCAGTTATCAAATTGGAGATTTCTAACACATCTCACCCTTTCTACACTGGTAAAAACATGCTTGTTGATACTGCTGGTAGAATTGATAAGTTCAAAAAGCGTTACGAAAAGAAGAAGTAATTCTTCTCTACATAAGTTTTTAAAAGCTGCTAGTTTATCTAGCAGCTTTTCTTTTTTACAACCCTTACCTTTGCCTTAATTCTAATCCTATGAAACTAGATATCTTAGCTTTTGGCGTTCACCCCGATGACGTTGAACTAGGCTGTGCCGGTACACTTATGGCTGCCATCGACCAAGGTAAAAAAGTGGGCATCGTAGATTTAACAAGAGGTGAATTGGGCACTAGGGGAACACCTACCACCAGAACACAGGAAGCAGCAGCGGCTGCCAAAATAATGGGCGTGGATGTTAGGGAAAACCTAGACATGGCTGATGGCTTTTTTGCAAATGATGAAGCCCACCAACGAAAAATTATTTCGATTATCAGAAAATACCAACCCGATATTATTTTAGCCAATGCACCAGAAGATCGTCACCCAGATCATGGCCGAAGTGCTAAGCTTGTTTCGGATGCCGCTTTTTTAAGTGGCCTTCGAAAAATAGAAACCATGCTTGATGGTACAGCACAAGAAGCTTGGAGACCTGCCTACACTTTTCATTATATCCAAGACCGTTTTATTCAACCTTCTTTTGTAATTGATATTACGGCGTATATGGAAAGAAAAATAGAAGCCGTGCTTGCCTATGGCACACAATTTAATAGCGCTGACAATTCTGAACCACAAACTTATATATCATCTCCGCAGTTTTTAGAAACCGTAAAAGCTAGAGCACTCATGCTGGGTAAAAGAATTGGGGTTGGTTACGCAGAAGGATATATTACTGAAAAAATAATTGGCTTTTCAAATTTTGATGCCATTATAAAACATACTACTTAATACACTATCAAATTTTTATTATGTCAAAAGTAAAAGTGGGTTTGGTACAAATGTCGTGCAGTGGAAGCAAAGAAGAAAACATGCAAAAAGCCATAGCAGGCATTAAGGATGCCGCTGCAAAAGGTGCTAACATTGTATGCTTACAGGAATTGTTTACGTCACTCTATTTTTGTGATGTAGAAGACTATGAAAATTTTAAATTAGCCGAAAAAATACCAGGTGCTACCACCGATACACTTGGAGAAGTGGCAGCAGCTTGTAATGTAGTAGTGATTGCCTCTTTATTTGAAAAAAGAACGCAAGGTATTTACCACAATACAACAGCAGTGATTGATGCAGATGGAAAATATTTAGGTATGTACCGTAAAATGCATATCCCTGACGATCCTGCTTACTACGAGAAATTTTATTTCACACCAGGTGATTTAGGATACAAAACATTTGATACCAAGTTTGCAAAAATTGGGGTGCTCATTTGTTGGGATCAGTGGTATCCAGAAGCAGCCAGACTTACTGCACTTCAAGGTGCCGAAATATTATTTTACCCAACCGCAATTGGCTGGGCTACTTCACAAGATGAAGCCACCAATACAGAGCAGTACAATGCTTGGCAAACCATTCAGCGCAGTCATGCCGTTGCCAATGGCGTACACGTAGTAAGTGTAAACAGGGTAGGACTAGAACAAAATGGCGCTATGAAATTTTGGGGTGGCTCGTTTGTGAGCAATCCATTTGGTACTTTATTATACAAAGGATCACACGAAAACGAAGAAACGGAAGTAGTAGAAATTGATACAGATGCCACAGACCGTTACCGTACACATTGGCCATTTATGAGAGACAGACGTATCGACTCTTATGAAAATATCACCAAACGTTTTATTGACTAGAAATTTTTTGTTTTGAATACACCCAAATCATTAGGTTATTATTTTCCAGCTGAGTTTGAAATGCATGAAGCCACTTGGTTAAGTTGGCCGCACAAAGAAGCAAGTTGGCCAGGCAAAATAGACGCGATATATCCAAACTATAGTTTGTTTGTCAAATACCTTGCAGCATCTGAAAAAGTGCGTATCAATGTGTTGGACGCAGCCATGCAAACATCAGCAACTGCACATTTAGTTAAAGCAGGGGTCAATATGGATCAAGTGAGTTTTTATTTGCACCCAACCAATGACGCTTGGTGTCGCGATCATGGCCCTGCATTTTTAATTAATCCAGCTGCCGAGCAAAAAAAAGTTATTGTTGATTGGAATTACAATGCATGGGGTAATAAATATCCGCCTTACGATTTAGATGATGTAATCCCTACATTAATTGGAAAACATTTTGATATTCCGGTGTATCATCCAGGCATTATCATGGAAGGTGGTTCTGTCGAATTTAATGGTACAGGTACTATTTTAACGAGTACCAGTTGCCTTTTAAACCCTAATAGAAACAAACATTTAAACAGAGATCAAATAGAAAATTATTTGTTTGATTATTATGGCGCCAATCAGGTGCTGTGGGTAGAAGAAGGCATTATTGGTGATGATACCGATGGCCACATAGATGATACCATTAGGTTTGTAAATGAAGACACCGTTTTAACCGTTGTTGAATCAAATAGAGACGACGAAAACTATTCGATTTTACAAGATAATTTAGCGCAGCTTAAAAAAATGCGCTTGTTAAATGGCAAACAATTAAACATTGTTGAATTACCCATGCCTGATGCTGTGATATATGAAGACCAGCGTTTACCTGCCTCTTACGCTAATTTTTATATCTCTAATAAGTATGTAATTGTACCAACTTTTAGATCTGCTATGGATGATAAGGCGCTTTCAATTATTGCAGATGCCTATAAAAATAGGGAAGTAGTAGGTATTGATTCTACCGATATCATTTGGGGACTAGGCAGTTTTCATTGCTTGTCTCAACAAGAACCCTTCGTTTAATGTTTAAAATAGTTTCGATGAAAAAATCAATTTTTTTTGGCATATACGCACTGTTAAGTTTACCTTTTATTTTTACCGCTTGTTTTAGAAATCCATATAAGACAACCAACAAAAAGCATACCCATCAAATTGATTCTCTAACAAAGCTTGCTGCTCTACCAAACAATGGTGGTATTTTTTCAGACTCTGTAAAACAACCCCCATACTGGGTAGGGACTACCAATTTGGGATTACGCAAACCAAATTTTGTAATCATTCATCATACCGCTCAAAACGCTTGTGAAGAAACGCTTAAAACATTTACCATCCCACGAACAGCTGTGAGCGCGCATTATGTGATTTGTAAAGATGGTACTATACACCAAATGCTTAATGATTACATGCGTGCACAGCATGCGGGCATTAGCAAATGGGGTAATTTAATTGATATCAATTCTTCCTCTATTGGGATTGAACTTGACAACAACGGTTTTGAACCTTTTGATAGTTTACAAATCAAAAGTTTACTTGTACTGCTGAATAGACTTAAACAAAAATATACGATCCCTACCGCCAATTTCATTGGCCACGGAGATATTGCCCCAACTAGAAAAAACGACCCTAACTTTCGGTTCCCATGGAAATTATTAGCGACTAGTGGCTATGGCTTATGGTTTGATGATACATTACCACCCGCCCCAACAAATTTCAACCCCTATATCGCCCTGCGTATTATAGGCTATGATTTAAAGGATTCTACCGCAGCACTAAGATCATTCAAAAGGCACTTTTTGCAAGACACTTCAAGACGATTAAACGCGGTTGACACCCTAGTGCTATTCAATTTGCAGCGTAAATATTTTTAAAAAATATAGCTCTATTTTATAAATCCTAACAATTGTTAGCTTATTTTTGCATTCAAATAAAGCTTCTATGGATTTTAATTTAACCGAAGAGCAGCTAATGATTCAAGCTGCCGCACGTGATTTCGCAAAAAATAGTTGTTTGCCAGGTGTTATTGAAAGGGATGAAAAACAATCCTTTCCCAAAGAACAAATTATGCAATTAGCAGAACTTGGTTTTATGGGGATGATGGTAAGCCCTAATTATGGAGGTGCGGGAATGGATACGATCAGCTACGTGCTTGCCATGGAAGAAATTAGTAAAATTGATGCGAGCGTTAGTGTGTGTATGAGCGTAAACAATAGCCTTGTTTGCTGGGGACTAGAAACCTTTGGTACAGAAGCACAAAAACAAAAATATTTAACGCCACTTGCAAAAGGGATTAAAGACAATGACCTGTACATTGGGGCCTTTTTATTAAGCGAACCAGAAGCAGGAAGCGATGCAACCAGTCAACAAACCACTGCCGAAGATAAAGGAGATTATTATTTATTAAATGGTACCAAAAACTGGATTACCAATGGTTCTAGTGCCTCTGTGTATTTAGTAATTGCACAAACCGATCCAGCAAAAGGAAGTAAAGGTATCAATGCTTTTATTGTAGAAAAAAATAGTCTTGGTGTTACCGTTGGTGCCAAAGAAAATAAGTTAGGTATACGAGGAAGTGATACCCATTCTATCATGTTTAACGATGTTAAAGTACCTAAAGAAAATAGAATTGGTGAAGACGGGTTTGGATTTAAGTTTGCTATGAAAACCCTTGCAGGTGGCCGTATTGGAATTGCCGCACAAGCACTTGGAATTGCAAGTGGGGCATACGAATTAGCACTAGGCTACAGCAAACAAAGAAAAGCTTTTGGTAAAGAAATTATGCACCACCAAGCCATACAATTTAAACTTGCTGACATGGCTACAAAAGTAGAAGCAGCAAGGCTTCTATGCTTTAAAGCAGCAGCAGATAAGGACGAACATAAAGATTATGGATTCTCCTCTTCTATGGCTAAGGTATATGCAAGCGAAGCAGCCATGTGGATTGCTACCGAAGCGGTTCAAGTACATGGTGGATATGGTTTTGTGAAAGAATACCATGTAGAACGCCTCATGCGTGATGCTAAAATTACACAGATTTATGAAGGCACATCAGAAATCCAAAGAATTGTAATTAGCCGTCATATTTTAACGAACTAATTATTTTTTAGGATTCCATTTCTAACACTTTTTCAAAAACTGTTTCATACTCATTGTTGAGGGTGGCTAGTTTTTGGTGCACCGTTTTATAATCGGCTTCAAGAGCTGCAAATTTTGCAGGATTGGTATAGGTATCTGGGTTGCCAAGTTCTTGTTCAATATTTTCTTTTTGAACTTTGGTATTATTGATATCCAGTTCTAGGGCTTGCAATCTCTTTTTTTGCTTTTGTAATTCCTTTTGAAAATCTTTATCAATAGCCGTGTTAGGCGTTGTTGCTTTTGTTTCCTGAACAGTAACTTTTGGCGTTGGCGCTGGGGCAGGAGTAGGCGCAGTTGACAGGTTGCCCGATCCTTTATTTTCTTTTTGTTTGGCAGCCATACGTTCATTCCATTCTACCCACTCTGCGTAGGTACCTTTAAACTCTTTGATTTGATGGTCTACGATTTCCCAAATTTTATTGGCTGTTTGCGAAATAAAATAACGGTCGTGGCTAATTAAAATATAACTGCCTTCGTATTTGTTAAGGGCACCAGCGAGTAATTCTACCGAGTGCATGTCAAGGTGGTTGGTAGGTTCATCGAGCAATAAAAAGTTTGCTTTGCTCACCATTGTTTTGGCAAGAGCCACCCTCGCTTTTTCACCTCCACTTAATACCCGTATTTTTTTGTCTACATCATCCCCGCTAAATAAAAACGCGCCTAAAATACTACGAAGTTCAACATCGGTTTTTTTACTGCCGCATTGTTGCATTTCTTCTAATATCGTATTGGTTAACGTTAATGCTTCTAGCTGGTGCTGTGCGTAAAAACTTTCTTCAACGTTATGTCCCCAAACCCTTTCACCACTATGCTGTTCGGTACCGCCAACAATACGAAGGATGGTAGATTTACCTTTACCGTTGGCTCCAATAAGTGCAATTTTGTCACCACGTTCAATTTCGGCGGTGGTATTGTTTACAATGGTTAAATCACCAAATTGCTTGGTAATATTTTTTAAATCTACAAGTACTTTACCAGGCACTTTATCGAGCTGGAAATTAATACGCAAATCAGGACGCTCTAATTGAACATCATCAATTTTGTCAATTTTATCGAGTCTTTTTTGAATACTCTGTGCCTGTGCTGCTTTACTAGCTTTGGCTTTAAAGCGTTCAATAAATCTTTCTTGCTGACGAATATAATCTTGTTGATTTTCAAAAGCTTTTTGTTGCATTTCTATGCGCAACGCTTTTTCTGTTTCATAATAATTATAATCTCCGCTATAAATATGTAAAGACTGTTGGTAAACCTCCACAATTTTATTCACCATTCGGTTTAAGAAAAACTTATCATGGCTTACAATCACAACACTACCTTGGTAATGCAATAAATATTTCTCTAACCACTCGATAGACGGTAAGTCAAGGTGGTTGGTAGGTTCATCGAGTAAAAGCACATCCGGCTGTTGCAATATCATTTTAGCAAGCAGCACCCGCATGCGCCATCCTCCACTAAATTCTTTGTAAGGTCTTTTTAAATCCTGACTGCTAAAGCCAAGCCCATGTAATACTTCTTCGGCCTTGTGCTGAATATTATAACCATCCAATACATCCAATTCATGGAGTGCATCGGTGTATTGAATTAGCAGGTCATTATTTTCTGAATCTTTTTCGAGTGCTATTCCAAGTGCTTCAATTTCTTTTTCGAGCGCTCTAACGCGTTCAAAAGCACCTAGCGCTACTTCGGTTATGGTTTCACTGGTATCAAAACTTAATAAATCTTGGTGCAAATAACCAATGGTGGTATCCCTACTTTTTTCTACGGTGCCTTTTGAAGGCGTGTATTCGCCTACCAGCACTTTAAGGAGGGTAGATTTACCAGTACCATTGTAACCAATAAGGCCAATACGATCTCCTGGCTGAATATGCCATGTAGCGTCTTCTACAATAACCCTTGCACCAAATTCGAACGTTACATTTTGTAAACCAATTAGCATTTCTAGAAAGTATTTGTGGCCGCAAAGGTAACCCCAAATTTTATAACCTAAACCTACTTATTGGGTTTGTAATCAATAATAATTTTGGCATTCTTTTTTTCATCGGAAGTTAAAAAGATCTCTTGCCTTTTTTTACCAATGGTTACTACCATTACAGCAGTGTTGGGTGGGATTTCTCCAAGGTTTTCGGCAACCAATATTAACTCGTGTGAAACAGCCTCATTTCCGCAATTAAAGGAATAGGTGAGTGGCTGGTAATTGAGTTTACCTTTTTTGATAACCTGCTCACCATTGTGATACAAGCTAATGGTATCATTATCAATGGTTCCATTGTCAATTATTTCAATCTTAATTTGAGGTTCCGAAGTGATAATTCGCTTTATCAAAAAGTTATCTCTTTGAACAAGCACTTTTGGTATAACATTTACGGTTGGAGTACTTTTACTTTCTGGTTCAGTTGTTTTGGATGCATTTGCAGAATTATCTGTTTCATTTTCTCTAGTAACAAAATCAGAATCCTTGTTAAAAGGCTTAACCAATAGCTTTTTCTGTGTAATTGGAGCGCCTGATTTTGGATGTGCCAAAAAATCTTCCAACTCAAAATCACTTTTTAAAACACGTTCTAGATATACTTTCCCGCTACCGCAATCTTTTTTATTTTTTGCATTGGTAGAAATAAAAGTGCCTTGCAATACCTCTAATTTTCCAATTTTTACATAGTCGAGGTAGCAGGTCATCAAACAAGGTTCGCTATTGCTTCCAATTTTTAATTCTACAAGTTTTAATTCTTTTAAAATTAAATTTTTGCTACTAGCGGTATAAATCCCTTGCATGGTAGATTTTCCATAAAACACGGTAGACTTATAAGAATAGGTAACTCCCTTGACACTATTATCAGACTGCTGGTCTATTTGAACCTCGTATTTGTACATTTCTTCCCCAAAATCATCTCTAAAAATGCCATTGGCTGCACTAAAATAACCACGCCAAATACCCGTAAGTTTTTGGGCTTGAACGCTGGTACATAAAAGCAATAAAGAAAGTAGGGTAAAAGTCAATCTCATCGGCGCAAATGTAAGCTGTTACAAAAGTATTAAAATCTAAGGAAGCGTTAAAACGAAAAACTCACCGCTTTCCTTTATTTTTGCAGAAGTAACCCATTAGGGGTTAAACAGTTAAGTTAGACCTATGATAAATATAAAATTTCCAGATGGTGCCGTTAGGCAATATGAAGCAGGGATTTCTGCCGACGGCATTGCAAAATCGATCAGTGAAGGGCTTGCCAGAAAAGTTTTGGCGGCATCGGTAAATGGAGAAGTATGGGATAGCACAAGACCCATTACATCAGATGCTTCTTTGCAATTATTGACCTGGGATGATGATGCAGGAAAAAATACTTTTTGGCATTCCTCTGCGCACTTAATGGCAGAAGCCGTTGAAGCTTTATATCCGGGTGTGAAATTTTGGGTAGGGCCAGCACTTGATAAAGGATTTTATTACGATATTGATTTAGGCGATCGTCATTTAACAGAAGATGATTTAATTGCCATCGAAAGAAAAATGAATGAGCTTGCAAAAGCTGCTAACACTTTTACCAGAAAAGAAATTTCAAAAGCGGATGCCATCGCTTATTTTACAGAGCGTAATGATCCGTATAAATTAGATTTATTAGAAGGGCTACAAGATGGCAATATCACACTCTACTCACAAGGTAATTTTACCGACTTATGTAGAGGACCACATATTCCAAACACGGGTGCCATTAAAGCCATTAAACTCACCAATATTGCAGGCGCTTATTGGAAGGGTAATGAAAAAAATAAAATGCTAACACGCTTGTATGGCGTGACTTTCCCGAGTCAGAAAGAATTAGATGCGTATCTATTAATGCTTGAAGAAGCTAAAAAAAGAGACCACCGCAAACTAGGAAAAGAGCTTGGTATTTTTACCATGGATGATGATGTAGGCCAGGGCCTTCCTTTATGGTTACCAAATGGTACGATTATTATTGAGGAGTTGGAAAAATTAGCAAAAGAAACCGAAGAAGCAGCAGGATACAAACGCGTGGTTACACCACACATTGCCAAAGAAAGTATGTACCTCACCAGTGGTCACTTACCTTACTATGCAGATAGTATGTTTCCTCCTATGGAACTCGATGGAACTAAGTATTATTTGAAAGCAATGAACTGTCCGCATCACCATAAAATATTTGATGCAGAACCAAAGAGCTACAAAGATTTACCATACCGTATTGCAGAATATGGAACCTGTTACAGATACGAACAAAGTGGTGAATTATTTGGCCTCATGCGTGTACGTTGCTTACACATGAATGATGCGCATATTTATTGTAACAAAGAACAATTTGCCGCCGAATTTAGAGCGGTAAATGACATGTATACCAAGTACTTTAAAATATTTGGTATTGATAAATACGTGATGCGTTTAAGCTTACATGAACCTACTAAACTGGGTGCTAAATATGTAAATGAACCTGAATTATGGAAGGAAACGGAAGCGATGGTGCGTCAGGTACTCATTGAATCTGAGATCCCGTACGTTGAAGTTCAGGACGAAGCTGCGTTTTATGGCCCTAAAATTGATGTACAAATTTGGAGTGCGATAGGGAGAGAATTTACCCTTGCCACCAACCAAGTAGACTTTAATTCGGGTAATAAATTCAAATTAAGTTACGTTAACCAAAATAACCAGCCCGAAGTTCCACTGATCATTCACCGCGCACCACTAGGTACCCACGAGCGTTTTATTGGATTCTTGCTCGAACACTATGCGGGTAAATTCCCTGTTTGGTTAGCCCCTTTACAGGTAAAAATATTGCCAATTTCCGACAAGTTTATGGAGTTTGCAGAATCGGTTAAACAGCAGTTAAAAGCAGTAGGCGTAAGGGTTGAGATAGATGACAGATCTGAAAAAATTGGTAAAAAAATTAGAGATACCGAACTTCAACGCGTACCATATATGCTCGTAGTGGGAGAAAAAGAAACCCTCGAAAACAAGCTTTCTGTACGCAGACAAGGTAAGGGCGATATAGGCATGCAAGACACGCAGGTATTTATCGATGCAATTATTCAGGAAATTCATGAACGTAAATCCGGCGAATAGCCTAAATAGCTTTATCTTTATACTTCAAACGATTACTAACAAAACAAGTTTTAATGGCATTACCACCAAGAGGCGGCGGAAGATTTAACCCAAGGTTCCAAAGACAACAAGAACCAGAACACCGAATTAACGACAGAATTAGAGTACCTCAGGTACGTTT
>CANHHX010000073.1 GCA_947461125.1 Bacteroidota bacterium | reverse complement strand
TACAGCACCCGCTAGTAAAAGCAGTATGCAGCGTGCCTGTGCAGCTGCGCTTATACGAAAGGGAGAAACTGTTATTGTCAATCCGGGCGTTAGTAACGATGATATGGCTGCCATAGATGTGATTCAAAAACTAGGCGCTCTTGTAACTAAATTAGATAATGGAAATTTGCATATTGTTTCTGGTGGTGTTAAGCCAGATAGTAACACAATCAATTGTGGAGAGAGTGGACTTGGTATTAGAATGTTTACGCCGATTGCTGCATTAAGCAGTAATCCAATTACCATAACTGGAATGGGTAGTTTAACAACTAGACCCATGCATTTTTTTGATGAAATTTTACCACAAATAGGTGTTTCTATAACATCTGATGCGGGTAAATTACCGCTTCAAATTCAAGGTCCCATTAAGCCTCAAAATATTACCGTAGATGGCTCTCTTAGTTCTCAATTTTTAACAGGACTATTAATGGCTTATGGAGGTGCAGGTGCAACCGATTGTACCATTACTGTAACCAATTTAAAAAGCAAACCCTACATCGATCTTACGTTAGCTGTTATGAATCATTTTGGTTGGTATGTAAATTGTATCAATCATGAGCAGTTTGTTTTTAATGTAACTAATAATGCGCTTGACAATTCAACTGTTACCTATCAGGTAGAAGGGGATTGGAGTGGTGCTTCTTTTTTACTCGTTGCTGGTGCGATTGCAGGAGGTATTGTTGTAGAAGGTTTAGATCCTTTTTCTACGCAGGCTGATAAAGCGGTATTGCAAGCATTAATCGATGCTGGTTGCCAAATTTCTATACAACCTACACGCATTGAAATTGCACCGCTACCATTAAAAGCGTTTCATTTTAATGCCACCGATTGTCCCGATTTATTTCCGCCACTTGTTGCACTTGCTTCTTTTTGTGCAGGTAAATCAGTGATTGAAGGTGTGAGTAGACTTGCCCACAAAGAAAGTGATAGAGCGTTAACCTTACAGGAGGAGTTTGGAAAACTTGGCGTTTCTATTACCCTGCAAGATGATTTAATGATTATCGAAGGTGGTAAAGGGGTAACAGGAGGTGTTGTTCATTCGAGACATGATCACCGCATAGCCATGGCATGCGCCGTAGCTGCATTAAAAGCAAATGGTGTTGTAGAAATAGAGGATGCAGATGCGATTAATAAATCGTACCCACATTTTTTCAAAGACCTTTCGTATCTTTCTGCTGTTGTCGATTACAAGTAAACGGCTTCCATAAATTTTATACCCATGAATACCTTTGGACATTTATTTCGAGTACATATTTTTGGCGAATCGCATGGTGCCTGCGTGGGTATTACTATTGATGGATGTCCTGCTGGATTACCACTTCAAGAATCAGATTTTTTAGAAGATACCGAAAGAAGAAAAGGAGGTGTGCAAAAAGGGACAACGCCCAGAAAGGAAGATGATTTGCCCATTTTCAAATCAGGTATTTTTAAAGGATTTACAACAGGGGCGCCCATTACAATTTTATTTGAAAACAATAATACGAGATCCGAAGATTACGATAAGCACCGTGAAGTGCCCCGTCCAGGCCACGCCGATTTTACGGCGCATGCAAAGTATGGTGGCTTTGAAGATTATAGAGGCGGTGGACATTTTAGTGGAAGACTAACCGTTTGCTTGGTTGCAGCGGGTGTGATTGCAAAAAAATTGTTGGCAAAGACCGGAGGTATACAAGTTCATTCTAAAATTTTAGAAATAGGAGGTGAAAAAGATCTTGAAAAAGGATTGCAGGTAGCCATTGATGCAAAAGATAGTATTGGCGGCATAGTAGATTGCACCGCTATAAATTTGCCAGTTGGTTTAGGGGAACATTTTTTTGATTCGATTGAATCGATGTTAGCGCACGCTGTTTTTTCTATTCCTGCTGTTAGAGGCATCGAGTTTGGAACAGGGTTTGCTGCTGCGAAAATGTTTGGGGTAGACCATAATGACGCTATTTTAGATGCTTCTGGCAAAACAAGTACGAATCATGCTGGCGGCATTGTTGGCGGTATTACCAATGGAAACGAGCTTTATTTTAAAATTGCTGTAAAACCTACTGCTTCAACTCCCAAAGAGCAGCAAAGCTGGAACTGGGAGCGCAATATAGTAGAACCTTTTTCCGTTAAAGGAAGGCATGATTTGTGTATCGCACTTCGTGTACCCGTTGTTTTAGAAGCTGTTACTGCCATGGTTTTGGTAGATTTAATGCTTCGCGCACAGCAAATACCCTTGGTTATCAAGGATTAAATGGTCATTATGGAATCTAGTTATATCTATCATATTACAACCACAGCGGCATGGGAAAAGGCCCAAATTGAGGGTGCCTATACCACAGACAGTTTGGTTATTGAGGGATTTATTCATTGCAGCACTACCGACCAGGTAGCAGGTGTCTTAGACCGCTATTATAAGGGTCAAACAAATTTGGTAAAACTTACTATTGATAAATCCAAGGTAACAAGCCCCCTTATTTTTGAACTAGCTAGCTCTATTAATGAGGTATTTCCGCATATTCACGGCCCAATAAATTTATCGGCTATTGTAAAGGTTGAATCTATCTAAATAATTGATTTACATTTCAATATAAATTTTAATTCATTATTTAGTTAAGGTAAAGGGGCTCTTTTTTTCTATTGTTTTTCTGATCCGTGCTATTTATTGTAACTTTAATTATATGCCCAGCATCTTCAAATACCTTTTCTTGTTGCTAGTCACAATTCCATGTGTAGGTGTTGTGGCCCAAGAAAAACCTGAAAATGATTCATTGACAAGTTTTGTATTTCAGGATGTTGCTTATAAAACAGTTGGCCCCGTTAAAAAAGGAACCGCAAGTTTTTATAGTCTAAAGTTTGAAGGAAGAAAAACAGCGACGGGTGCCATTTTCAAACACGCCAAGTATACCGCTGCGAGTAATTATTATCCATTAGGTATCTATGTTAGGGTTGTAAATCCTAAAAATGAACAATTTGTTGTTGTCAAAATCAATGACCGTATGGCTAAATCTATGTCTAAAAAGGGTAGAATCGTTGATTTGACAAGGCTGGCAGCCAAGGAAATTGGGATAATTAACCATGGAATAGGTAAGGTTTTGGTTCAAAAAGTAGAAAAACAGGGAAATAAGTAGTTTTTCCACCTTTTTGGATAAATTAATACCCTAGTTTTTGATTAATTTTTTCTCAAAATCAGTTTCTCCATGTATTTTTGCAATAATTAATAAAAAACTGTTTATGAAGAAATTACTCTTTTCTTTAATTGTGATTGGAATGGCTGTTTCTGCAACTGCTCAAACTACCCCAATCAGTTATAAAAAAAGACCATCATTTGGATTACTTTTTCAAATGCAAGATGTAAGAACTGCTGGTTTAATTGGAGCTAGTTCTCCATCATCTGTCATTACCAACAACCAGTGGACTAAAATGAGAGAAACAGATCTTGGCATGGCTTTTCAATATATTGAAGGTCTTTCTGAATATGTTGATTTGCAAGTTACGGTTGGAGGATCTTTTGTGAAATATCCTTTTCGTAGCAAATCAGGTGTCACAGGTCAAACATCTCAAAGGTTTTTACTCGAAACAGATGTTGCTGTTAATGTTAAAATGTTAAAAGATAATTATCTTGTTGTTCCTTACTTTACAATTGGTGCAGGTGCCTCTATGTACGGCGGCACTTATTTTGCAACTTATGCTCCTATTGGTCTTGGACTACAATTTAGGTTAGGAAATGACAACTTCTTAACTTCAAATATTGTGCACAAAACTGCAATGTCAAATTTGGCATCAAACTTTTTATCATACAATTTTGGTTTCGTTTCTCCAATTAAAGATAGACCAGAGCCAGTAAAAGTTACTCCACCGCCACCACCACCTGCTCCTGAAAAAGACAGCGACAATGATGGCTTGGTTGACAGCAAGGATAAATGTCCTACTGTTCCTGGTGTTGCAAAATATAACGGTTGCCCTGTACCTGATACAGATGGTGACGGTGTAAATGACGAAAATGATAAATGCCCAACTGTAAAAGGTTTAGCTAAATATCAAGGTTGTCCTATTCCTGACACTGACAAAGACGGTGTGAATGATGAAGAAGACAAATGTCCTACTGTTGCTGGTGTAGCTCGTTACCAAGGTTGTCCGGTTCCTGATAGCGATGGCGACGGTGTCAATGACGAAGAAGATAAGTGTCCATCACTTGCTGGTGTTAGAGAAAACAATGGTTGTCCTGCAATCAAGCAAGAAGTAGCTAAAGCAGCTGTTGATGGTGCTAAAAAAATCTCTTTTGTAACGGGTAGTGCTAAGTTAGCTTCTAGTTCTTTCAAAGGATTAAATAAAGTAGCAAAAGCTTTAAATGAAGATGCTAATTTAAAATTATCTGTTGAAGGTCATTGCGATAACACAGGAACTGATGCTATCAATGATCCATTATCTGAAAACCGTGCTAAATCTGTTCAAACATACCTAACTTCAAAAGGTAAAGTTGATGCAGCTAAAATTATGGTAGTTGGATTTGGTTCTAAGAATCCAATTGCTGATAACAATTCTGCAAAAGGACGTGCTGCTAACAGAAGAGTTGAGTTAAAATTAAAGTACTAATACAGTAATACTTTTTATATTAAAAGAGCTGCCTTACGGCAGCTCTTTTTTTTGTTAAATTTTTTTTGCTCAGTTGTAAAATTATGATCGCATAAATATCAAGATCGCTTTAATATCAAGCGCAGCTTCTCATTTAAAGCGGATCTACATTGATTACGATACTTACAGATCGGTACCGCTTATTGGTTTGCAGAATCAAAATTTGTTGCTGCAACCTCATTTTAAATGTTCCAATACTTACTTGTTGTTTTGGAATTTTACAAAGCAGTTCCCATAAATATTGATTTCTAATGCGGTCTACAAGGGGTTGTGCGGGCCCTGTAATATATTTTCCATAATTACTACTCAGTCCACGCATTAATATGTTAGCAGCCTCCTGTGCAACGTTTTTATCTACGTGCTTACAAGTAATAAGTATAATTCTGGAAAAAGGTGGATAGTTAAATTCTTGACGGTTGTCAATTTCAAAATTAAATAGGGCCGGATAATTGTGCTGCTGCACAAATTGAAGCACGGGATGATTGGCCTGGCTAACTTGAATGAGTACTTTTCCTTGATCATCTTTACGACCAGCTCTACCACTTACTTGTTCCATCAGTTGATACGCTTTTTCGTTGACCCTAAAATCTGTGAAACTTAAAATGCCATCAGCATCAATAATACCTACTAAATTAACGTGTTCAAAGTCGAGCCCTTTTACGACCATTTGTGTGCCTACTAAAATATCTATGGCGCGTTGTTCAAATAATTTAATGAGGGCGTCGTGTTCATTTTTTCCTTTTACACTATCATGATCCATTCGGGCTATGCGCGCATCTGGTAATAGTTCCGATAAGAGTTCTTGTATTTGCTCGGTTCCAAAATTCTTTTGGGTAAACTGGTTGCTACCACAGGCGGCGCACTGGTTTACAACCGGATAATTGCTGCCGCAGTAATGACAGGTTAATGTATTTTTTGCTTTGTGGTAGGTGAGGGTTACATCGCACTGTTTACATTGTGGAATCCATCCGCAGGTATCACAAATCATATAGGGGGCATAGCCTCTTCTATTCTGAAATAAAATGACTTGCTTATTTTTTGCCAGTGTTTCTTTAATGGCTTCTATAAGTGGTTCGGTGAGTGCTACTTTTCCTTTTTTAGGTAGTTTTTGAACGTTGATAATATCAATGGTGGGGAGTGTAGCTGCTCCAAAGCGTTCTTGTAATGTTACGAGTCCAAATTTATGTTGAAGCGCATTGTAATAACTTTCTATCGAAGGTGTTGCGCTACCAAGTAATACTTTGGCATTAAATAGAGTTGCGTAATAGATGGCAGCGTCTCTTGCATGATACCTTGGTGCAGGGTCTTGTTGTTTATAGGAAGGATCATGCTCTTCATCGGCAATAATGAGTCCTAAATTTTTAAAGGGTAATAGTAGTGCCGATCTAGCGCCTAATACAATTTTTATTTGCCCCGAGTTAACTTTGTTCCAAATTTCTACGCGTTCGTTGGCGTTAAATTTAGAATGATAAATCGCTATTTTATCACCAAAGTAAAATTGCAACCTGCGTATCATTTGCGCCGTTAAAGCAATTTCAGGCAGCATGTATAATGCTTGCTGGCCCTTTGCTATAAAGGATTCTATGAGTTTAATATAAATTTGGGTTTTACCACTAGCGGTTACACCATGTAGTAAGCAAACAGGTTTGGTGTCAAATAAAGTAATGAGGTTATTATAGGCGTCTGTTTGTGCTTCCGATAGGGTGTAGGTATTTTCTAATTCGGTTTTGTCAATTCCATAATTAAAACGGTCTACGGCTCTTTTATCGGCAATTAATATTCCTTTTTCTATGAGGCCTTTTAATTGAGCAGCATTCGCTCCCGATTTTTTTAAGAGCTCCGATTGAATCACTTCTGGCGCGGTCTTTTGCAAATGCATAAATGCAAGTAACAGTTCCATTTGCTTGGGCGCTTTGGTCCAGTTATTTAAAAGTGTTTCAAGCGCTGCTTCAGTTTTATACGCCTCTGATAAGCGAATAAAGGTTTCTCTTTTTGCTTTGTATTTATCCTTTAACTCCTCCCAAATAAAGCAAACTTCTTTTTCAATGAGTTTTTTGATGAGTGGATACACGTGTGAACTGTCCACTAATTGTTGTACTTCAGAAAGTCTTAATTCCTTTTTAATATGCAGTGCTTCGGCTACTATATATTCGTTATCGCTTAAATCAGAAAAATCAAGTGTGCGCTCTTCATTCCAAATTAAAATACTTTCGCTGGTTAACTTTAAATTGGCTGGAACAGCAGCTTGCATTACTTCCCCTTCGGTACACATATAATAAGACGCAATCCATTCCCAAAATTCAAGTTGTGTAGGGTGTAAGATGGGCGTTTCGTCGATTACTTGTAAAATTTCTTTGGGTTCAAAAGCAGCTGGCTTTTCGAGGGTAATTTTTTTAATGATACCAGCATATTTTTTGTTGCGCCCGAGTAATACTTCCACTCTGATACCTGGGCTCACGAGTGCCTGAAACCTTGCAGGGATAGCCCATGTATAGTTTTTAGGTAAAGCAAGTGGTATAATGATTTCTGCAAACAAAGGCCCAATTTTATGCTAAAATACGCTTAAAACGGTTGGGTATTTACGGTATCTTTTGAGGCCTTCTTCCATTAATTGATAGGCTTTTGCTTTTAACGCAGGTAAGTCCTCCATGGTTAAACCTTCTACTGGTATATCAGCTAAATAAACCACCCTGCTTTTACCCGGCGTTATTGAAAATACCGAACTAAAATGCATCCGCTCAATGGTATCAATAAATAGTAATGGCTTGATGGGGGTTTGTGTTTCAATGGCGATTCTAAAAGCCCCATCAAAAAATGATTTAAGGGGTTGTTCCGATTCATTAAATGTTCCTTCTGGAAATAAAAATATGGATAAGCC
Organism: Bacteroidota bacterium; assembly: GCA_947461125.1. Lineage (GTDB taxonomy): Bacteria > Bacteroidota > Bacteroidia > Chitinophagales > Chitinophagaceae > Sediminibacterium. The sequence continues at coordinate 3,090 of CANHHX010000073.1, read as the reverse complement.
GTCTTCAATGGCTTGTTTTAATTCCCGAACACTTTGGGATCTTCTTTCGGCATTACTTCTGTCAACAAGTATCACAGCTTGTTTATACATCCATCCAAATAATGGAATTTTTGAGGATTCATATTTACCCAATATGCGAAGTGGACTATGTGCAATTAAAACAATGGGAGGGATGTCCATGTAAGAATTGTGGTTGGCAATAAAAATATACTGCTTGCTTTTTTCGTGTTCTATTTCATGAATTTCTTGGTGTCTAACACCTAAAAACACATACCATACCGAGGCCCATATCTTACATAACTGATAAATATAATTTCCGCCTTTTACACGGCCAAATGAGAGTGATATAAAAACAAAGGGCATGAGTACTAACATGACACCAATAAAAGTAATTAGGGCGTAAATGCTATATAGGTACCTGATTGTTTTAACAGCCATTTTCATAGTTGCTAACATAAGCATAGATTTTTGCTTTCCCAATTAAATTTTATGGGGATTCTTGCCAAATTTTTCAAGATGCAGTTGCAACAAAATAATGCGTAGGAAAATTAAATCGTAAAGTATCAATCATAGATGTGGGAAAAATGCCATAAACAGTGCTGCCCGTACCCGTCATAGATGCATATACGGCGCCTTTTTGATAGAGCGTATCTTTGATATTGGCTAATTCAGGAAAGGAATTAAAAATAGGTGCTTCAAAGTCGTTGAGGAGACTATGTTTCCATGCAGTAACCGGTTCACAAATAATAGCTTCCATATTTGTATCTGGAACCTTTGGGGTTATTAGAGAGAAAGCAAGTTTAGTAGAAATAGCAATGCCCGGATTTACAATTACGATACTGTAACCATCAAGGTTTACTTGTATGGGCTTTAAAATTTCTCCTCTGCCAGTCGCGTAGGCAGGGCAATTTAAAATAAAAAAAGGACAATCACTTCCTAGTTGTAATGCATAATTTAGTAAAGCCTGCTCCGACAATTGTAAATTAAAAAGTTGGTTGAGTGCTACAAGTGTAAATGCACCATCTGCCGATCCTCCTCCTAGTCCAGCACCCATTGGAATATGTTTATGCAAATGCATTTTAATATTTGGAATTGAAGGGAAGTCTTTTTTTAAAATCTCATAGGCTTTAAAACATAAGTTATCGGAAGGCTCGCCGTTAATTTGTAATCCTGAACTTGTAAATGTAATGGGCGCCGCACTTGCATTTGGTTCAATAATAATTTCAAGTGCATCCTTAATTGAAATGGGAAAAAATACCGTTTCTAATGCATGATATTCATCCGCCCTTTTATTGGTAATTCGTAATCCTAGATTGATTTTGCAGGAAGGAAAACAAATCATTTGGTTTTCCTTTTATTGATTTCGTCGCGAATAGCAATAGCTCTAATATAATCTTCACTTTCTAGCACCTCTTGTAATAATTGTTCGAGGGCAATGAGGTCTAATTTGGTAATATCGTCTTGTTCTTCAAAGGGTTGTTCACCACCAACGGCTTCTATTTTTTGTTTGCTTACACCACCTTCATCCATTAAAATACCCGCGTTTTCTAAAATATGTTCGTAGGTATAAATAGGACATCCAAAACGAACGGCTAATGCAAGGGCGTCAGAAGTTCGAGAATCTATTTCGATGGTATCATGGTCTGTAAAGCAAACTAATTTGGCATAAAAAATGCCTTCTTGTAAATCGTTGATAATAATTTCTTGAAGCTCTACATGAAAGGCTGTCATGAAATTTTTAAGTAAATCGTGGGTAAGAGGCCTGCTAGGGTGCATGTCTTCTAGTGCAACCGCAATAGCTTGCGCTTCAAATCCTCCAATTACAATGGGAAGTCTACGGGCACCACCACCTGCTTCACCTAATACAACGGCATAAGAATGCGATTGGGTTATGCTGTGGGAAAGGGCGACTATTTCGAGTTCTATTTTTTTCATAGACCACACGAAATTAATTCAAAAAATATAGAATTCAACAGAAGGGCGCTAAAAACTAGGCCGATGCTTTCATTTTTTTAATCGCATCGGTTAATTTAGGAACAAGTTCAAAGGCGTCACCTACTATACCATAGTCGGCAGCTTTAAAAAACGGCGCTTCTGGATCTTTATTAATCACCACAATGGTTTTACTTCTGTTCACCCCAGCAAGGTGCTGGATAGCGCCAGAAATACCAATGGCAATGTATAAATTAGGAGCAACCTGAACACCTGTTTGACCCACGTGCTCGTGGTGTGGACGCCAATGTGCGTCACCAACGGGTCTAGAACAAGCCGTTGCTGCGCCAAGCTCTTTTGCGAGGTCAAGTAAAATTCCCCAGTTTTCGGGGCCTTTTAATCCTCGTCCGCCACTTACTACAATATCGGCTTCTGTTAAAGAAATTTCTCCACTTGTTTTATGAACAGCAGTAATGTTTACATGCCCAGCCGATACAGCAATATCTAATGGAGTAGTGGTAGCTACTACTGCCGCACCACCTTCAACTTTATAACTATTAGGGCTTATAGCAATTATTTTAACGGCTGTTTGTATCGAAACATTGGCAAATGCCTTTCCAGAAAACACAGATTTTTTTACAACAAAACCAGCGCTTGTATTAGGTAATGCGATAGCACCTGTTACAAGCCCTGCTTTTAGTAATGCAGATACACCAGCGCACAAAGCTTTACCTGTTTGGTTGTGTGAGAAAACAATTGAAGTAGCGCCCACGTTTGTAGCAGCTGCTGCAATGGTTTTTACAAATACTTGTGCATCAAAATGAGCGAGTGCGCTATCATTAATTTGATATACATTTTTTAATTCGTAAGCGCCAAGTGACGCTAGGTCGTCGTTAACAGAACCTAATAAAAGGCCATGAACTTCGGTGCCCAATTGTTTTGCCAGTGCTGCGCCATAAGACACCGCTTCTAGCGTACTTTTTTTAATTTGATTGTCTTGATGATCTAAATATACGAGTACCATAATTTAAAATTGATTGGGGTTAAATAGCTTTTGCTTCTTCATGTAATAAACGAACAAGTTCTTCTACATTGTCTGGGCTGATTAGTTTTACGCCCGCTTTTGGAGCAGGTAGTTCAAAACTTTCGATACTTGTT
>CANHHX010000072.1 GCA_947461125.1 Bacteroidota bacterium | reverse complement strand
GGTTTATTTTAAACCTTTCTCGCTAGAAACAGTTAGTTTCTTGCGGCCTTTTTTACGACGGCTTGCCAATACTTTACGTCCATTAGCAGATTCCATTCTTTTACGAAATCCGTGAACTGTTTTACGGCGGCGCTTATGCGGTTGAAATGTACGTTTCATAACTTGCGTTTTTTAACTAACCCTTTAATCTTGTTTCGTTTCATATACGGCAGTCACCATGCTGCTGTCTTGTGAAAGGACGGCAAAAGTAAGGAAAAGTAGGTGTAAGTTAAAAAAGGAAGAAACATTTTTTTTAACTGATTGATAATCAGCCCCAAAAAAGTCAATTATTAAAGTGTGGCAGGCAAAGATTGCACCGAATAGCCCAAAAAGTCAGCAGCATGGGCGTCAAAATCGAGTGTAGCGTCGGTGGTGTAAAAAACGACATCGCTTTGCTTTGTAATCCCCGCATCCAAATCCGGGTGCCTTTGTAAGTAATCTACCAGGCTTGCAGCCACAATGGCGCCCTGGGTGAGTACTTTAACCCCTTTGGGTACAAGAGACTCAATGGTGTCTAATAACAAAGGGTAATGCGTACAGCCAAGTAATAAAGTGTCAATAGCGCCCGATTTTGCAAAAAGGGCATTCAGGTCCTGCTCCACAAAATAACGGGCTCCTTGTGTCTTGTAGACTCTATTTTCGATGAGTGGTACCCACATAGGACAGGCCTGCTGGTAAACTTTAACTTCTGGAAAAAATTTAGCGATCTCTACGGGGTAACTTTCGCTTTCGACAGTACCCTTGGTCCCCACAATCCCTACCTGTTTTGATGTAGAAAAGGTACCCACAACTTCTGTGGTAGGTCGTATCACGCCAAGCACTCTTTTATGGCTTCCACGGCTAGCAAGGTCTTTTTGTTGTATCGTTCTTAAAGCTTTTGCAGAAGCCGTATTACAGGCCAAAATAACCAAATCACAACCTTTATCAAACAACCAATCAACAGCTTCAAGTGTGTACTGATATACCGTTTCATAAGACCTTGGGCCATAAGGTGCGCGTGCATTATCACCGAGGTATATAAAATCGTATGTAGGAAGTGCAAGTTGTAGTTCTTTAAGGATGGTTAATCCTCCATAACCACTATCAAATACACCAATTGGTTTTTTTGTTTGCATACACAAAAATAAGAACCCCGCCTTTAACAGACGGGGTTCATGTATAAATAGTTTGTAAATGCTATTTTATCCTTTTTTAGCAGGTGCTGCTGTCTTAGCAGGCGCACCAGGAACCACGCCACCCGCTTGTTTCCAAGCATCCATAATTTCTTGTGGTAATGCAAGGTTTAACTTCATTGCTACACGGATGGTTAAATTATCTAAGATATTAGGTTGCATATACGGAGACAATGTTTCTGTCTTTAATACAAGCGTATACTTTTGTTCAGCAACGATTTGCTGTAAAGCAGTTACCATCTTTTGTCTGTACGGTAAAAGTGATTGTTCCATTTTACCATTTTGCATTTCTTGTGCATACTGCTGCCAGTTTGCTAATTTGTAACCCAAACGGTTTAAATCAGACAAAGCCATTTCTCTTGCTTTTGCAGGCATGGTAGCAGAATCTTTTTTGAAAAGACTATCTCTACGCTGATAATCTTGCACGGTGTAAGCGTATTCAGGATTCAAAGAATCTTTAACGAAATTGTTAATGATGGTATCCACTTTTTGAATATCTGGAAACAGGCTCAATAAACTTTGCTCATCAAAGTAACCAATTTTAACCTGCGCGTTTGTGGTATTTGAGAATAGTAGGCTGGCTGCTAAAACCACACAAACAAATAATAATTTCTTCATTGTAGAGAGTGTTTGAATTTTTGTTATAACTGTTTATTTAAACTTTTATTTTATCCCTAACTCTTTAAGCACGTCATCGCTTTTATCAAGTTTCGGGTCGGCAAATATAATGGTTATTCCTTCACTTTTATCGAGAACGAAGTCATAAGAACGGCTGGTAGCTATTTTTTGAATGGCATCGTATACTTTATCCTGTACCGGCTTGATAAGGCGCTGACGCTCTTTAAAAAGGTCGCCTTCGTAGCCAAAACGCTTTTTTTGAAGGTCACGAACCTGCTTTTCCTTTTCAAAAAGCTCGTCTTCACGCTTCTTTTTTAGGGCTTCTGTAAGCATAAACTGCTCAGACTCATAGTTTTTATACATTTTGTCGAGCTGCACCTGTAAATCATCAATTTCTTTTTGCCACTGCTCGCCAATGAGTTTTAGCTTGGCATCGGCTTCTTTATAAGCTGGAATACGTTCAAGTATATACTTGGTATCAATCACAGCATAGCGTTGTTGCGCTTTTACGCCCATGGTTGTACCCAGTACCATCAAAGCCACAAATAATAACTTTTTCATACTTCTAATTTAAAGATTATTCTGGTTCAAATCCTAACATAAAGGTAAATCTTGCCGCATCCTTCATCGCGCCATTTGGCGTAAATCTATCAAGTCCAACACCATAGTCAAATCCTAAAAGTCCAAACATTGGTAAGAAGAAACGCATCCCTAAACCAACTGATCTACGAAGTCTAAATGGATTGTAATCTTTGATATTATACCATCCGTTTGCTGCTTCATAAAAACCAAGGGCATAAATGGTACTGCTTGGATTTAAGCTAAGAGGATACCTAAGTTCAACACTGTATTTATTAAAAATGGTAAAGTACTGACTCGCTCTTTGTTGATCTGGATTGATTTTCGGATTTGAATTTTCGTACACTGGATACCCTCTATGTGCAATGATGTCAAATCCTAAAAGTGCAAACTGATTGCTTAAGCCGGCGTCACCTACCTGGAATCTTTCGAAAGGAGACATCCCTAAATCTTTATTGAATCTACCCAAGAAACCAAATTTTGCGGCAGCTCTAATCACAAACTGTTTGTTACGGTCTTCGCCGTGTGGTCTACCAAGAGGCACAAACCATTCGCCATTCATACGCCACTTATGGTATTCAATCCACTTGTAAGGGTTGGCGCTTGTTTGGATATTTTTATTGAATAAAGAATAAGGCGGCGTTGCTTGCACACTAAATAAAAACGTAGATCCACTTTTGGGATATAAGGGCTGATCGATAGATGAACGCTGTAAAGCAATTTTTATGTTCGCGTTGTTTACAACACCATTGTCAAATCCAGGTAAATTTCTTGGATCAATGGCATAATCGCTAAGCTTGTAACGCGTATAGTTTAAGCCAACAGAAAGGGAGAAAAAGTCGTCGGGCCATTTTAATTGTTTTGCCAAACTAACGGTGGCACCTGTGGTAGAAATGTATTTTGAATCAGCGGCATTTGGATCAAACATTCCTGTGATAGGATCAAATGTTTGTCCAAATTTGGTATTGAACACACTTACCGTTAACGCATTTCTTTTTTTACCACCAAACCAAGGCTCGGTGAAAGAGAAGTTATAAGAACGGAATGCTTTACCATTACTTTGAACGCGCAAACTTAATTTTTGACCTTCTCCCATGGGAAGTGGATCCCAGGCCTGCTTCTTCCAAATATTTCTTACCGAAAAGTTATTGAAAGAAATACCTAGTGTACCTGTAAGTCCAATAAATCCACCCCAACCTGCGCTCAATTCTAATTGATCACTCGATTTTTCTTCTACCGTGTAATTGATATCTACGGTTCCATCATCTGGATTGGGTCTTGGATCGATGCCAATTTTTTCTTGGTTGAAATAATTGAGCTGCGCAATTTCACGCTGTGAACGCATTAAATCGGTTCTACTAAACTTCTCACCTGGTATGGTTCTTAACTCTCTTCGAATCACGTGCTCTTTGGTACGGTCGTTACCAAAGATTCTAACATTTTTAATGGTCGCTTGAGGACCTTCAATAATTCTAATTTCGTAATCAATGGTATCGTTGTATACCGCTGTTTCCACTGGATCGGTATTGAAAAATAAATAACCATCGTCTTGGTAAATTCCACTGATATCACCTCCTTCTGCGCTTGCCGATTTACCTAATTTTTTATTGAGGGTTTCGAGGTTGTAAATGTCTCCCTTGCGGATACCTAAAATGGCAGTTAAAATAGAATCTGAATATTTAGTATTTCCCCTCCAAGTGATGTTACCAAAATAATATCGGCGACCTTCACTTACTTTGATATCGATATTGATATGTCCATTTCCATTATAATAAACGGTGTCGTTTACAATGGTTGCATCTCTATAACCAAGTGAGTTGTAATAGTCTAAAATATTGTCTTTGTCTTCTTCGTATTTCTTGGTGTCAAACTTGGCACTAGAAAATTTAATACGCGCGTATGGATCGAGTACTTTTTTGGTTTTCGTAAATGTCAAAAAACCTTTTTCTTTCATGTACTGTTCAAAACTATAACGCTGTATTTTTACAATTTTTGGCTCGTCAAATACAGGAAATAAAGTAAGTCTAGATTTTTCATGGACTTCTTTTAATTTCTTTTTTAAGAGCCCCGCTTCTACCGTATTGCCGCCAAAATTGATATTGTTGATGCGTACTTTTGGACCTTTATCAATTACGAAATCAAGTAATAACGTGTTTTCATAAGTCGAATCAGATTTCTCTAAAATTTTAACTTGTGCACTCTGAAAACCTTTTTCTGCATAGAATTTTTTAATGGCTTCTACTGCAGAAATTTTCATGTTTTCTGTGATCACACGGTTGCGCACAAGTCCTGTTTTACCCGTTAAATCTTCTGCGTCACTTTTGCTTACCCCTTTAAAAAAAAAGTTAGACAAACGCGCGCGTTCAGTTACAGCAATTTCAATTTCAATATTTTTATCTTCTAATTTTGTAATAAATATTTCTACGTCAGAGAAGTAGTTTTGCCCCCATAATTTTGTGATGGCTTTTGAAAACAAATCGCCCCCTGGAATTACAATCTCATCTCCCACATTAACATTGGCAATAGAGATTAAAAGGTTTTCATCAAAAAAGCTATTACCGGTAACTTTAATTGCACTGATTTTATATTTTTTGGGCGTTTTTTGATTGAAAATATTGATCAGATCCGCATCGACATTGGTAATAACCGTATCGCTCTTTTCTTGCGCACTGACAACAGTACTTGCTAGCGATAATACGATGACCAACATGAATAATTTGTACACTTTCTGCATCTTTTTCTATTTGTTATATCGCTGACTGATCTATCACCACAGCAGATTTCGTCGATTTTGGTTCTTATAAGCGGAGCAAATTAACGGGAATTATTAAAAGTCTTTGTTAAATCGCTAAACTTATTAAGTAATTATATAATATATTTAGTATTTACACCTTTACTTCTTGTTGAATTTGTTTTCCTGTTTTACCAAACCTACGCTCTCTTTGCTGAAAATCTAGTATTGCTTCATGTAAATGAGGCTTTCTAAAATCTGGCCACAATATAGGGGTAAAATAGAGCTCTGCATAGGCAATTTGATATAATAAAAAATTGCTTATACGAAATTCGCCACTGGTTCTTATCACAAGGGCTGGATCTGGAATTCCCTTGGTACACAAATAATCAGCAATTGTATCCTGCGTAATTTGTTGCGGATCCAAGCTACCTGCCTGAACATCCTGGGCTATTTGCTTGACAGCATTTGCAATCTCCCATCTACTGCTATAACTCAGCGCCATAATGAGGGTTAATCCAGTATTAGCAGCCGTTAATTCAAGCGCTTCCTCAAGTTCAGTTTGCGCAAAATCAGGGAGCATTTGCCTGTCCCCAATCACTTGCAAACGAATATTATTTTTATTTAATGTAGGAACTTCTTTTCGGATGGTATCCACCAGTAAACTCATAAGCCCGGCTACTTCATTGGCTGGACGGTCCCAATTTTCGGTGCTAAAGGCATAGAGTGTTAAATAGCCAATGCCTAGCTCTGCTGCACTTTCCACTATGTTTCTAACACTTTCAACGCCATGGAAATGACCAAATAAACGGTCTTCGCCTCTTTCTTCTGCCCAACGCCCGTTACCATCCATAATAATGGCAACATGTTCCGGTAAACGACTGAGATCGATTTGAGGCTTAGGTTCTTCCTGCATGCTTTGAAAAAGAGTTTATAGGCTGCAAAATTAACGAAAAAACAGAGGTTTACGCCGAATACTTTGCCTAATTATAGCCAATACCGCTTATTGGACAGGCTTTGGGCACTTATAGGTTTGTAAATTAAAGGAAATCCCCACTTTGAGACCTGCAAAAACGTCGGTTTGAAGGGTATTGCCCCTTTGTCTACCCTTAATGCCTATGGGAGCACCTGTTTCATAACTTCGGTCTTGGAGTAAAAAAGCCGGCGAAGGGGACCCATCTGGTAGGGTTGGAAATGCGTCTGGCGCATACACGCCACTCACATCATCTAAATGATCGGTATTGGTAAAGCGGTACATCAGCTCAGCAAAAACATTGAACTGCTCACTTAACGCATACTTAACGCCTAGGGTAAGTGGCACCGACACGGCAATGGGCGCATAGGATTTAAATGTCGGATACGCCGAAGACCCCTGCCCTTCTGTGCCCAGTGGTCTTAAAAAATATTTTTGATCGCCTAAAAAAGCATAGGGATCGTATGAAAAAGCACCCACACCAACGCCAACATAGGGCGTGAATCTAAAATCTTCGAAACCTGGTTGAAATGCAAAAAAGTTAAAATCAAAGGAAAGAGCTGCCTCCCAAACATGGCTATTAAAACTAAGGTTTCGTCTGCGCTGACTTACATTGTTACTATACTGATCAGAATAACCAAGCAGCGCATATTCGCCACTAAGCCTAACACTCATGTAATTGTTAAATTGCTTTCTAAAAAAAACACCTGCATTGGCCTTAGGTCTGTTAACGGCCGAAGTAGGATTTAAATCGCCAAAATAATGTGCAGCACCTGCTCCAATACCAAACTCGGCTTGGTGCACAAAACTTTGCATCAGTTGTGCATGTGCAGTGAAACCAATACTGCCAAGTAGGATACTAAAAATAAAATGTTTTACCATGGGCGCCTGCTTGCTTGATGTAAAGTAGCAACAAAAATAAATACCAAAAATGTTAATTTCTTTTATCAAGGCCCCAAGTCAGCTTGGTTCTGAGCGTAGACAAGAAACTATTTTCGTTTAATCGGACAAGATTTACGCAAAACTGCTCTTTTCGAATGGCCAATTGAACGGTTTTATCAACGATTTCTTTGCGTGCGTCAAGTGCGCAAATAAATTGATCTGCTCTTCCTTCAATTTCAAATGATACCACGTTTGTATCCGGAATCACAATGGGACGTACATTTAAATTATGAGGTGCCACTGGTGTAATCACAAAACTTGCTGCGTCCGGAAATAAGATAGGACCATTGCAACTCATACTGTAACCCGTAGATCCTGTTGGTGTAGATACAATAAGCCCATCGGCCCAATAAGTATTTAAAAACTCTCCATTGATATAGGTATGTATTTTTATCATGGGAGAAATGTCACGCTTGTGAATCGCGAACTCATTCAGTGCAAAAGGAGTGTCCCCAAATAGTCCTTCATTGGAATCAAGATGAATAAGTGCTCGTTTATCAACTACAAAAGTTCTATTCACAATAGCGTCTACTGCACTTTGTAATGCATCGGGGCTAATGCTCGCTAAAAATCCGAGTCTGCCAAAATTAATACCCAATACAGGGATGCCAGAATCTTTTACCAGTGTAACGGCGTCAAGCATCGTACCATCACCACCTAAACTAATCAGACAATCAATAGAAGCATCTAGATCTGAAGAAACTTTAAAGGGTATGAGTGAAGCGGTGGTATCAGCTGGCAAATCGGCGTGCAGGAGTAGTTGATGAAATACATGTATCTCAACATCATGCGGCGCTAACGCTTCAAGCAGAACAGCAAGCGGATTGGGGGTTGCCAAATCTAAACCTCTACTATAAATTGCAATTTTCATGTGCCAATATTCAAGTCAAATCCATCAAAAATTAAATTCGCCTTGCAAATATAAGCCATCCCGCCCTAGCTGATTGCGGCTATATTCTACGCGAAATACAAAATCGTAGACACTTACAAGGTCTAAACCAACCCCGTAGGTGTACAACAGTGTATTACTCAAAGTGTTAGAAGGCGCAGCGTATTTATGATAGGCATACCCAGCATCTGCAAACATTTTTAAATAAAGCCGAATAGGTATTTTTTCATGATTTTTGATCGGGACCGGATTTGTAAGGGTGAAGTTTTTTACATTAAAATGCAAGGCGTTTCTTGATACTGCACCAGCTGTTCCATCTACTACATAATATTCGAGGCCTCTGAGTTGCATGCCACCATACCCAATAAGTCTACTATTAGAAAAAATGGAGTCGACAGGTGATTTATAAGCAGTGGTTGCGTCGAGTATTAAGAAAAATTTATTGCTTATCTTTTTTGCATTCAAATATCTTGCACTCATTTGAAAAATGGATTGCTCCCGCTGAGATGCAAATCTTTTCATCAAAAAAAAGTCGGTATAATATCCCGATGTGGGATACACAATATTTGAAACATTGATATACTGATAACGGTAACTAAGATCAAGTGCTGCCTGATGATTTGTTTGACCAGGATAATAATTTTTTTGAACCTTTAAAATCGTATCAGCAATCGTTTCATTAAAATAACTGAGTCTGATAGTAGTACGTTTAAACCGGTCGGGCCTGTAGGAGTAAGATGCATCCATGCGCCATGTTTTTCTTGCGTCGGATGTATGCCTTAAAAATACCTGCTTATTGGCAACGGTCGCAATATTCAATTCTTTTTGTGTAGCATGTAAAAATCCTACACTAAATCCTTTGGTGAGTTTTTTATCAATAAATGGAATGGTGTAACGCGCCGAAAATTGTCTATTGTAGCCTGTTATTAGCCACACATTTAAATTATCGTTTCTACCAGACACATTATTTTGAATAAATTTTACGCCATAATTGACGCGGTCCAAACTTCTATTTTGATCCACCCACCACTGGTTAAAATTACGGTCTACAAGTCGAAAATAAGGGAGGGGCAATAGATACCATCTTTCTTTTACTTGAATACGAATTTGCCACTGGCCATCAGTTGCCATAGGATCAATTTGTACATCTACAAACAGTTGCGTGTTGATGAGCAGTTGTTTAGCCTGAATGATGGCAGGTGCTAGCTGTTTGGCATCCAGTGAATCCCCAATGATAAAAGGAAGTTCTCTTAAAATGATATAATCTTTTGTTTTAGAATTACCCGCAATATCAATTCGAGCAACCGGCATTTTTTGTTGTGCCAAACTGGTAAAAGATATACTTATAATAAAAATGAAAAAAAGTAGGCGCATATGATGAAGCGTTTAAACCTACATGTTGAGGTATGAAAGTAAATGATTGTAATTTTCTTTCAACTCATTTTGATAATTTTCTTCCCCGAAATAATATTTTACGCTATAATCGTAACGCTGAAATGTTGCTACAATTGTAGAAACTTCAATGTGGTTAATTTGAATGGTTACCAATAACATACCCGTTAGTGGATCCGTAGCGGTATTAAGCTGTGTAACATAAGCGTCATTGGTTTCAATGAGACGCACAATTTCACCAAAAGAATATTGCCTTCTTTCCATCTCTAAAACAATCACGCCGCCCTTGGTATCTGCACCTACATAACTAGTAAGCACTGTTAACATTTGTTTTGCCGTAATAACGCCCAGCAAATCTGCCGAAGTGGAAACAACGGGCAGCATCGTTAATTCATGTAAAGTCAATAGTTTAGCCCCGGCTAAAAAATGCGCATCGGCGTGCACAGATGCCACAATAAACTCATCTTGTAAAGTAGCAATAACAGCTGTTTCATGAGTATCTAGTAATGCATTTTTATCTACGATGCCAATAAATTTATCTTCTGCTACTACACACAAATGCTGAATGTCATAATCCTCCATCAATTGGAGTGCAAAAGATGCTTTATCCAATAAATGAATAGAGGGAAAACTAGTATTAATGAGTTGTGCTGCTAGCATGACTAAGCTGGTTCAAAAATGCTTCTAAAATTTGGTTGAACTCGGTAGGCACTTCCATCATGGGTGCGTGTCCACATTTGTCTACAAAATGAAGGGTACTATTGGGGATGAGTTTATGAAATTCTTCACCCACATAAGGTGGTGTAACAATATCATTATTACCCCAAATTAAAAGTGTAGGCTGTTGTATTTGACTTAACTCAGTACCTAAATTACTTCTGATCGCACTTTTAGCGAGTGCTAAAATTTTAATCACTTTTAACCGGTTTCTAGTGATTTCAAATACTTCGTCTACGAGTTCTTTGGTAGCTACCGCGGGATCGTAAAATGTTTCTTCTGTTTTATTTTTGATATAATCGTAGTCGCCTCTTTTGGGATAACTATCTCCCATGGCTTTTTCAAATAAGCCACTGCTACCTGTTAAAGTAAGTGACTTAATTTTTTGTGGATGCTTGAGTACGTGCACAAGTCCAACGTGTCCGCCCAGTGAATTACCCAATAAATGTATACCGGTATATCCCCTTGCTTCAATAAATTTTTGTACCACATTTTCAAGCCCATTTACCGTTGTATGAAAAATATCTAAATCAAAAAGCGGTAAAATAGGAACGATTACTTTATTGCGGTGTCTGAAATGCTCAATTAAATGTTCAAAGTTACTGAGTGCGCCAAAGAGTCCATGGAGTAAAAGCAAGGGTTCTCCGGT
>CANHHX010000071.1 GCA_947461125.1 Bacteroidota bacterium | reverse complement strand
TGACAAAAGTCAAACTACGTATTCTAACTAACTCTATCCATTAATTTTATTTCAATGAACTATATCGGCGAACATTTGTGGCTTGGTCAAGCAGGACATATTTTTAATTTGGTTTCTTTTGTTGCTTCTATTGTTGCAACGATAGCCTTTTTTTTGGGTGGAGTAGCAGACCCTAATGATCCAAATGCAAAAAGCTGGATTAAAATTGGTCGTATTTTCTTTGTTGTTGAAGCCATATGCGTTTTTGCAACTTTTTCATTACTCTATGTAATTATATCCAATCACTATTTCGAGTATAAGTATGCATATATGCATAGTGATAAGTCGTTACAGCCAGAATACTTATTAAGTTGTTTTTGGGAAGGTCAAGAGGGTAGCTTTATGCTTTGGAGCTTTTGGCATTGTGTGTTAGGAATTGTGATCATGTTTACTGCACGAAAATGGGAAGCTGGCGTGATGGCTGTCATCTCTTTTGCACAAGTACTATTGGCATCAATGGTTTTGGGCGTGTATTTATTTGGCCATAAAATTGGATCTAGTCCTTTCTCTCTTTTAAGAAATGAAATGGATTGGCCTATTTTAAATAGACCCGATTATTTAACACTTATTAAAGATGGTACGGGTTTAAATACGCTCCTACAAAATTATTGGATGGTTATTCATCCACCCATTTTGTTTTTAGGATTTGCTAGTACGATTATTCCTTTTGGCTATGCAATGGCTGGTTTTATGCGCAAGTCGCATGATTGGTTAAAGTCTGCGATTCCTTGGGCCTCTTTTTCTGCTGCGATTTTAGGGCTCGGTATTATGATGGGTGCAGCATGGGCTTACGAAAGCTTGTCTTTTGGTGGTTACTGGGCATGGGATCCTGTAGAAAACGCATCACTCGTGCCATGGTTAACACTTGTTGCTGGCCTACATACCAATATGATTGCTAAAAGCACGGGGTACTCTCTGCGTCCAACTTATTTCTTTTACATCGTTTCTTTTTTATTGATTTTATATTCAACTTTCTTAACAAGAAGTGGGATTTTAGGAGACACATCGGTGCATGCATTTACAGACCTTGGCATGAATACCCAGCTACTTGTTTTCCTTTTGATTTTTGTAATTCCAGCATTTACCATTTTTGCTATTCGGTATAAGTCTATTCCGTCCATTGCAAAAGAAGAAGCAACTAGTAGTAGAGAATTTTGGATGTTTATTGGATCGCTCGTGCTCTTTTTAGCAGGTATGGTTATTATAGCTAAAACATCTACGCCGGTAGCTAATAAATTATTTGGCACCAATATTGCACCGCCCGAAGATCCTGAATTTGCCCACAACCAGATTCAAATTTTTGTGGCAATTGTATTGGGACTTTTAACAGCTGGCACACAGTTTTTAAAATATAAATACACCGACACCAAGCAGTTTGTGAAAAATATTTTTTGGCCTGTTTTAGCAGCTGTTATCATTAGTTTACTTATTGCATTTTTTGGTGACGTGAATTACACTAAAAAAGGTCCAGTATTTTTATTTGCCATTCATCTTGCCATCTTTACGGCCGTGTATGCAGTTACAGGCAACTTGTCGTATATCTGGCTCGTGTTAAGAGGAAAGTTAAAAGCAGCAGGCGCTTCTGTGGCACACGTTGGTTTTGGAATGATCCTAGTAGGTATCTTAATTTCTTCGGCTAAAAAAACAGTATTGAGTTGGAACACAACAGGGATTACACCACTTGCGCAAGCAGCCCCTGGTGAAAAAAATCCAGCGGGTAATCCTGCCGAAAACTTAACGCTGTTTAAAGGGGTAGAAACCGATATGGGTAAGTTTATGGTAAACTATAAGCGTGATACCTTGAATGTGGAGGACCGAAAAAAATATTACGAAATTAGCTTTACAGCAAAAGACGGATCTGAATCATTTAATTTATATCCCGATGTTATAAAAAACAACAAAGGGATGGAAGGCTTTGCCGCCAATCCAGCTAGTAAACATTACTGGTACAAAGATATTTTTGTGTACATCACTTCATTTCAACAAAATGATGCATCAGATACGACTCGTTTTGTTGATAAAGAAATTAAAGTAGGGGATACTATTTTTTATAGCAATGGACTTATGGTGTTAAAAAGTGTATCTGTAAATCCAGCGTCTAAAAAAGACCTTTTACTGCCTGGTGAAACTGCTTTATTTTTGGATGTAGACGTTACTGCTAGGGATGGTAGAAAATATTCAGCTATGCCTGGTATTGCTATTGACAATTCGAGTATTCGTCAAATTTCTGACACCGTAGTAGCACAATCATTGGTACTCCAGTTTAACAAAGTACTTGATCAAGAAAAAGGAATATTGCAAATGGGCGTTAAAGAATCTGGTGCCATCACCGATTTAATTACGTTAAAAGTATATGAATTTCCTATGATTAATGTGTTGTGGTTAGGCGTTATTGTAATGGTTATTGGATTTGTGATGTCTATTATTCAGCGCTATAAAACCTTAAAAAATAAACTAACTATTTCTTAATTGTTCTCATGCAGCCAATACTTAAACATATTATTTGTTTGGTGCTTTTTGTTTTCGCTGCATGTACTACTATAACTGCTCAACAGCGTGGCCCGCTTGATACCATGCGTGTGCGCGCCTACATTACACCAGAAGGGGATACCATTCCTGAATCTATACTTCCGTCAGTAGAAGTGTACGCAAAGCTTACAGGGCCTTGGAAAAACTATTGGGCCGATTGGACTAGGCTCCGAAATGCAGTATATGTAACGTATCCATATGCGATTGCAGCGAGTCGAATCATGAATGATGTGAATGCCAAATTAAATGGAGTAACCGACAAAAAAAAGCGGCGCGCAATTATCAAGTCTCGGGAAAAAGAACTCAAAAAAGAATTTGCCGATCAGCTGGTGAAATTATCGGTGTATCAAGGTAAAGTGCTCATGAAACTCATCAACAGACAAACCGGAAATAACTGTTATGAAATCATTTCAGAATACAAAGGCTTTTTTAACGCAGCATTTTGGCAAACCATTGCCTTTGTTTTTGGAAGTAATTTAAAGCAACCCTATAATCCATCAGGCGATGATGCCGATATGGAAAAAATTGTGAAGGACGTTGAAAAAATGTATGGATACAAGAGTTAGCGGTATTTGTAGAGTAGTTGTTTAAATAAATTCCTGTCTATCATTTCAGCACCTAAACTTTCTAAATGCTCGGTGTACACTTGGCAATCTATTAGCACAATACCTTCCGCTTCTAATTGTTTTACATAACTAATAAAAGCAAATTTACTAGCATTGCTTTGGTTGCTAAACATGCTTTCGCCAAAAAATAATTTACCCATTTTTATGCCATACAGCCCTCCTACAAGGGTGTCGTTTTCCCAAGCCTCGGCACTATGCGCTATGCCTAATTCGTGTAAAATAGTATACGCTTTTTCAACAGCAGGTGTGATCCAAGTGCCATGTTGACCAGGACGCTTTATTTTTTTACAATGAGCAATTACCTGATCAAAAGCGGTGTTGGTTTTAAATTCAAATGCTTGTCTTTTTATCACCTGCTTCATAGTGGCACTAACTTTTACATTGGCAGGATACATCACAAACCTTGGGTTGGGGCTCCACCATAATGGCGTTTCACCTTCGAACCATGGAAAAATACCTTCTTGATATGCCTTAATTAGCCTTTCGGTGCTGAGGTCGCCACCCATGGCAAGTAAGCCATCTTCGAGGGCAGTTTCTATGGGAGGAAACCAAATCTTTTCATCTAATACAGTGAGTGACATTAGCTTTTGGTAGATTCAATAGTAGCACTGATGCCTCTTTCAGTAATGGCATCACACATAGGTTTTAGCGTATCGTAATCACCATTTTTTACCGCGTATTTGCCATTGTAATGAATAATCATGGCTGATTGTTCGGCCTGTTCCTGTGTATGTTTACACACATCCATTAAGGTTTCAATAACCCATTCAAACGTATTGACCTCGTCATTCCAAACAATGAGTTGATAGGGGGTGGCTGTTTCAGTTAGCAGGTCTGTTTCTTCAGATTCCCATGGTTTTGTTTGGTTGTAGGTCTCCCTCATGGCGTAAAAATAAAGAATGTATCTTATACCAAAAAACGCCTTAATTTTATTTCTGTTAAAAGCGCGTTATGAAAAAAATGATTCCTTTTTTATTTTTGATGATTAGTGTTCAAATGGCTGCTTGCAAAAAGCCTTTAAAAATCATTGAACCACCCCTTACCGTTGATACAAGTTTTTTTGCGAAAGGGGCTGATATTGGATGGCTTTCTGAAATGGAAGCTGCTGGGGTAAAATTTTATTTATCAAATGGAACAGAGGCGGATTGTATTACCGTACTGAAAAGTAAAGGAATTAATTCACTCAGGTTTAGGGTGTGGGTAGATCCAGAAAATGGTTGGTGTGGTCAGGCAGATGTCGTTAAAATGGCAGTTCGCGCAAAAAATGCTGGTATGCGTGTTATGATTAATTTTCATTACAGTGATTTTTGGGCCGATCCGGGCAAACAAAATAAACCAAAGGCATGGATGAATTTAAATGCTGCTGGCTTAAATCAGGCAGTGTATACGCATACAAAAACGGTATTAATGGCACTTTTAAATGCGGGCGTTGTGCCAACATGGGTTCAAATTGGGAATGAGACCAACGATGGTATGTTGTGGGAAGAAGGACGCGCCTCAAAAAATATGGCACAGTTTGCTGCCATGCTTGCTGCTGGTTCAAAAGCAGTAAGAGAAACAAGTGCATCTTCCAAAGTGATCGTGCATATTTCAAATGGATATGACAATGCCATGTTTAAATGGATGTTTGATGGATTAACGGCTAATAAAGTAGACTACGATATTATTGCGATGTCTTTGTATCCTAACGTTTCTAATTGGTCTACTTTGACGGCTCAGTGCCTCAGCAATATGAATGATATGGTAGCTAGATACAAAAAGGAAATTATGATTAGCGAAATTGGGATGGATGTTTCTGCGGCTGCTACTGCTAAATTGTTTATCCAAGACATCATTGCAAAAACAAAATTGGTGAATCAGAAAAAAGGCTTGGGTGTATTTTATTGGGAGCCCCAGTGTTATAATAAATGGAAAGGATATACATTAGGCGCTTTTGATAATACGGGTAAGCCAACAGTCGCGATGGATGGCTTTATGAATTGATGATGATAGCAACCCGGTATCCTGTTTTAAAATGGGAGCTTCCTTGGTTGGTTAGCAGCTGGATTTTTGATTTGCCCTCTTGATTGAATAATTTTATTCTTTCATCTACTATGGAAATTCCCATGCCTGTTCCTTTGTATAGTTCTACACTTTCACCAATTGGATTTTCAATCGCAATGGTTACTTGTTGGTTGTTGCTTAATACATCGATAAATATGGCAGGTATTTCTGTGCCTTGGTAGCCTAAAATACCATATTTAATAGCATTTTCTATGAGTGGCTGTAAGATATTGGGCGGAATAAAAATGGTATTCGTATCGCAACTGGGGTCAATGTAAAGGGTATGATTGATGGCTATATTTTCTCTAAATCGCATCGATTCTATGGCTAAATAGGATTCAATAAAGTTTATTTCTGATGCGATGGATACTTGTTTTTCTTTGGATCTTTCTAAAAAACTGCGGTGTAAAGATGAAAAATCTCTAACCGTTTGCAAGGCTTCTTCTTTTTTGTCCTCTAAAATACTACTGTAAATAAGATTTAGTGAATTAAAAACAAAGTGAGGGTTTAGATTTTGTTGAATCAATTCTAGCTTGTTACTAATTAATTTTTTCGCATAGATTTTTCGATTGTACCTGTTTCTAAACAATAAATAGATTGCTGTTATAAAAAGGAGTAGTATCGAAACTCTAAAAAATGGATTTTGCTGCCATGGAAGTTCAATGGATAAAGTTTTATTATAACGTAAAATATTATTGGAGAAGACCTGGAGTTGATATTGACCCTTTGGAAGGGCTGTGTCAATGATAATGTTATGCGCAAGTGTATAATGTTCAAAAACCGGGTTGTTGTCTTGTAGTATTACGACTTTTTGAAGTTGAATTGGCTCATGGTTATCGTTATTGGGAACCACTTTTATATTGATTTCATCTTCTGCGAATAAGTGGCTTGGAGCAAATATTGTAAATGCTCGATTGGTAGAGTGGCTTGTTTGGTTTAATGGGAATAGACGTGTTGTTTTTTCGTGTTGAATAACAAGTCTATTAAATGCGTCAATAAAGGGTTTGTTGGTGATTTTTATATCATTGATTGCATAAAAATTGACAGGTTTTTGGTCTTGTAATACAACAATGCCTTTTTCAGAAACGCCATATACTGTGTTTTCGGTTCCATTTACAACCCATTTTGGATTGTATTCTTTAAACTGATTTTCAAAGTCAAATTGTCCATTTAGCTTAAGCTGGGTTTTGTTTTTTTCTAGCGTGTAATAATTTAATTTATTTTCCGAAAGTGTGATTATTTGGTTACTGGTATCTGTTGTAAAATCATCGACATCAATGCGGTTGTCATTTTCAATGGTAACAGGGTGATAGCCAGATGAAGTATACATTGTAAAGCCAATACCTTGGTTATGGCTTATGATGTAGTTCTTTTGTTTTTCAACTGCTGTTATAATTTTGTTTTCCCCACTACTACTTTCTTTGAATGATTTTAAATCAATGATTTTAGTTGGCTTGTACAACGAAAAAGCGTACAAACTATCACCAAGTCTTTGTGCATGGGTATACAGTCGTCCCTTTAATGGATTGGATATTACAGTTTGTTTTTTTCCAAATTTTGGAATAATAGTTAAGTTGGTGTACGATAAAATGAAAGTGGTATCCTTGATGGTTGTAATGAGTCTGGTGTCATTTACATCAATAGGGGATCGCTTCCCATTGTTGATTTCAAAAGTTTTTTCGGCGTTGTATAGGTAGTAATTATTTTTAGTGAAGCCTGATTGGTATTTTAGTCCATTGTGTACAATACTTTCATTAAAACCATTTATATAAAAAACCCCATCGTATAAGCTACCCATCCAAAGTGAATTTGTTTTTTTCTGGTAATGAAGGGCTTGGATGTAGGGGGTACCCGTGGGGAGTGTATTAAACAGTGGGAAAGCATGAATGATACCACCATTTATGAGGTTGTGTGTGTCGCCAATTCCAAAATATATCATATTGTCTACAAAAGTGATATCCCAAACTGCGTAATTGTATTTGACATCATTTCTGAGCGGATAACTATTTTTATCAACTAACTTATCATTTGCTACAACACTATAAAAACCATCGCCACCAATGGCCAATGTATCACTCTTTGCTGCAAGGGTAAGTAAAGGCGCATTGATAGGATTTGCCTGTTTAGTGAGTGCTTGATCTACCCTAAATGATCCTGCTGTTAAGACTTCTATTTTTCCTTGAGGATAACTTACTGCCACTATTTTCCCTTTGTAATAGGTTAGATCAAAAATTGTTCCCTGTTTATGATCATAGGGTACAGGAGCCAATTGATTGTTCAACCATTTTAACACCGAATTTTGGGTAACAATCCATATGGAATTTTGTATTTTTCTTATTTTGATAATACTTCCTATTGCTTGTTTACTATATTTTTGGATTGTCTTTTTTGTTGTTTGATCTACAATTAGCAAACTATCCCTACACCCAATAAATACATAGGAATCTAAAAAACCAATTTGAATCACAGATTTCCCTAGCATTCGTTTTTCAAGCCATTGGCCATTGGAGTTATTGATGATTTTTATGCCATGTTCGGTGGCTATCCAAATTTTATTGTTTTCGTCTTCTGTTATTTGATTGATGGTAGAAGAAGGCAGTCCTTTTTTAATTGAATAAGTGGGCGTAGATGTTATTTGGGCATTAGCAACTTGTGTCAAAACTATGAGCCATAGAATTGTTGCAGTTGTTGTAGCCCAAGTCTTGAAATATTGAAACATAGGTTATTTTTCAAAAAGATATTCTTTTGGTTGTAGCCCTCAATAAATTTACTATTGATTAAGTAGGACTTGTGTGTCCTAATAAATTGTGCGTTCAATTTTTCTTGAATATCTTTTAGGGTTTGGGAAGTGGTATATACATTTCCATCAAGGAAATAAATTTCAGAGTAGGGGCCTTTTGCTTTTAAGTACAAAATAGAATCCTGTAAAACAGGGATCGTGATTCCTTTGGATTTAATTGTTAAGAATTGTTCTTTTTGTGGAACATCCTGTAAAGCACATTTTTCTATGCAAAGCTTTAATTCTTTTGGATCAATTGGTTTGAGTAAATAATCAAAAGCTTGGTGCTTGATTGCTTTAAGGGCATGTTCTGCATATGCGGTAACAAAAACAATTTTACAACTAGGCGGTATATTTTTTACAATATCAAATCCGCTGCCTTTGCTTAATTGAATATCTAAAAAGGCAATATGAATATTGTATGTAGAAAGAATTAAAACTGCATCATCAATATTGCTTGCGGCATGTATTTTTCCGATTAAATTGAGACTGTACTGCTGGATAATACTTTTTAAAGCAGTTACGCCATGACGCTCATCGTCTACTATGAGGATATCCATTTTCATGCATTATAAAAATACTGAATGCTTAAATAAACAAAATATTTGCTTATTAAACGGACTATATATTTATTTAATGGAAATTAAATACTGCTTAATTCTGCCAATTTTTACCTTTTCTTGGTAATTTGATAAAAAAATGGGCTGTTCAGTAAATTTTGTTTTGAATCAAAGAATAAGCGCGTTACTTAGCTGTAAGATTAGTGTAAGTGCCGTCTGGGGGGATTGTACTTATTATTGTCTATAAAAGGGAATGCCATAAGCGTTCCTTTTTTATGGCGCCAAGGGGCTAGATACTTTTTCAACCCTCCTTGTACCAGCGTACATTTCGTATTCTAGCAAACGGCAATCTATTTTGGCGTTTAAAAATTCTATACGTCTGCTTGGCTTTAACCTTATTTTTTTAGCGAGTTCTAAATTGCCCGTAAAAATATAGCCAGTGGCGCCTTTGCATTTACTTTTTAAAAAGTCACCCATTCTTGCATAAGTAGCTTCAAGTTCTATTTCTTCACCCAGTCTTTCGCCATATTCTGGATTAAACAAAATAACAGCGCCTTCCATATCCTCAGGCATTTTAGTATTTTCAAAATCACATACCTGAAAAGTTATGCGTTCTTCTACACCAGCAGCGGCTGCATTTAGTTTTGCAATATCAATGGCCTGTTTGCTCATGTCTGATGCTATAATTGATAAACCCGTTGGCTCAATAACTTGATTTTCAATGATGGCTCTTTCTTTTTCATACACGGCTCTATCATATCCAATTACATGCATAAAAGCATAATTGTGCCGGAGTAGTCCAGGCACGCGTTTGCTAGCAATAAGTGCTGCTTCAATGGCGACTGTGCCAGAACCGCACATGGGGTTAATAAAAGGCTTTGTATGGTCCCATTTGCTAGATAAAATAGTAGCAGCAGCAAGTGCTTCTAACATAGGCGCTTTTCCTGGAAATTTACGGTATCCATGTCTTGCCAACGAGTCGCCAGTAGTATCAATAAAAACTTCGGCTTCATCATATTTCCAGTACAAATAAACAACGGCCCCTGTTAGGGCAGAACCGGTAGAAGGTCTTTTATTCGCAACCTTTCGCATCCGGTCCACAACCGCATCTTTAACCCTAAGGTTGGCAAATAAGTTGGTACTGATAGTGGTATGAAACACATTACTGGTAACGGAGAAATACCCGCCCGGATCAATTATTTTTTCCCATTCAACGGTAGCAAGGTTTTCATATAATTCGTCGGGATTGTTACAATTAAATGTTTTGAGGGAGTATAAAACCTGACTCGCTGTTCGAAGATGCAAATTAAGTCGAATACAATCATTGATGGTGCCCCTTAGTTCCACCCCGGTTTGAAAACTGCGATCTATTGTAAAGCCTAGCGAATTTACTTCCGTCGCAAGGGCAGGGGCTAACCATTTATGGCAGGTAATCACAATTTTATTAGGAGTTGTAAAGGGATGCATAAGTGCAAACTTAATTGAAATGGCTAAATGGGGGATATAAAAAAAGCCTTCGATGGTATCGAAGGCTTTTGTGTGGGAGCACACGGGTTCGAACCGCGGACCCTCTCGGTGTAAACGAGATGCTCTAAACCAACTGAGCTATGCTCCCTTTTTAATGGAGTGCAAAAATAGGGTCTGAACTGAAACTGCCAAAAAAAACTTTCAATATTTTGCGAATTAATTGAATTGAAGCGATGGAAACCTATACAATTGGCTATCATACACAAAAAGTTCCTCTATTTCATAGTCCCAATACTTGTACAAAGGAGATTTTTTGAGGTATTTGGCCGCTGCTTCTTTTGAATCAGTATTGAGGGTAATCCAACAGGTTTGACTTTCCATGCTAACCGCATAGCTGTCAATAATACTCTTATTAAAGAGGAAATTGATATAACTACGGTGGGGTGGAACCAGCGTCATAAACTGGTCGTCCATGGTAAATTTGATAATTGCCTGAAATTTTTTCATACCTGCTATTTAATTCTGCTCTACTAATCTACAATTTTCGTGCCTAATTGTTACAATCTTACCATTTTAATTTTGCGATTCGGCCACGGCCACCGGCAAGGTATACCGCGCGCCCTTCTTTTGCCTTTTGAACCACATGAAAACTTTCTTTGGAAACCAGTTCCCAATGAATACCGCCATCGGAACTAATGTCTATGCCAGAAGTGCCGCAACTAATTAAGGTTTCATTGTCTAGGTATACCACACATGACCGGTATCCATGTGGATTAACAATGGGTGTTGTGTAGGTTCTGTTGCCATTTTCTAGAGAAAGTAAAATACAATTAAACCTGCTAATGGTATCATGTGCAA
This sequence comes from Bacteroidota bacterium, assembly GCA_947461125.1. Taxonomy (GTDB): domain Bacteria; phylum Bacteroidota; class Bacteroidia; order Chitinophagales; family Chitinophagaceae; genus Sediminibacterium. Next base: position 154 of record CANHHX010000071.1, on the reverse strand, counting down.
AGTCGCCACCAACAATAACTCCTTTTTGAATGGTATTGTTAAATGCTATGGAGTTGGCACCTGCCGAACTAAAACCTTGTAGCAGCGGCAACGAATCATTAAACGAATGGTTTAAAAAATCTTTTAAACGCGATTTAGTTCCACCGGTTACTAC
>CANHHX010000070.1 GCA_947461125.1 Bacteroidota bacterium | reverse complement strand
GTGAAATGATTCAATCAAATTGCTCGGTTGCTAAAATTAGCTCAGAAGCATTTCCTACACCAGCAAAGCGTCCTCATTATTCACTCATGGATTGCAGTTCCATTGTTAAAGATTTTGGTGTTGAGCAGCCAGAGTGGAAAGAAAGTTTAGCGGTTTGTATACCACTGATTCAAAAATAATCATGCTAATAAAAGTGCATAAAAAAAGCCGCAATATAATTGCGGCTTTTTAAGTTGGTTGCCCGACCTGGATTCGAACCAAGACAAACTGCACCAAAAACAGTCGTACTACCATTATACTATCAGGCAATCCGGTCATTCATTTCTGAATGGGCTGCAAAAATAGGGTGCAACTTAAAATTTTCCAAATATTTTAGAGTCGTTTTTAGCTAAAACCCTCAAAATCAGACTATAATTTGGCAGCATGCTCCTAAATGGCACTCACTTTGTTCAAATGTTTTATATTTAAAGGACAAAATTTTAAACCCATGCAAAAATTACTCTTGTTATCTGTGTTTATTGGTTGCTTGTTTTTACTCTCGTTTAGAGATGATAAAAAGAAAAAGATTGTTTTTTTTGGTGACTCAATCACCGAGGCAGGGGCTAAGCCTGGGGGCTATATTAAAATAATGGAGCAGATGCTTGCAAATGCAGGTAAGGCTCAAAAATATGAATTGGTAGGTGCTGGAATAGGCGGCAATAAAGTGTATGATTTGTACCTACGTATGGAAAACGATGTACTCGCAAAAAATCCGGATATCGTTGTTATTTATATTGGTGTAAATGATGTGTGGCATAAAGCGTCTTCAGGAACCGGTACCGATTATTGGAAGTTTGGTCCTTTTTATGAAGCCCTTGTTAAAAAAATTCAGGCCACGGGCGCTAAAGTAGTCGTGTGTACACCTGGCGTAATTGGTGAAAGAACAGACAATAGCAATCAACTAGATGGTGATTTAAATTTATACAGCAAATGGATTCGTGATTTTAGTGCCAAAAACAATTTGCCACTCGTTGATGTACGCAAAGTTTTCATGGACTATAATACCCTTAACAATCCTACCAATCAGGAGTCAAAAATTTTAACCACCGACCGCGTGCATTTAAATGAAAAAGGAAATGCAGTGTTAGCAGAAGCTATGTGGAATGTGCTTGGTGCTTTATAAATAGATAATGCCAACTAGGAACTATTCGGCAATCACCAAGTAGTAGTTTTTCTTTCCTTTTTGCAGTAATAAGTATTTTCCTTGTAAAAGATCCTGATCGTTAACACTTGTTTTTTCTGCTGCTATTTTGGTTTTATTTAAACCAAGTCCACCAGCAACAAACATTTTTTTGGCTTCTCCTTTACTCGGGAATATATTGGTTTCAACGAGTAGGTCTATAAGGTCGTAACTATTGGCTAGTGCCACTTTGCTGATTTTTGCAGTAGGAACGCCCTCCATTACTTGTAACAGTTCGTTTTCATTTAAGCTTTGTAAAACTTCGGTGGTGGCGTTTCCAAATAGTATTTCTGAGGCTTTAACTGCAAAGTCATAATCGGCACTGCTGTGCACCCAAGTAGTTAAGCACTCTGCTAATTTCTTTTGTAACAATCGTAAGTGTGGTGCAGCTTCATGCTCTGTTAATAAAGCGTCTATTTGCGCAACAGGTAAAAGCGTAAATATTTTAATCCAACCTTTTGCATCTTCGTCGGAAGCGTTTAACCAAAACTGATAAAACTGATAAGGACTTGTTTTTTTAGGATCCAGCCAAATATTTCCTTTTTCTGTTTTACCAAATTTGCCGCCATCAGCTTTTTTAATGAGTGGGCAAGTAAATGCAAACGCTTCACCACCTGTTTTGCGTCTGATAAGTTCGGTACCGGTTGTGATATTTCCCCACTGATCACTTCCGCCCATTTGAAGTTTACAATTTTTGTTTTGGTATAGCCAGTAAAAATCGTAACCCTGAATAAGTTGGTAGGTGAATTCGGTAAAGCTCATTCCCGTGTCACCTTCTAATCTCTTTTTTACACTGTCTTTGGCCATCATGTAATTGACCGTGATATGTTTACCTGCATCTCTAATGAATGAAAGAAAATTAATTTCTTTAAACCAGTCGTAGTTGTTTACCAATACGGCAGCATTTTTTTTAGCAGCATCAAAGTCTAAAAACCTTTCTAATTGCTTGCGAACACCTTCTTGGTTGTGGAGTAATACTTCTTCTGATAGTAAATTACGCTCTTCACTTTTGCCCGAAGGATCACCCACCATACCAGTAGCGCCACCTACAAGTGCATAGGGTTTATGCCCCGCATTTTGTAAATGAACGAGTAATAAAATAGGCACAAGGCTTCCAATATGTAAACTATCGGAGGTTGGGTCAAATCCAATATATCCAGACACCATTTCTTTTGTTAATAGTTCTTCGGTACCTGGCATCATATCCTGGATCATGCCTCTCCAACGTAGTTCTTCAATCAAAGTCATAGGGGTGTGCTTATTTATTGCAAAAGTAAGGAATAGTTAGTAGGCGTATTACGGGGTTAAGCCGTTATTTTTGCGGTATGAAAAAAGTAGGAGATGGTACACGCGTATTAAACTTTTTAGTGGATACACTGCTTTATTGGATACTTGCTGTGCTGCTCTACAAATGGTGGAACTTTCACGTTTTGTACTGGGGCTATATGCACTTAAATTTTGGCTGGTTCTTTTTTGGATCCCTATTTATCTACTACTTTCTTTTTGAACTCTTATTTGCCAAAACACCTGCCAAATGGCTTACGGGTTGTAGGGTCGTTTCAGGAAAAAGCTCGCTAGATAACACACTAAAAGCGAGTGTAGGTCAAATATTTGTAAGATCACTAGCGAGGCTCATACTCATTGATCCATTTTTTATTCCGTTTTTAGGAAGCACTTTGCATGACCATTTGAGTGGAACTATGGTGGTAGAGTCGTAATTTCGCAGCCTACTTATGGCAAAGATTGGCATTAATATCGCAACAGGTAGCCTCCAAAAGGCTGAAATGATTGTAGGAATAGATTTAGGTACCACCAATAGTTTGGTGGCCATTATCCATCCTGAAACCAAGCAACCCGTTGCTTTAAAGGAGCATGATAGTTCAAGTTTGGTGCCTAGCGTGGTGCACTTTGACGTTTTTGGTAATCCAGAAGTAGGACAGGGGGCTAAGCGTTATTTAGAATCAGACCCTGCTAATACCATTTTCAGCGCCAAGCGCTTGATGGGTAAAAGCTATAAAGATGTGAGCCAGAGTGCTGGTTATTTTACCTACAAAGTCATTGATGACAACACAGATGCACTCGTTAAAGTGCAGGTAGGTTCCAGTTTTTATTCACCCACCGATTTATCTTCTTTTATACTAGCAGAGCTTAAAAAGCGTGCTGAGCATATTTTAAAAACACCCGTAACCAAAGCCGTTATTACGGTGCCTGCTTATTTTAATGATGCCCAGCGTCAGGCTACCCGTGATGCGGGTAAATTAGCCGGACTGGATGTACTCCGTATTGTAAATGAGCCAACAGCCGCAAGTTTAGCCTATGGCCTTGGGTTAGAAAAAGAAGGGGAAACCACCATTGCGGTATACGATTTAGGAGGCGGTACTTTTGATATTTCTATCCTTAAAATAACAGATGGGGTATTTGATGTACTCTCTACCAATGGGGATACTTATTTAGGAGGAGATGATATTGACCGTGCCATTATTGATTATTGGTTAGCGCAAAAATCAATTGACATTAAAGTTTTACAAAAAAGTCCTAACTTATTACAAACCATACGTTTAAGCGCAGAAGAAGCAAAAAAAGCTTTAAGTAGCTCGGATCAGTTTGAAACAACCATTGATGGTCAGGTATACCAGATTACTAAGTCCGTTTTTGAGGGTTTGATTGACTCTATCATTGGTAAAACCATTGATTGTTGTAAAAATGCGCTAGCCGATGCCAAGCTTAATGCTGGTCAAATTGATTCTATTGTAATGGTTGGCGGAAGTACCCGAATCCCAGCTGTAAAGGCGGCGGTTGCATCCTTTTTTGGAAAGCCGGTCAATGATAGTATCAATCCGGATGAAGTGGTTGCCCTAGGTGCGGCTGTTCAAGCAGATATACTAGCGGGAAATAACAAAGACTTTTTACTACTGGATATAACCCCTTTAAGCCTCGGAATTGAAACCATGGGTGGCCTCATGGAAGTGCTCGTTCCACGTAACTCAAAAGTACCTACGCAGGTGGGTAGGCAATATACTACGCACGTAGATGGTCAGTCAAGTATGCGTGTTTCGGTGTATCAGGGGGAGCGGGATTTGGTAAAAGACAACCGCAAACTAGCTGAATTTAACCTAACAGGTATACCTGGTATGCCGGCAGGACTCCCTAAGGTTGATATCCAATTTTTATTGAACGCAGATGGTATATTAGTAGTGAAAGCCAAGGAGTTGAGAAGTGGTGTTGAACAAATAATTGAAGTAAAACCTGCCCTAGATTTAACAGACGATCAGGTAGAAAAGATGCTACAAGATAGTATCGAAAATGCGGCTGCCGATATGGTGCTAAGAGCCCTTGTTGAAGCCAGAACCGAAGGGGAGCAGCTCCTTGCCGTTACCGAAAAGTTTATGGTAAAACACCAATCTTTATTAACCCCCGATGAAGTGACCCAAACCGCGCTTGCGTTGCAAGCGCTACAACTGGCCATCACAATGGAGGACAAAAACCTAATTCAAACTAAAATAGAAGCCCTCAACGAAACCACCAGGCCATTTGCCGAGCGTGCCATGGATGAAGCGGTGAAGGGGGCTTTAAAAGGCAAGTCCATTTAGTTTTAGATATGATGTTCTGGCCTGGTTTCTAATTTGAAAATTATTTTTTGGAACCGTTTGTTAATTAATAATCATCCCTTATCTTTGCAGTCCTAAAAATCACCTAAGGAGGTATCATAGTATGTTAATTATCGACTCAAAAGATTGCGAAAACATCGACAAAGCGCTTAAGAAGTACAAAAAGAAGTTTGAAAAAAGCAAAACGCTTTTACAATTAAGAGAGCGTCAAGCTTTCACAAAGCCTTCTGTTGTGCGTCGTGGACAAGTGTTAAAAGCAATCTACAAGCAACAAATAGCTAGCGGAAAAATCGAAGGGTAATTACTCTTTATTTCCTAAAACATAGTAAGTAGCCTTAGTTATCTTAACTTTGGCTACTTTTTTTATGCCCAAACCTTTGGTTTATGTCTGATGCGTACGCGGCCATACTGCAACCTTTTCTCGATCATTTAAAATTCGAGAAGCGATATGCCCAGCATACCATTATTGCGTACCAGAACGATCTTGCTCAATTTTTTACCTACCTCTCAAGTCAATTTGATGCACCACCGCTAGAAACCATCACCGCAATGTATATCAGGTCTTGGCTCGCCGAAATGAAAGAAGAGGGGTTAACGGCCAAAAGTTTGAACCGCAAAATTTCAGCCCTCAAATCTTTTTTCAAATACCAACTCAAAACGGGGGTATTAGCTACCAGCCCTATGGCTACCATTGTTACGCCCAAAGTCCGTAAAAGGCTTCCTGCATTTGTTGCAGAACTTGATATGGAAACTTTGTTTGCACATATCGAATTTCCAGATAATTGGAAGGGGAAAACTGAGCGGTTGGTTCTACAATTGTTTTACAGTACGGGTATGCGTTTATCTGAGTTGGTGCATTTAAAAGAGTTGCAACTTGATCCTTCCTTAAAGCAGTTGAAAGTTGTGGGAAAAGGCAACAAAGAACGGCTGCTTCCATTGGGTCCAGACCTTTTACAACAATTGAAAGAATATTGTGCTAGTCGCCCCACAAAACTACCCGGCATTGACAACCTGTTCACCGCTGAAAATGGGAAGGCGTTACAGCCGCGCATGGTGTATAGTTTTGTAAAACACTATTTAAGTTTGGTTACTACCTTACAACAAAAAAGCCCGCATATTTTAAGGCATAGTTTTGCAACGCATTTAATGAACAATGGCGCCGATCTCAATGCAGTAAAGGAACTCCTGGGTCATAGTAGTCTTGCTGCCACGCAGGTGTACACGCACAATACCATCGAAAAATTAAAAGAGGTTTTTAAAAAGGCGCACCCCAAAGCCTAAAACAAGTCTCTTATAATGCCCATGCGGTTCGCATGCCAATGCCCAAAAAGTTTGAGCCCCTTCCTAAGTGCGCATAAACCAGCAAATTTCATGCCGTTACCGTTTAAATATTTAACTTTTTTTTGTGTCAATTAAGTAGTAAATTGTAGGATACTACCATTTGTTCTTTTCAATTATTTTAATCACCATTTAAAGAGTTGTTGTATGAACGTTATCATTCAAACGGTGCACTTTGTTGCCGACGAAAAATTAACCCAGTGGGTAAAGCAAAAAACAAAAAAATTTAATCAGTTTCATGACGGCATTACCAAAATAGAAATCTTTTTAAAACTCGACAATGTGGTACACCACATTAAAGACAAGGTGGTGGAAATATGTGTGCATGTCCCCAAACACGACTTTTTTGTAAAAGATAGTGCTAAAACTTTTGAAGCCTCCTTTGATGGGGCTTTTGATGCCATGGTTGCACAAATCAAAAAACACAAAGAAAAACTAGCAGCCTGATGTTTGTGTAATTGCTGCGCAACTTCTGCGGAGTAGTTGCAGTCTGCCAAATACCGTATTGGATATAGAAGTACCGGCCTCCCTAACGGGAGGCCTTTTTTTGGCTTTATCGAGGCCTTTTTTTGCCCTTTTGTGAAGACTTTTGGGATCCATTTCAGCGCACTAGCCCCAACACCTCAAAAAACAATTAAAAACTCTTGGAAAATTTATGGTCCAAAATTTTGCCGAATAAAGTTTTCCATTACCTTTGCCGTCCCTTAAAAGAGGTTGTTCTTTTTTTAGAGAAGTATAATGCCGGAGTAGCTCAGTTGGTAGAGCAACTGATTTGTAATCAGTAGGTCGCGGGTTCGAGTCCCATCTTCGGCTCTATTTTTTTAAATCATATACTTCTAGTAGGGCAGATGGCCGAGTGGTTAAAGGCGACAGACTGTAAATCTGTTCTCTCACGAGTACGTAGGTTCGAACCCTACTCTGCCCACTTAGTTCTTTAAAATTACTGATTACAATGCGTAAGTTTTGTAATACAAGCGGAAGTAGCTCAATTGGTAGAGCGATAGCCTTCCAAGCTATAGGTTGCGGGTTCGACCCTCGTCTTCCGCTCCATTTTCGTTTGGAGCTACCAGGCTTTAAACGAGGCTAAGCCGTTGTAGCTCAGGGGTAGAGCACTTCCTTGGTAGGGAAGAGGTCGTGAGTTCGATTCTCACTAACGGCTCTAATCTATGTTACAACGCATAATAATAGTTAAAAGCGCAAAAAATTACCTAATTTAGCGCGCCGATAACAACAAAGCATAAAACCAGAACACCAAAAAAGCAATTTTTCCGAAAGGAATGATTCGAAATAAATAAAGCCCAAAAGGCAAATTTTTTAAAACACAAATAAAACCGATAAAAATGTCTAAAGAGACCTTTAAGAGGGAAAAACCTCACGTAAACGTTGGTACCATTGGTCACGTTGACCACGGTAAAACCACCTTAACTGCTGCCATCACATCGCTTTTGGCTAAAAAGGGCATGGGTAACGTCGCAAAAAAATATGATGAAATCGATGGTGCTCCGGAAGAAAGAGAGCGTGGTATTACCATTAATACTGCCCACGTAGAATATCAAACCGATAATCGTCACTATGCGCACGTAGACTGTCCAGGTCACGCTGACTATGTTAAGAATATGATTACAGGTGCTGCACAAATGGATGGTGCCATCCTAGTAGTTGCTGCAACTGATGGTCCGATGCCACAAACCAAAGAGCACATTCTTTTGGCTCGTCAGGTAGGTGTACCTCGTATCGTTGTTTTCATGAACAAAGTAGACTTAGTGGATGACGTTGAGTTATTAGAATTAGTTGAAATGGAAATCCGTGAGTTATTAACTTCATACGGTTTCGATGGTGACAACACACCAATTATTCAAGGTTCTGCTACTGGTGCTCTTTCTGAAGATCCAAAATGGGTTGCTAAGATTGACGAATTAATGGAAGCAGTAGATACTTATATCCCACTTCCTCCACGTCCAGTTGATATGGCGTTCTTGATGTCAGTAGAAGATGTATTCTCGATCACAGGTCGTGGTACAGTTGCTACTGGTCGTATCGAGCGTGGTATCATCAAAGTAGGTGAAGGTGTTGAAATCGTTGGTTTGATGGATGCTCCTCTTACTTCTACTGTAACTGGTGTTGAGATGTTCAAAAAATTATTGGACGAAGGTCAAGCTGGTGATAACGCAGGTTTATTATTACGTGGTATTGAGAAAAAAGATATCCGTCGTGGTATGGTAATTTGTAAGCCAGGTTCTATTACGCCGCACACTGAATTCAAAGGTGAGGTGTACGTTTTATCAAAAGAAGAAGGTGGACGTCATACTCCATTCTTTAACAAATACCGTCCTCAATTCTATTTCCGTACAACAGACGTAACTGGTGAGTGTACACTTCCAGCTGGTACAGAAATGGTTATGCCTGGTGATAACACCAACTTAACTGTTAAATTAATCCAACCTATCGCAATGGAAAAGGGTCTTAAGTTTGCGATTCGTGAAGGTGGTAGAACAGTAGGTGCAGGTCAGGTAACTGAAATCATCAAATAAGCTCAAAGCGAAAGCTTTTAGCTGCAAGCAAATAGATTTTATTATATTTGCAAATAATTCTAAAAGCTGTTCCGCTACAAACGGAATAGCTTTTAGCTTTATACGGGCATGGTGCAACGGTAGCATACGGGTCTCCAAAACCTTTGATCTGGGTTCGAATCCTAGTGCCCGTGCTAAGGTTTTATTTTTTAAAATTATTAATTTGTTCTCATGAACAAGATCACAACTTACTTCAAAGAAAGTTACAACGAGTTACTAGAAAAAGTAACCTGGCCAACTTGGAATCAGTTGCAACAAAGTACGATTATTGTACTTGTAGCCACTGTTATCATTACCGCAATGGTGTGGGTTATGGACTTTTCAAGCAACCAATTGCTGAAGTTGATTTATTCATTATTCAAGTAATCTAATCATGGAAGCATTAACAGATATCACAACCCCTGAAACCCCTGCGGTAGCTAAGCCAGAAACAAAATGGTATGTGCTTCGTGTAGTGAGTGGCAAGGAGCGTAAAGTAAAAGAATATTTAGATAAAGATATTTTAAGAAGTGGTTGGCAAGAGCTTATCAAGCAGATCTTTTTACCTATGGAAAAGGTATATAAAGTGCAAAACGGTAAAAAAGTAATGCGCGAAAAAAACTATTTCCCTGGTTACGTAATGATTGAGGTGCTGGATGGCAAATTAAATGATGACATGGTGATGCACATTAGCAACATTAGCAATGTGATGCACTTTTTAACAGATGGTAAAGGTTCTAAGGGTAACATTATTTCTTTACGTAAAAGTGAAGTCAATAAGATGTTAGGTAAGGTGGATGAAATGAATGATATGGGTGGAAGTATTAGTGAGCCATTTATCTTAGGTGAAACCATCAAAATTATTGAAGGTCCATTTAACGACTTCAACGGTGTTATCGAAGAAGTAAACGAAGAGAAGAAAAAGCTAAAAGTGACCGTTAAAATCTTTGGTCGTTCTACACCAGTAGAGCTAAGCTACATGCAAGTAGAAAAAATAAGCTAATTTAGTTTCTAACGAACTGATAATGAATGTAATAAGGGCTATCCGGTGGATAGCCCTTATTTTTTTGAAATTCCCTTGTTTTTTTGCTATTTAATTGTACCTTTGCTGCCCCAAAAGTTCTTTTTACGAAGAATGATTGACTTTGGGAGTAGTTCCATAAGGCACTACGCTATAACCAATTAAATCAAAAAAAAATGGCTAAAGAAATCACAGGCTATGTAAAGCTGCAGGTTAAAGGCGGTCAAGCCAACCCTGCACCTCCAGTAGGTCCGGCCCTTGGTTCTAAGGGTGTAAACATCATGGAGTTCTGTAAGCAGTTTAATGCTAGAACTCAAGACAAACAAGGAAAAGTTGTTCCTGTTTTAATTACTGTCTACGCAGACAAGTCTTTCGACTTTATCATCAAAACTGCGCCAGCACCTGTACAATTAATGGAAGCTGCTAAAATCCAAAAAGGATCTAAAGAAAGCAACCGTCAAAAAGTGGGTAAAGTTACTTGGGCGCAAGTAGAAGAAATCGCTAAAGACAAGATGTCTGACTTAAATGCATTTACCCTTCACAGTGCAATGAGCATGGTGGCTGGTACTGCGCGTAGTATGGGTATCACAGTAGATGGACAAGCTCCTTGGGAAAATTAATTTATTCACCTTCAATTATTAAAAAATGTCACTTACTAAAAAAAGAAAAGTAGCAGTTACAAAGGTGGATAAAAACAAATCTTATTCCCTTAAAGAAGCGTCTACACTTGTAAAAGAAATTAACTGTACAAAATTTGATAGCTCTGTAGATTTACACATTCGTTTAGGTGTAGATCCTAAAAAAGCAGACCAACAAGTTAGAGGTACTGTATCATTACCACACGGTACTGGTAAAACAAAAAAAGTATTAGTTCTTTGTACCCCAGATAAAGAAGCAGCTGCAAAAGAAGCAGGTGCTGATTATGTGGGTCTTGATGATTTTATTGCAAAGATCGAAAGCGGTTGGGTTGATATGGATGTAATCATTGCAACACCAGCAGTAATGCCTAAGATTGGTAAATTAGGTAAAGTATTAGGTCCTCGTAACTTAATGCCAAACCCTAAAACAGGTACTGTTACAAATGATGTAGCAGCAGCTGTTAATGAAGTAAAAGGCGGTAAAATTGCTTTCAAGGTTGATAAAGCGGGTATCGTTCATGCTTCAATTGGACGTATCTCTTTTGCACCAGATAAGCTTGCCGAAAATAGCACTGAGTTAATCAACGCTATTATCAAGTTAAAGCCATCTTCTTCAAAAGGAACTTACATCAAAGGTGTAAGCATGGCTAGCACCATGAGTCCTGGCATTATGTTAGACACAAAATCATTAATGAACTAATTCCTGGTGATTTCTATTTTCTAG
>CANHHX010000069.1 GCA_947461125.1 Bacteroidota bacterium | reverse complement strand
TTTGATTTTGGACTCGAACCAACGAATCGTATTTACCTTTCACCTCTCTATATTTTGCATCTTGAATCACTTTTTGGCTTTCAAGCGCTCTTAATGTTTTAATTCTGGTTTCTAGCTCTATTTGCTCATCCTTAATTGCTTTGTTCGCACCAAGTTCATTCACTAAATCTATTTTCAAATTTTCATACTTATCAGATGCATCCTGTAAGCTTTCCACTTTTTCGGTAGCTGCATTGTACAATGACGATACTTCTAATAATGCATCTTGCGCTATTTTTAAATCAGAACCTACTTTAAGTACCCCTTTGTTGCCGTAATTTTTTGCATTTAATTCAGAAAATTTATCAGACGTTTTTATGTCGAGTTCGGAAGATAAAACCGCGGCAGCTCCTAAACTTTGAAGCTTGTTCATCAATCTATCTTTGCTTTCCCCAATCATGCCAACAGGGTTATCGCCAGATTTACTTTGCCATACCCACAACAAAGGCCATTTGACGCTACTTTTAAAAGTATTTGCTTGTATACCTGTTTTAGTTTTAATAATATCAGCTAACATTGTTTCTGCACCATCTCCATTTAAAGTGGTCATGCTTGGCTCTGATAAGGTTACAGAACCTTTTTTACCAAACTTTTTTAATAAGGTAAATACCTTTCCATTGGATCTAAATACCAATTCTACCTCCGGGTCTCCACCAAGATGTTTAGTAGATTTCATTCCCTCAATTACTTCCGATTGGCCATCTGCCTTAAGAAACAATGCTCTATATATTGCTTCGGCAATCGTACTCTTCCCTTTTTCATTATCTCCACCTACCAGTGTCAAATTGCTATTAAAATCAACTACTTGCTCTTTATGAACTCGGTAGTTTTTTATTGTTGCTTTTATGAATTCCATTGTATACTTTTTATTATTTACAAGCTGCGTATAGTTCTCTTAATGCAACAGTGGCGATTTCTGCATCTTCATTACCCAACATACTAGCCTGAATCAATTTATCTGCCACACTAGAAATCAATGGGTCGCTTAATCTATTTTTTAAAGACTCGATTTCGTCATTAGTAGGAGTTATAGAAACCCTGTTGTCCAACTTTAAATTGATCATTCTAGATTCAAGTGTGGTAATTTGCTCTTCTAACTTTGTAAAGTCGGCCAATCCCAAATGTCCAGTTAAGGTTAATTTTAATAAATCTTCTGCAACGCGCGTTCCAAACAATGCATTTATTTCTGCATTAAAAATATCGAGCGAATTCTCATCAATGAACTCAAACTCTTTTTCATACCATTCTACCTTGGTAGTTCTAATTTCAGTAACCACAGGTGCTTTTTTACAATCTGCCTCCACTAACAAAACATGCCCTGGCTTATTTTCTGCTCCTTTTATGAAACGATCAATTTCTGGTGTCCCGGCATACCAGGCTTTATTGCCTACTTTTTTAGTACCGTGCCAGTCTCCTAATGCGATGTAATCAAATTCATTTTCAGGCAATCTCGCTAAGTCAATAAAATTGGCAACATCATACTCGTCGTCCAAAGTACTACCGCTTGAAAAATCTAGAGTAGTACCATGTGCTAAAATAATTTTAGGCTTACTAGCAGGAAAAACGCTTGAATCAATTGTTCTTAGCCAAGCTGTTAAATCATCATATTCATGTCTTCTTAATAATGGACAGGGAAACAAAATGGCATGTTCAATTTCTATTGCCTTAGGCTCTAATAGTATAATTAAGTTAGGCGCTAACCTTGGTTGTTCTTTAATAAAAAAATCTTGATACCAAACACTACCCTTTCCTCCATGGTCATGGTTACCCGGTATTACATAAACAGGAACATTAATAGCACCAATTAAACTGCACGCTTGAGAAACATCATAATTTGTAGGTGTTGTTGAATCAAACATATCACCTGCAATTACTACAAATTTTGCACCATGCTCCTCTACCATCTTTTTGATAGAAGTAAATACCTCGAATCGCACATCTTTTAATTTAACACGTTTGGTTTCATCTTGAATAGAACCATATGGCTTTGCTAATTGCAAGTCGGCGGTATGTATAAATTTTACACTCATTTTATGTGAACTTTTAATGTTTGGGAGGGTTTTAAATTTACGAAAAGTTTTAATATCTCAGGAAGTATTATTTTTAGGTTAAATTAACATAAACTATTGTTTAACAGCATGTTATATATATTTCTATTCCACTTCTTACCATATTGAATAGAACATAGATTTAATGAAAGCTTGGGGCAGACGTGATCTTCAAATTTGTCAGATTCACCTGCAAATCCATGAAATGTAAGGGGCCATATTTACTTTTTTTACATATGAGTTGAAAATCATTGGCTAGAATACTAGATTCACCCGGAATTTCGTAGTACGCAGGGCGCAATACAAAATATACCTGATCTACTTTAGATGCGATAGATCTAGAATCCTTTAAATCTTTGAGCTGAGGAATTTTGGGTCCATCACGGTATTCTACACTTCGTAAAACCTCACCAATTAGTAGAACCGGAAATTGAAATTTAGCAGCAGTCACCCTAAGATCATCTAACATTTTTTCAATACCCACACCCCCTGATACCTGGCCACCAGCATGTAAACTATGTACCGTATCAATGGTCAAAAATTTGATCTTTTTTCCTTGGCTGGTCAAATGCTCAATGAGATTACGAATCTCATGAATCGTTGGCTTATCCGCTTCAATTAACACTAAACTACTTTCTAATTTCGCACCAATGTAACCGTTTTGAATTTGTTCAAATTGTTCCATTGATATTTTTCCATTTTGCAGGCTAGCAATTTCAGTTTCATAAGCTACCGCTATAATTCGTTGCATCATAATTGCAGCGCTATCTTTTGTAGCGATATAAACAGATACCTCATTATCATTAAAATTTCCAATTTGATTTATGAGAATATTTAAAGCAAGCATAGTAGACCCCATGCCAGGACGACCTCCAATAACAATTAGAGAACCATTTTCAAAGCCAGCGCCCCCCAATGATTCATCGAACAATGGATATCCAGATGAAATACCAAAATGCAACCCAGCAATACGCTTGTTCAATTGCTCAAACTCAATATCCATGAGGGTTTTAGTTGACGTATACTTCATTGCTATGTTTTAGACCTTTTTTAAAATACCCTTTTTGCACAAATCTGCTAGACACTGTTTACAATGCGCTAATTCAAATTTTCTTGCCGCTACTTCGATAGGATTGTTGTAATAGCCATACTTTTTATAGTTCATTAGTTTTCTAAATGAAGGATCTTTTTTTGATTGTATATGATGTTTTACTTCATGCAAAACGGTCGAACAAATTTCAGCTACATTACCCTCATGACTCTTTAAATAAATTACGATGGAGTTAGTAGATGGTACATAAATGCCCATTTTTTTGGATGCCTTATTATACCGCACAGTTATAGATGGATAATATTTTACCCCCTCGGCAACAAGTATAGGCCCCGTCCATTTCATTACTTCTCTGCAAAACTGAACATAAGAAGTATTTAACTTGTACTTTTCATTTTTATCCATGAAGTAGGCAAAAAATGCGAGCACAAAACAGGCCGCAGAAAAGTATAGTAGCCAATCTATATTCATTCGTTAATTTGTTTAGATGTTAGAAAGACACCACCGTTTATATTGCGTTTACGTTTAATAAAGCATCATAATGCAAGCGTTCAAAATTGTAAGCTGCAATTAAATTGGATTGAGCCAATTTCGCATATCTACCGTGCTGCATTGATGCATAAATTTGTTGTGGATCCAGTGCTATCAATGATCCTAGCTCTTCCGAAAAACAGCTATTACTCTCATCAATCATTGATTGTGTAATATTTTTATGTCCCGAACACCATACTTCACCTAACTCACTAATAAACATTCCAGAGTGAAACGAGTTTTGTATGTTGTTGGTTTGAATAAAGTTTTTAGCATAACACCATATTGTAATAATTTTTTTCTTGGTTTTCAAAATCGAAGCCATGCTATGATCCACTATATAACTAGTGTGATTTAAACCAGGGAAATTTGAAATTGCAAAGAGCCCTCCAACATACCCATGTCCGCACATAATAATTTCGTCATGGTTTTTAACTTCTTCTTCTACTTGTTCATAGGTTAACCCACCGGTAATCACCTTTTTATTTGGTATATTCGCATAAATTGGTTGTAAGAAGTCTGTAGACTTATCTTGAGGATGAATGATTAGTGTCATATTGGCGCAAAAATCTAGTTATGGTTTTTATTCTATGTACAATGGAGTTACTTTAACAAATGATTAAGTTGGGGTTGAAGTTCAAATAAAAAATATCGTAAAGAATGTTAAGGTTTGACCTGAAAAGCTTTGAAAGATGAAAAAAAAAGGTTGAATTCTTTATCATCATCTGCATCATCAACTAGCCAGATTTTGCTTAATGTGCATAATTGCACGGATATTTATTACTCTCCCCTCTCCCCCAACCGCTACCTATTAGGGTAGTATTGTTTGATGGTTCCACTCATCTAACTCATCTTGAATCTTCTCAATTTGAGCTTCCATTTCTTTCACCATGTTATCACGTTCTACTACTTCTATTTCAGCAACTTTTGTTACTACCTTGTCGTCTGACCATTTTGAGTAATAGAGTCCACTTGTACAATCAAGTTTTTTTAACTGTTTAGCTTGTGTTTTTAATTCAGCAAGCCTAAATATTTTATCGTTTACCTTGTTGTTTGCTATCTGTATTTTAGACTTTAACTCAATTAGTTCATCGGTAAGATTTAACCAGTTTTGTAAAGCCTCTCTAACAGAGTAAGGTCTTTGGTTTACATCATCAACACTATTGTATTGAGACACTTTTATGTATTCTTCGGCAATTAAGCCTACTAATCTGTTTTTACGCTTGAGCGCCTGTTTTAAGTTCATATGAATTATTTTATTTTGTTAAAAATTAATTTCAAGTGTGTCAAGTAAATTTTTAGATTGAAGAAAATTTTGTCCGGTACCAAACCTTTTTTCTTCACCTAAACTTCTAAATACCTTAACATATTGATGCCAGTGAATTTGAGGGTCACTAACACTACCCTTTATTATTTTTTTGTTTATTGGATCCCAGGCTTCATAAATATTTGCACCAGATAAACCAGAACCTCCAATCTTAATAATTTGGTTACCCTGATAGTCTAATCGATCTGAGGTTAACCAAGTATTAAATAAGGCACCAAGCGTATACCTGAATGTTCCTATATATATACCACCCGAATACAACCAACTGGGTTGTAAATAATAAAACCCTTTTTCAGTTGTTATTTTTTCCCGTATGTCAAAGAGCTTGCTAAAATTGTTATACAACAACTCGTTGTAAGTTTTCAATTTTTGAGCTGTTTCAATTTCTAGCCAACGATCATATAAGCTTTTTGTTAAGCCTATTTTTTGATCTTCAATAGTTAAGCCATTTGCAAAAACAAGGTTTTTTGGAAACTTGATAACCAACCCTGAATTTTCTTGCAATTGATAATAATCGACATGCTTTTCTTGAATCTCGCCAACAATATTTAGTTGACAGTAAGCAGATGGTTGATTAGACATATAGGTGTTTTTTAATTGCGAGTGCAAAAGTACAACAATATTTTATATTTTGCTTTATTTTTTTATATTTTTTATATAAATTAAGAATTCTTTAAGATTTTGTACTTGTTTTTTAATTGATAATCAGTTGATTAGTAGAAATAGACTGTTTCTACATTTGGTAAAGGATGTGCTTCCAATTCCTCTAAAAGAATACTTTTAACGCGTCCCATGTCTGGCCAACTTGCAGCATCAAAGCAAAATAGCATTGCGTTTGACTTAAAATATTTGACTTGCGCCAAAAAAACATCTTGGATAAACTTTCGTAAATCAACCTCCTCTGTGCCAGCTCTATCAGATCTGAACAGCGGAAATAACGTAAGCGTATGCCTCGGAAATAAGCAACCTGGTTCATACTTTGTATTCACTGTATCGCAAAACCGCTTAATGCTTGGTGCAGACTCCCCTACACTAGATAAAAAGGTACTGCAAAAACTGTTTTCTGAATTTGCTGAACAAACGACATGCAATTTTGATGTTTTTAATGCAGTCAAATTTGCTTCGCTAGTAATTTCTAATGTAGCTATATTTTTAACCTGTGTCATACTAATTATATTGTAGGATTTAAATACTCTAAGTTTTTGATCTTTTCTAAATATGTATTGGCTTTATCCCTTAGTTTTTCTGCTTCGTCTATCAATTCATTGTGCATATTAACAAGTTTTTCTTGCCTATCAATTTGCTTGGGAATTGTGATTAAAATATCCTTGATTTCTTTAATGCTTGTAATAACAACGGGTGATATAAGAAGCTCAACTTCCCCTTTCCTTCTCTCCTCTATTGCTTTTCGTTTCTTGTTATACAATTCAAGCATATCATTTTTGACAATAGAATCGAGAATTAAATGGATAAACTGCACATTCATGTGGGCATAGTTTTCACGTAATTTAAAAATTACAAAGTGATGCGTTGCTGCAGCAGCAAAATTTTTAAACTCAGGGAATTTAGACAGTTTTTTCAAAGAGCGCATTACAGAATATCCAGTTGGTATTCCACGGATACAAAGCAAATAGTCGGTAGGTTGCACTAACTTTTTAGAAGTTAATGGAATCAGTTCAACGTTCTTATTTTCAATCTGACGATTTTTTGAAGCCAAAAATTTTTCTCGCCTTAAACGGCTAGCTAATAATCTGCTTTCGTTTTGCGCTATATTTTCAAAATCAATAAGCCCATCATCAGAAAGCATATCACCCATATGCAAAAACCAAACCTTTCGCTGCTCGTCGCCCAATTCAATAAACCGTTCGTGTTTATCCTCTAAAATGCCAGTAGATATATGAAATAAGTTGTCTAGCGTAATAGTCAGATTATTATCATCCGTCAGAAGAAGTAATAGCATAATCACAAATTTTAGCAAATGTAGTTACTATTTTATATTTTTGATATAAAATATATAATTAAATTGTTAAAATTTACTTAGAGATATAATTTAGTGCACATTTTATTGATATTTATCCCATGAAAAACAACAAAACAAAGATCATTCTGGGGGTAACACTGGCTGTTATTACCCTCTTTTGCTTCTATAATTACAGCAAATGGACCTTTACATCCCCTGTTTTAGGGAGCTCCAAACGCAGTTACGATCAAAAAGCCTTTGGAGCGCCAAGGGCAGGTCACAAACATAAAGGCGTTGACATTTTTGCAAAAGCTGGCACGCCTGTAATTTCTGCCTCCAAAGGAATTGTCATCTATACGGGGGTATTTTCACTAGGCGGCAATGTGGTGGTGGTTTTAGGCCCAGCATTTAAGACACACTATTATGCGCACCTCAAAGAAATACAAACACATGCTGGCAGTATTGTAAATAATGGCACGCAAATTGGCACAGTAGGTAATACTGGCAATGCCAAAAATACCCCTGCCCATTTACATTACTCGATTGGAACAATTATTCCTAAATGGATGAATAAGAAAATGGATGCATTATCGTTTTACACCAATCCAGTGCCCCTTTTAAACAACTATTTTGATACCAAAGTATTTGTAGAGTAATCAATTTTAGTGGTAAAATTAATTTCTGATCCTCCCAATTGCATTTTTGACTTAACAGTGTTTGCATCAACCACGGCTACTCTATTGCCAGGTAAAACGGCTATCAAAGAATTTCTTTTAACTTTTGAGAGCTTCATGTTTTTCCAGTCTTGTGGCAAGTAATAAATAACTGAATTATCATCTTCATGCAAAACAAAAAGCTTGATGTGATGAACATAAGGATCCAGCTCTTTTTCAAAATCAAATTTTAGAGAAACACTTGTTAGCTCATCTTTATTCATGATTTTATCAATATTCCAAACGCCCATTTGTCTGATTCGAAAACTGCTCACCATATCCGCCTCTGCCTCTAAACGAAGCTTTTCATTATTCATTTTTACAATTGTTTCCTCATAGTTGATCAATTGCTTAGCAAATGCAGTATCACTTACATTTACTGGACTGGCCTGCACTGTTAAACTTTTGTTTTGTTCGCCAGAACCTTGCACCGTAAGAGCTCTTGTAAAAGTTAGCCTGTAAATTTTTTGTTTAAGATTGACAGGCTTTACAACAACATCATCCCAAGACATACGCATAGCTGTTTGAACCATTTTAGGGTTAGTACCATCTATAATTCTCCACTTTTGATTTTGAAAAGCACGTAATTGAGGCGACTCTTTTACATTAGCAACAATCTCAAACTCATTATTTCCCGCTAGTCCGTTTTGGCGGGTGGGATGCTTAAAAAAGTTGATGATTTTATCTAACCCACTCTTTTTACGCTGATTTTTTTGAACTACAAATGTATCATTGACTTGCCAGTTTTGATGCTCGTTTAAATGAAACAAGCGATATCCATTAGATGGGTTAAACTGTGCAAGTGACACGCCAATACTTTTTCCATTCGCAATTACCAGCTCCTCTTTATTATCAAACGCCCTAATTTCAAGCATACCACCAGATTGTAAAAAATCTTTTCTAGCACCATCAACACTCATTGGAATTCCCGATTTAAAAATTTCATTTGCCGTATGCATTTCTCTAACCTTGATAATAATTTGATTAGATACCGCAGTACCGTTTGCATGGGCAAAAGTATTGGGCTCTATGCTTATAAGGGTCCCTTTTGAAGTGGCAATACGAATACTCGTGTCTTGTTTATAAGCATATAAGTCAAAGGCTAGGGCGCTTCCAACAAGGGGTGGTTCAATTTTTTGTTCATAAGAAACTTTTTTATCAGAACAGCTAACCATAACTGTTACGAGAACAATACCAAAGGCGAATTTATTTTTCAAAATCATACTATTAAGGTTTTACTTTTAAATTATAGCAGTACAAATAACCATCGAAGCAGTTGATGAGCAAGTCGAGATACCCATCTTTATTGATGTC
This sequence comes from Bacteroidota bacterium, assembly GCA_947461125.1. GTDB lineage: Bacteria > Bacteroidota > Bacteroidia > Chitinophagales > Chitinophagaceae > Sediminibacterium. The sequence continues at coordinate 2,467 of CANHHX010000069.1, read as the reverse complement.
GGCAATCATTGGCGGAAACTCAGAGGGCTTTGGTAACCCAAAACGAGCCATTACTTTATGACTGGTTAATGAATAAATTTCTACAAAACCGTTTTCGTAATTCGCATAGTCGTGCTGATTTAAAATAACAATGCAATTGCTATCGCCTTTGTATGAAAAAGGCCTATTGGAAATAAGCGACTCGTATCCATTGCGCTCTTCAATTACATTTTTCCCAAAATAATCAACATCTTCATAGAGGTTAGAACGGGAGTATGCCTTGTAACTACCCTTACTATCAATTTCAAGTAAAGAATCGCGCGCAACAATAAATAAATTGTCTAGTGAAAGGGAATTAACGCCCATTCCAAAAGTACTACCCGGTAAATCAATTTTAACAATTTGCTTGCCTTCATTATTGATGGTAACTAAATGGCTTGTTGAATTGTATTTCTCATCAAATGTTTTTGCAAAAAAACTAATGGTAGGATTAGCCTTTGAACCCGTTTGTACCATAGCTAGTTCTGTTCCATTACCACCGTCATGTATCCATAACTTTTTACCCGATGCCCCATTAATAGCAAACAATCTACCATCATACGTGTGGTACACTAAATCTAAAACGCCATCTTTTGATACATCAATTACAATCGGTTTTGTAAAAAAGGCATAGGTATTTGAAAAATAAGATTTCACTTTAAACAAAGCCCTATTGTCACCAGGTTTCCATCCATCAAATTCGGGTACATAATAACTCCAAAAAGCTTTACCCGTTGCTGGATCAACGGCTTTTACTTCACCTGTTTCGGTAGCATAAACGATTTGGGGTACCCCAGCATTATTAATTAGCACAGGCTCATGCTCCATATCGCCAGAAGCGGGATTACGCCATATAATTTTACCATCCAGCGAGGTACACAAAAATTCTTCGTTGTCATTGCCAAAATACAAACGGTTATTATACATTAATAGTCCCGTAACATCCATATCACCAAGGGGCTCATTGGCAAAATGATTCATAATGTCCCCTGTTTTACGATTGATGGTATACACGCCAGATTTTTTGTCTGAAATATAATAGTCCATAAAATCAGTGCCATTGGATCCAATGATTAAACTGTTATTCGTTACAATAACATTGGATCTAAAACTTGCCGAACCCATTTGTGTAGACCAGTGTAAATCAAAATGATCTTCTATGGGAGGGTATTTATCTGGTTTACCAGGGCCAAAAAAAGAAAGAGGCAAAAAAGAAAGCGCAACAAGAGCTAGCCGCATACGGGAGAATTATTAATTAGAAAATACTGTTAAGGGGGAAGGTCAAAAGTATTTCGTTAATTAATAAGGAAGCGTTAAGGATTCGTTGGGATATCGTTAAATAATTATGAAGGGGCAATCTATACCCAATAAAAATTAGGGTCTGTCTACGTTAGATCCAAGGCCGGGATCTACAAATCTAACTTTGCTAGCTCTTACTCTCCCGGTTCCATCACAGTATCCGCATGGCCCCGCATGACTCCACTTGTGTTCCATCCCTAGTCTTTTAATATCATTTAAATCAACGTAAGCTTTACCATAGCATCTTGGGCATACTACTAGATTTTCGATTTTACTTTCAGAAGATGATGAATTACTTGATGAAGAACTACTTGATGAAGAACCATTTGACGAGTTAGTTGATTCCTTAGGATAAATGAATATTTCGAAAATTAATTCAAAAAAGTCATCAATAAATTTTGGTACTTTAATGTTAAAATTACTTTTGTTTTTCTTTTTACTCATCGTTTAGCTTATATTTTGTAAAAAAAACGAGATTTAGGTATTTCAAATTTAACAAATTTTAGGAAAACCCAATTGAAAAAGAATAATAAGAAACTTAAATGATAAAATGCTATTGCCTTACAATTTGACATACAATACATTAACACACTGTTATGTTAAGGTGTTGTAGTTTTAGGTTTTGATAACAAATTAAGATATTTTGATCTTTTAATTTTGGTTTAACAAATCCATTCAAAAAGATGAAAAAAATAATAACCATTTCGTGCGCACTACTTTTCTTAGTTCAGTTTTCAATTGTGAATGCGCAAAATTGGACAACTGCTCAAATTGAAAAAGCTAATACAGCTAAAAACATCGAATATTTAACAACTACCGAAAAGGAATGTATTTTGTATATTAATCTTTGCAGACTTTATCCAAAAGACTTTTTAAAATATGAAGTTGTAAACTATTACGGAACAGAAAAGTATGGCGACTACGTAAAAAATTCTAGTTACCGACAATCGTTAATGAGCTTATTAAATTACATGCAACCAGTCCATCCGCTTTATTTTGATAATGAAGCCTATAAAAATGCTAAATGTTTTGCCATTGAGCAAGGAAAAGCTGGCACAACGGGACATACCAGAATAGCATGTAAAGATGGGAATTACGCCGAGTGCTGCTCGTATGGGATGGACACTGGAAAAGATATTGTACTGCAATT